>NZ_AJZM02000081.1 GCF_000272405.2 Vibrio tasmaniensis 1F-187
GTTAACTGGCTAATGAGCTGACCAACAAGATAACAAGTGACTAGGACTTAGATTCATCGTTGCTATCTGTGTCTACGGTTTTGATCAAAGGGCCTGCGCACTCGACAAAATCACCAATATCGAAAGTCTCAGGCGCATCGGCTCCACCCGTCACCCCAAAACTACCAGTAACCGTTGGCTCCTTATCAGTCTTATCTACGTCTAAAATGATCTCTACTTTATAAGTGTGACCGTCAGGAAGGAGTTTGGCACACTCTTCGAGTGTCGAAGCGTTAGCTCCCACGCTAAGACCGAATAAACACACCGCAAGTACACTACTTGTCATTTTCAACATCATAAAACCTCTCGAAGACTATAGAAACATCATACCAATAATCTGCAAATCTTCACGATAAACGTTGAGAAGTGAGTTCATAGTAACAAGGCCAACTAGCCCCAACCATGGGGAGCGCTTTCGCTATCATCATACTCAGCATGACAAACCGAGCACTTGAAGTAGCTAATTTTTGATTTTGATTTATGTGAACCCAATAACACGCCGAATGCAATATTTAGAATTCGTGACTTGAGGGTGTTTTTCTCCTGCTGTTTTAACTTCACTTCGGACGCGCTTAACCTGATGTGTGACGTTTTCTTATTACAGTTTCCACATCGTAATACAGTGTCATTTTCTTGCATTTCCCTATTCCTTTAAGCACGTATATAGACAATTTCGTTATAACCTAAGTTCGCTGACTGAATTAGGTTCCAAACCGACATTAATAAACAAACGCTTAGACTCAAAGCAAACTAAAGAACCGTCACGCCTTCAACTTCAATCACTGAGTTAACATTCGCTCGCTCGATTATCTTGAGTAACGTTGTCTGGATTAACTCATTATCTCGAATTTCTGTTTCGCAAGAGAAACGCTCCTCTTGAACACCATCGCTCTCACCCAACATAAATTGAACCGAAACTTCCGTTGCGAGATCTTTTGTCGTTCCGTAA
This sequence comes from Vibrio tasmaniensis 1F-187, assembly GCF_000272405.2. Lineage (GTDB taxonomy): Bacteria > Pseudomonadota > Gammaproteobacteria > Enterobacterales > Vibrionaceae > Vibrio > Vibrio tasmaniensis_A. Next base: position 989 of record NZ_AJZM02000081.1, read on the forward strand.
TACGCTAGCGTGATTTTTGGGTATCCGTTGTCGCCTTTTTTAACCTGCTTTGCGATGCGTTTTTTAGCTTTATCTAAATTCATACAACTTCCTTTTAAGGCTGAAACTAAAAATGAACAAACGTCTGGTATATCGTAGTTTTACTATAAAGCATTACCACATCCACTACATGATTTTATGGATGATAATCCTCTTTTTCTTACGTTAGTTTTTCCACAAGAAACACAAAATTTCAATGAGTGGATATTGTAAATAGACGTCAAGATAACCAGCGGAACCCAGACCAATAATTCTGACCCATTACCACCTGAGCTATAGATAAAACCAATCGAGAAGATACCAAAAACAACAGACTGCAAAGTCCACAATGTTTGTTTGTACTTCGCACCTTTGATAATAAAAAACGTAAAAAAGCCAATTGAGCTACTGATAAGCCCATAAACCGCAAAACCTATAAAGGCTTCTTGTTGATTCATAACTCTCCCTGTCAACCTCACGTTTATGGTCCGAGCAACGCTACTGCCCCAAAACCATACGACCTTAAACATTAGTCAAACTTTAAACGAAAAGTGCCAAGCCTCGTAAATCACTTTTGAGTTATCTGTTCGTTAGCAGCTTTCAAGGCCGCATTTAAACCGTCTGTATCCTTACAACCAATGTAAACATGCTTTCCATTGCTTAGGTTTAACTTCAGCGCTGAACCTATCGATACATTATATAACCAACCATCGCTCAACATGCGGATGCCAATACCTTGATACCACTTGCTTTGATAAAACGATGTCTCCGTTATGTCTGACACTTCTACATTCTTACGCCAAAAACCAAAACCGAAATACCAGCTCAATGCATTGCCTTTGACCTCAATTGTCATGGAGAAAAAGAGCAAAGCAATTAACCCGTTGATGGCGTGAGCGATGAATGTTCCGGAGTTATTATCAGACATAATGACAATGAAAGCACTTATCGAAACAAGGATGAGCAACAACCCCTTGTTGTATTCCTTACTATAAAACACAGTTATATCTCCTATAGACAACGAACAACCAATTACCTAGCCAACAGCTATCTTACTGCGGCCTTTCTAAATAATCGTGGCGAGTAATGAAAGTAGATTCCCCAAAACCAAGTAGCATTACCTTGATACTACCTAACCAAAGTATCAAAGCAGAATAACCTTGTTCAGGTTTAAGCCTTGTTATAAAGCACATCGAATCTACATTAGCCACTTGGCTATGCTTTGACCCATTCGGATCGCAGGACAGCTAAAACTATGGTATCCCACCACCGCCCTTTGAAAAAACGATGCTCTCTAAAGTGCGCTTCTTGACGCATACCTAAAGACTTACAGAGCTTAATGGCAGGTAAATTCTTACTGATTGTCTCCGCATAAATGCGGTGTACGCCCAATGTTGAAAAACCAAAATCAGCCAAAGCGAGAGCCGCTTCATTGCTTAACTTATGACCTTGATGCGATCTTGAAAACGCACACCCCATTGAAGCTTGCTGATTGTCTTCTAAACGCAAACAAACAGTACCAATGAACTGCCCTGTGCTCTTATATTCAACTGCGAGTTGATATGATTTCCTTGGTTCTTCAGACGCCTGGGCTATAAACAAGTTGGTTAACTCTTTATATTTAATAGGGTCACAGTCACTTTCATCATAGAAACGCTGATATTTAGCATCTTGAGACATCGCCACGAAAGCATTTTCATCGCTAGGATTCATATCCCTAATAATCAGCCGCTTTGTCTCAATTTTAAACATCGAAGTTCCTTTTCATCGTTGTAAGCTAACGCCCAATAACGTAACGAAACACACTCAAATCTACCATCTAAATCACTAAAGCAAAGCCGAACTGCAACGGCCAAGTGTTAACTGTCTGCTTAAATTACTCGCTATATTTCTTGATTTATAGCTTTCACCTGCCCAATTAAAGTATCGTATTCATACTCAATCCCTATTTGTTATGCCTGTTCTAACCCTTTCAGGGAGCTTGGTACTATTATTTTATGAAATGGCGTAACGAAGAACATATAGGTCTTGCCAAACACATTGTTCACATGAACCACGGTATTTGCGTGAACAATTGCGGTTTCTCCTTCAGGCTCAATAAGAAAAGAAACTCGGACATTAAGATGTTTATCACAGTCTTCTAATACAACTTCATTCTCAGTTGAACTGACCAGTGTAAAAATACCGACTCGTTCGCCTACAACATATTCTGAACCTAATTTATCTCGGGATACATCTTGTAGACCACCCAAATTTTTCAAACCGAGTTTCGATACAACCCAGTTTCTCGTAGACATCAGAAATGCAATCCAAGTCGGTGTTTGAGCTGCTATTTCAAGAAATACTTCAATAGCAGTTTGGTTGTTGTATTTTATTTTTTTTGAAAAGCTATCACAGAAATATGAATTTTTGGAATACTTGCTCAATAGTGACTTCTTGGGTATAGACATAAACTCTCCTTGATGATGAAAAGTCGACAATGCGCCATAGCGAATAATATGGGCTCCCCCTCCTGAGGAACTGCCACACTTAAGTGGGATTACACCGGAGGTAACATGTCTGATGATTCTTACTTCAGCGGTATCACTCTAACTAAAAAACACTTTAGCCTTCATGCCGCAGAGCAACATGGCAAGGCAATACTGAGAAGTCAGTTACCCGGTCTTAATTACTAATCCCATACTCGTTTTTTATACGGGCAATTCCTCATATGTACTGATTACTTTAACTGCACCGCTTAGATCATTTTTACCATTAAAGCTATGCTTAACAGCAATGACGTCACAGCCACTAGATTTACCAGCACGAATACCCGCTGTGGAATCTTCAAACACAATTGTTTGGCCAGGTGAAGCCGCTAATCTACCAAGAGCTAAAGTATAGGCTTCAGGATCCGGTTTATGCTTAGTTACGTGCTCCTGTGTGATAACAAGGTCAAAAGCATTCTCTAACTGCAACGAGGTTAAAATATTATCAACCATCCATGTTGCTGCTGAACTAACAACTCCACACTTTTTCCCTGCTAGTTTTAACTGTTCTATATAAGCCTTAGCCCCAACATTTAGCTCAAGATCATCATTGAGCATCTGTTCGTAATGAGCTCGAAAGTGGTAATTAAACTCTTCTAAGTCAGGAGCAATATTTGCATTTTCAAAAAAGTGACCCGTTACAACCTGCCAACTTTCCCCCATAACATCTTTGTAAATGTTGTGGTCTACGTGTGCGCCATAATCTAAACAAGCTAATGCTAACGCTTTGCCCTTTAAAGGCTCTGAATTTACTAATGTTCCGTCCATATCGAACAGATAAACTTCGTAATCTTTCAATTCACTCTCCATGTTAGATTTTTCAAGCACGTATAAGCCTTGTTAACTAGTGAAAAATGCAACCAAACTAATATGACTACCTTACCCACAAAAGCCGACCATTACAAAAGTGCTGAGCGTTTTGGAATCCAGTTAAACAATCTATTAGGTGATGGCTACGATAGTAGGCAATAAAGTAGTGGCAACAAACTAGCGAGCAATAAGCTGTGCCCAACAGACGTACTCTCTAATTTTGTCACAATGGTTGATTTAGCAGACTCGTTTTCAATTAACGAACTAGCAGAAACGCCAGCCATGTTACTAGGGTCACTATATCCGACCTTATGACCGGAAAAAGACAAAAGTGAACCCAGAGCAAGAAGAATGATCCGCACCAGAAGTTTTGG
>NZ_AJZM02000082.1 GCF_000272405.2 Vibrio tasmaniensis 1F-187
GGTAAAACAACTTTCAGTTCCGGTAACCGCCGCTGGTTGAATCGCGACACCAAACGTTTCAGAAGCTCCGACAATTGAGCTAGGAGTCGCGACTTCAACTACCTTGTACAGTGCAGCATTCGCGTTAGTTGCAGCCAAAACTAAGGCTGCAACTGTTGTTAATTTAAATTTATTACAAGTCATGATTACTTCTTAACTTTCCTGTTGTAGTGCCTCGAGCTCTTCCCAGCGCTCAAAAGCAACTTCAAGCTCCTGCTCTGCTGCAGATAGCTTATCTAATACTGGTTGTGTCTGCTCTACAGATTTTGAAAAGAAGCTAGGATCGTTGACTTCTTCCTGAAGAGTTTCAATTTGAGTTTCCAATTCTTCCAAACGCAAAGGTAGCGCTTCTAGTTCTCGTTGTAGCTTATACGATAACTTCTTAGCTTTAGCCTTAACTGGCGCAGTTTTGGGAGTTTCCTCAACTACTTTCTCTGGCTTTGATGGCTTTTCAACCTGTCGGTACTCTATAGCCTGCTTTCTTTGTTGCTGAGCATCGTGGTAACCACCAACAAATTCTTCAACAACGCCGTTGCCTTCAAAAATCCAACTTGTCATAACCGTGTTATCAACAAACTGTCGATCGTGGCTCACTAAAAGAAGCGTACCCTGATAGTTGGCAAGCAAATCTTCTAAAAGTTCCAAAGTTTCGATATCTAGATCGTTGGTTGGCTCATCGAGAATCAATAAGTTATTCGACTTAAGGAAAATACGAGCTAATAACAGGCGGTTTTTCTCACCACCAGACAGTGCCTTCACAGGAGTGCGAGCACGTTTAGGAGAGAACAAGAAATCTTGTAGGTAGCTCAGTGCATGGCGCTCACGGCCGCCTACTGTCACTTCTTGCTTACCATCCGCCAGATTGTCAATTACTGACTTCTCAGGGTCTAGAATTTCTCGATATTGGTCGAAGTAAGCCACTTCAAGTTTAGTACCACAATGCAGACGGCCAGAATCAGGCTTCAGCTGATCAAGAAGCAGTTTAAGCACGGTACTCTTACCACAGCCATTAGGGCCGATCAGAGCAATACGATCACCACGCATAATGTTGAAGCTGAAATCTTTAACAATCTCTTTGCCTTCAAAGCCAAAGTTAAGATTCTCTGCTTCGAATACAATCTTGCCTGAACGTTGACCATCATCGATCTGAATAACCGCTTTACCCTGCACTTCACGACGATTGATGCGCTCTTCACGCAACTTCTTAAGTGCACGTACACGGCCTTCGTTACGCGTTCGACGAGCTTTAATACCCTGACGAATCCACACTTCTTCTTGAGCAAGCTTTTTATCGAATTCAGCGTTCTGCATCTCTTCGACACGTAACGCTTCTTCTTTCTCTAGCAAGTAGTTTTCGTAATCGCCAGGGAACGAGCTCAGCTTGCCGCGATCAAGATCGACAATGCGAGTTGCCATTGATTTGATGAAAGCACGGTCATGCGAGATAAAGATGATTGAACCACGGAAGTCTTTCAGGAAGCCTTCTAACCATTCGATTGTCGCAACATCTAGGTGGTTAGTCGGTTCGTCGAGTAGAAGTACGTCTGGGTCACATACAAGCGCACGAGCAAGCGCCGCTTTACGTTGCCAACCACCAGACAAATCCGTCAGTTTTGTTTCAGCAGTGAGTTTAAGCGCCGCCATTACGTTACTTACGCGATCTTCGAAGCGCCATGCGTTGGCATGATCCAACTGCTCTTGCACACGAGTAAGACGATTTAAGTTCTTTTCGCTAGGGTCAGTACCAATGAGATCCAAAAGATCATGATAGATCTTCAGCTGTTCGCCGATTTCCGCTAGGCCACCAGCAACGTAATCATAAACGGTGCCTTCTTCATTACGCGGTGGATCTTGCTCAAGGCGAGACACAACCACATCTTGTGTGATTTGCATCTTACCGTCGTCCATGATGATGTTCCCTGACAGGATTTTCATCAACGTAGACTTACCCGCGCCATTGCGCCCTACTAAACACACACGTTCGTTTTCTTGCAGTGCAAAGTCCGCACGATCTAATAACGGGTGATCGCCAAACGCTAATTGCCCGTTATGAATTGTAAGTAATGCCATTCTTTTTTAACCAATCATTAAGTTCTAACAAGCCAAATGGCCAGTTAAGCTCTGAGCTTTGAGAAAAGTCAGAGCTTTCAAATTTGAGCACCGGAATAGTGACCCCGTAACGGGAAAAGAGCTCATCATCAAATGCAATGTCGACAACGTTGACGTGATGGCTAATGTTTAACTGTTCCGTGAGTTTGAATGCCATCTCACATAGATGGCACCCTTCTGTACTGTAGAGAGTCAGCACGCTATATCCTTATACAATCTCTTAATTACTTATGTGTAATCAACCAGCAGTTATGAATGTGCTTGTTACGAGAGAAGTCCAATGGAAGCGTTTTAGATGAGATGTTCTGAGCTTTGAGACCTAACTCTTCTAGGCCTTCTACATCCATTTTGAAGTGACGCTTGTTGTTAGAGAACACAATTGTGCCTTCTTCACGAAGAAGACGCTTAAGGTTTTCCATCAATTGAATGTGATCACGCTGAACATCAAAAGATTGATCCATACGCTTAGAGTTTGAGAACGTTGGGGGATCAATGAAGATCAGGTCGTAAGAACCCTGCTCTTTAACCAACCACTGTAAGCAGTCGGCTTGAACAAACTGATGTTGACGACCAACACGGCCATTAAGCTCCATGTTCTGTTTTGCCCACTCAAGGTAGGTATTAGACATGTCAACGGTTGTTGTAGAGCGTGCACCACCCACAGCAGCATGAACAGAGGCACTGCCTGTGTAAGCAAACAAGTTAAGGAAATCTTTACCTGCAGCCATTTCGCCGATACGACGACGAGTGATCTTATGATCTAAGAACAAGCCCGTATCTAAGTAGTCATGAAGATTAACAATCAGCTTAACGCCGTATTCGTTCACTTCTAGGTTAGAGGAGTCTTGAGCCATTTTTTGATATTGAGATCGGCCTTTCTGCTTCTGACGAACCTTAAGAACCACGTTGTTTGCTTCAACGCCAGTGACTTGAATAGAAGCACGGATGATATCTGTTAAGCGACGTTTTGCTTTCTCTTCCGGTACATCTTTAGGTGCTGCGTATTCTTGAATCACTAGGTGACCTGGGTATACGTCAATCGCTACATTGTATTCTGGTAAGTCCGCATCGTAGATACGGTAACAATCTAATTGCTCTTTCTTAGCCCACTTGCCAATTTTACCGATGTTCTTTTTAAGACGGTTTGCGAAGTCTGGGGCAATAAGTTGCTCTTGTTCACCCGTTGGACGCTCTGACATCGGACGGTCTGAAATTGAGTAGTTCTTTTGGTGACACGGTAACGCACCATTGTTCAATTTGAACTGTTTGTCTGCACGCATACGTAAGCAGCTAAGCAGTTCGTCAGAACTAGAGAAGATAGACGCGTTACAACCGCCAAATTCCGCTTTAAGTTGTGCACCGAATGCCGTGTAAAGTGCAATCAAACCCGGCTCTGTGCCAAGACGCTCACCATAAGGTGGGTTAGAAACAATCACACCATCAGCAAACTCTGTAGGACGCTTAAGCTTTGCAGCATCGCCTACTTCGAATTCAATCAGCTCTTCAACACCAGCACGACGAGCATTGTCACGCGCTGTTTTGATCATGCGCTCGTCATTGTCGTAGCCATAGAACTTACATTCTACTTTCTTAACGCCACGACGACCTTGAACGTTCGCTTCAGCTTTCACTTCAGCCCACAGTTCTGGTTCAAAATCTTCTAGTGATTCAAAACACCACTTCTGGCGTTTAACACCTGGAGCCATGTTCGCAGCCATCATTGCCGCTTCAATCACTAACGTACCTGAACCACACATTGGGTCTAGGAAAGGCTTAGTCGCATCCCAGCCACTACGAAGAAGAATCGCTGCAGCAAGGGTTTCACGCAATGGTGCGCGGCCTGATTCTGGACGATAACCACGTTGGTGAAGACCGCTACCTACCATATCAACACCAAGAATCGCTTTATCACGATGTAGACGAACGTGAATACGAATATCTGGATTTTCTTTGCTGATAGACGGACGAGGCAAAGACTTTTTCTCAAAGCTATCAACAACGGCATCTTTTACTTTCATCGCACCGTATTGGCTATTACGGATTTCGTTGTTTGTACCGTTAAAGTCAACAACAAAACGCTTAGAGCTATGGAATTGATTTACCCAGTTAACCGCGGTGGTTGATAGGTACAAATCCATGTCGTCCATACAAGTGAATTCAGAAAGGACACGTACAAATCTAGAAGCCAAACGACTCCATAAACAACAACGATAAATTTGCTCATTGGTCGCTTTGAATTTAACACCTGCTTGAACAGGTTTTGCATTTGTAATCCCTAGTTGGGTTAGTTCTTCAACTAATAAATTCTCAAGGCCGTTTGAGGTAACCGCTAGATATTGATTCATAGTGTTCTTTTATTGATAAAAATTAGCTCGATTATACCTGAATTTGTTATTAGAGCATCACACTAAACTTGTCTTTTCATTGAATCTTTCGACTAACTGGCTAGCAAACACACAGTCATGAAGCGATCGCTTACCCACATCCCCTTAGAACATAAGACTTATCAAATCAGCACAATTTATGACCAAACATCGGCCAATGCGGCGGCGTGAATTTATATTCACCTTAAAATTGGTATATACCAGGGCCAATTTAAGACTGAAAGTTAGCTACAAAGGCACAAAAACAGGGAATAAAGGGAGGTAATTTACACTTCTGCCGATGAAAATAGGCAGAAATTAAGATGAAAAAACAGTCACAAGTTCACTAATTAAATAGTTAAGCGGTGATGTATTTATCTGGATGAGGTTTTTTAGGCACAAAAAAATCGGCTATTGAGCCGATTCTAAGGAAGGTTTGATAGGTTTATGCGTTGCAATGTGTGTTAGAAATGATGAACTAAACTGGGGAATTAACCGACCATTGCAATATGTGTATGGTGAAAATGAAGAATAGAGTTCGCGTCTACCATCCTATCGTGCATCACTTTAATCGAGTCTCCAAAGCTTAACCCTTTTGAAGGTGTGAGCAGAAACTCTTCTAAGTCGACAAATGCACATAGGCTCGCACACTCTCCCACTTCCAATACAATGAAGTAACCTAGGCTATGCTCGTTATTCATTTGTACGATATCCCCTTCTTGAGGAGATTCGTGGCCAGCGCCTTGTGAATCGAAGAACCAGCTTTTAGGCTGTACAGGCTTGTGGAAGCGCTTTGCTGCCACACAATATAGTGCGAGTTCAGCTTGGCGAGGCTCAGACAGTTCTAAGCCAGAAATTTGTTCTTTGAAGGTTTGGTATGAAGATGCGTCATCAACGGTGAATTCATTATCTCTAAACGCGCAGTCCACCAGCTTATTGCGGACCAGATTCGTTTTGAAAATCATATCCTCTCCGAGGTTTAGCATTAATGAACATTGCTGCTCATCGTAATACCAACTCCATGTATCGCTAGGTTTAAGCATCATTTCGTCTCACACTGTTGAACCATTCCATTAGGTAAAACGCAAAATTACCTTCAATTACAGTAATTTTACTGAGCAATAGGCAAAAAAAAAGAGGAAATGAATTCCTCTTTCTTATCGCTTCTCTCTACAACTCAGTGAGTTACAGTGTCTCTTTTAGTAAGACGATGCCAAATTATAGCTTTCCTAAAATAACCAAATCTTTTTGATAACTCTGTTTATAAAAGCTCTGGGTTTATAAAAGATCTGGTTTTCGGGGACTATAAATTTTTAACGATGTCGCCTACAAGACCAGGGCCTTTGTAGATGAAACCAGAGTAAACTTGTACAAGCTTCGCGCCTGCCATCATTTTCTCTTTCGCAGCGACGTAAGAGTCAACGCCACCTACCCCGATGATCGGTAATTGGTCACCCAACTCTTCGTGAAGTTTACGAACCACTTCAGTACTGCGAGATTGAACTGGACGTCCACTTAGGCCACCCGCTTCATCGCAATGTTTCATGCCTTCAACGATTGAACGATCCAATGTTGTGTTTGTTGCGATCACACCATCGATCTTATTTTTGATCAATGATTCACAAATTTGGCTAATTTCGTCATCACTTAGATCCGGAGCAATCTTAAGAGCAAGAGGAACATATTTACCATGCTTCTCTTCTAGTTCAGATTGTTTCGTTTTAAGTTCAGACAATAGATCGTCTAGAGCTTCGCCGTATTGTAGAGAACGAAGTCCTGGAGTATTTGGTGAAGAGATGTTCACAGCAATGTAACCAGCGTATTGATATACCTTCTCCATACAGATCAAGTAATCTTCAGCGCCCTTTTCAATTGGTGTGTCTTTGTTCTTACCGATGTTGATACCTAAGATGCCGTCGTAGTTCGACTTCTTAACGTTCTCAATAAGATTGTCGACGCCTAGGTTATTGAACCCCATGCGGTTGATGATACCTTCAGCTTCAACAAGACGGAACAGACGTGGTTTGTCATTACCGGCTTGTGGACGAGGAGTTACCGTTCCTACTTCAACGAAACCAAAACCCATTGCGCCAAATGCATCAATACATTCGCCGTTTTTATCTAGGCCAGCCGCTAGGCCAACTGGGTTTTTAAAAGTAAGACCCATGCATTCTACAGGTCGATTAGGTAATTGTTGGCGATACAAAAGATCAATAGGAGTGCCTGTGAAGCGTTTGAAATTTTGAATTGCAAGATCATGTGCCTTTTCGGCATCAAGTTGGAAAAAGCCAGTTCTGGCTAGACGGTAGAGCATTGTGCCTCCGATAGAAAAAAGCCCCGTGTAAACGGGGCGATATTATTTACTTATTTACTCAACTATTCAATCTATTACTGTCTGTAAGGGTAAGATAATCGAGTTTGTTAGCGAATGAGGTTCTTTATTAAGCAAACGTTATCGTTTCAGCAGTCAGTTTACTCATTTCTAGTCTCTACCATATTACAGCCACCCACTCTTTTAACAACAAGCAAGGTGTCCACGAAGTGGGTCCGTCAAAAGAAGTGGGTCCGTCAAAAATCGTTAGACCTATTGATGCCACTTTATAGAAACGATAAAGGCAAACCTTATGGCCTGCCCTTATGTCTTTCGTTTTATCTCATCACTAATCTGTCGACATGCAGTTTAGATTCAATAACATCAATTCACGCAGTGCTACCGAGAACTTGGCAAACTCATGAACCGAACCTACTTTGAATTCATTGAGGATACTTTCCCAACGATGTAGAGAATCAGAGTTACTTTCCATCCAATCATCAAGCGCTTTAATCACATCGATGTCTGAAGCACAACCGCAGTTAAGCACTTGGCCAGTTAGCTGACGTTGCTGCCAATCCAGATCTTCTCTGAATGCTGCACGTGCCAGCGCTTGCCAGTTGTTATCTACAGCTTGACCATTGATTTGCTTCAAGAACCAGTGCAGAGACAAACGGTCGCCAAGGTTGAAGTAAAGCTTCGACGCTTGTTGTACTGTTTTACCTGTCTCACGAGCCACTGTGGATATATCCAGTGCCGAGTACAAGCTAGACAAACGCGCAACTGAATTAGCCAACTCAGGGGTTACGCCTTGGTCAATCCATAACTGTGCCATTGCGTTATGCTCTTCTACTTCAGAAGCCACTAGGTTTTCATCCAGTTTCTCTGTGATAGTAAGAACATCGCCTTGGTAAAGTTCAATCAATGCTTTCACTGACTGTTTTCCGGTACGGTTTCTTAGCAACCAACGAGCCAAACGACGAAGTGTACGACGAACATGGTAGATCAATTCATATTGAGCTTCAGAACTTGAAACATTGTCCAGTTCACGGATGCTCTTCAGAACTTTGCCAAGACCATAGATTTCACGTGTTGCTGCGTAAGCATTGGCAATATCAACGATATTTGCGCCCGTCTCTTCTTGCAGACGAGTAACGAAGTTACAACCCATCTCGTTAACCATTTGGTTAGCCAGTGCAGTCGCGATGATTTCAGAACGTAGTGGATGGTTATCCATGTGTTGAGAATAGTTACGACGTAACGCGGTTGGGAAGTACTGCATAAGCTGTTGAGCATGGAATTCATCATTAGCGATATCATCACTAACAAGATCTTCTTTAAGCACCATTTTACCGTAAGCGACAAGTACAGAAAGCTCAGGTCTTGTTAGGCCTTGGCCCTGCTTTTCACGCTCAAGCAGTGTTTCGTCATCTGGGATGTATTCCAAACCACGATCCAAGTACCCTGCTTTTTCCATTGTATGAATAAAACGGATTTGCTCTTTTACTAAGCCAACACCTTGATGCTCAGTAACCGAAATAGACTCAGCTTGACAATATGCGTCGTCTAGAACAATTTCGCCAACTTCATCTTCCATCGATTCAAGCACTTGGTTACGTTGCTTAACGGTTAGATCACCATTAGACACCAAACCATTCAAGAAGATCTTAATGTTTACTTCATTATCCGAACAGTCAACACCACCAACGTTATCAACGAAGTCAGTATTAACGCGGCCACCCGTCAGCGCGTATTCAATACGACCCAATTGAGTCATACCCAAGTTACCGCCTTCACCAACAACCTTAGCTTTCAGGTCACGGCCATCGATACGAAGCACGTCATTTGCACGGTCACCAACATCTGTATGAGTCTCGTTTGAAGACTTAACGTAAGTACCGATACCGCCATTCCAAAGAAGATCAACCTTCATAGACAAGATCGCTTTGATCAAGTCATTTGGTGCCATTGATGCTTTCTTAGTACCCAGCATTTTCTGAATTTCAGGCGTCAAAGAGATAGACTTCGCTCGACGAGAGAAGATGCCACCACCTTGAGAAATCAGGTCTTTGTTGTAATCTTCCCAGCTTGAGCGAGGAAGATTAAACAAGCGCTCACGCTCTACCCAGCTTGATGCTGATTCTGGATTCGGGTCGATGAAAATATGCATGTGGTTAAACGCAGCTTGCATACGAATATGCTTAGACAACAGCATGCCGTTACCAAATACATCGCCCGCCATATCACCTACACCGATAGCGGTAAAGTCCGTTGTTTGACAGTTGATGCCCATTTCACGGAAGTGACGTTTGACAGATTCCCAGCCACCTTTCGCCGTGATACCCATGGCTTTATGGTCATAGCCGTTAGAGCCACCAGAGGCAAATGCATCGCCTAACCAGAAATTGTATTCAGCAGATACTGAGTTTGCTAGATCTGAGAACGTTGCGGTACCTTTATCGGCGGCAACAACCAAATACGGATCATCTTCATCGTGACGAACAACACTCTTAGGTGGAATAACCTCACCTTCAATGATGTTGTCTGATACGTCTAGTAATGCACGGATGAAGCGCTTGTAACAACGTTGACCTTCAGCGAAAATTTCATCACGGCCAGACATAGTGTGTTGACGCTTACAAACGAAACCACCTTTTGCACCAACAGGTACAATTACTGTGTTCTTAACTTGCTGTGCTTTAACTAGGCCTAGAATCTCAGTACGGAAATCCTCTTGACGGTCTGACCAACGTAAACCACCACGAGCGACTTTACCGCCACGTAGATGCACACCTTCAATGTCTGGTGCGTAAACGAAGATCTCAAACGCAGGAACCGGCGCTGGGATATCTGGGATCTCGCTTGGTCTCATTTTCAGAGCCAACCAAGGTTTAGACTGTTTGTTGTCGTCTAACTGATAGTAGTTAGTGCGAAGCGTTGCTGTGATCATTTCCATGTAACGACGAATGATACGATCATCATCCAAGCTTTCTACATGATCCAACTGTTCAGTGATCTTCTTAATAAGATCTTGTTGCCCTTTCGCGCTACCCTTTAATTTAGGATCAAAACGCTTGCCGAATAAGCTCACTAACCCTTTCGCTAGATCTGGGTAATGAGACAATGTGTCTTCAATGTATTGTTGGCTAAATGGGAAACCCACTTGGCGCATGTAACGCGCATACGCACGTAAGATTGAGATTTCACGGCCAGAAAGAGCAGCACCCAATACCAAGCGGTTAAAACCATCGCTGTCTAATTCACCTTCCCAAATCGCAGCAAAGGCTTGTTGGAATAGATCGCGCGCTTCACGAAGATCAATCGTCTTGTCACTCTTATGCAGCATCGAGAAATCAAGGATCCAATAAGTCACCCCATTGGTCTTGCGTACTTCATAAGGTGATTCACCAATAACGCGCAGGCCAAAATTTTCAAGCATTGGCATAACATCAGACAGGTGAATCGGCTCATCACTGTGGTAGAACAGCTTCAAACGAACAGCTTTAGAGTCTGCCGCTTCTTCTTGAGGGCGGTAGAAAAGCATGCCCAGTTTGTTGTCTTCACTTAGTGCTTCTAAACGCTCGATATCTGCAACCGCAGAACCAGGCATCATGTCTTCTTTGTACGAACGTGGGAATGCACGCATGTACTCTTTCGATAACGGAAGACCTTTGCTCTCACCGAAGTTAGCAACGATTGATTCAGACAGGCGGTCATCCCACGTAGACGATACTTCCATTAAATTTTGCTCAATTGTTTTCACGTCCACATCCATGTTGTTGTTATCAACACGAACAATATAGTGCGTTCTTGCCAGTGGGCTTTCAGAGAAGTATGTCGTGAATTCGACCTCTTCTTCGCAACCGAAATACTGCTTCAAGATGCGTTGGGTTTGACGACGAAGTTCGGTGTTGTAACGATCTTTAGTAACGTAAACCATGCAGCTAAAGAAACGGCCAAACGGGTCTTTGCGAACAAACAAACGCAGAAGATCGCGATCTTGCATTTGAACTACGCCAGTACCGACTTCTAGCAATTCTTCTTCACGAGCTTGAAGCAGTTCATCTCGCGGGTAGTTTTCTAGAATGTTGTGCAGAGCTTTATAAGAGTATGAACCTTCACGGTAACCACTCGCGTCTAAGATACGCTCTACTTTCTCGCGAACAAGAGGAATAGTTTCAACGGTTTGGTTATAAACGGCAGAGGTGTAAAGACCAGTAAAGCGGTGTTCACCAATGACCTTACCGTTCTTATCGAACTTCTTAATACCAATGTAATCATTGTAAGCTGGGCGGTGAATGCGTGAAGCCGTGTTGCCCTTGGTTACGATAAGTACATAAGGCTTTTTGGCTTCAAGACGTGCCGAATCAGAAAACTCAGACAGCTTAACGTTACGCACACGATCTGAATTCGCAAACAAACCAAGGCCTTGCTCCTTGGTCGGTTGTAGTTCTGTGTCACCATTTACAGAAACAAGGTCATATTCCTTGTAACCCATAAACGTAAAGTTGTGCTCGCCTAACCAACGAAGAAACGCCAACGTCTCATCAAAACGTTGACCGTCTACAGGAATGCTTTCTTTTTGCTTTTCAACTTGATTAGTTACTTCCTCAAGTTTTTCAACCATCTTCAGCCAATCGTTCACGACTAAACCAGTATCGGTAAAGATATCCAGTAGTTCCGTTTTGAGCGCTGTCATTTCAGCTTTGCTGCTAAGACGGTCTACTTCGATATGGAAAAGCGATTGGAATGCACCTTCGTTATTGCTAACGCCGACAACACTGCCCTTATCAGAGCGAGAAATTTGTGTTGGATTGTGAAGCATAAGGTGAGAAGAAAGGTCTAGGCGAGTCAGCGCCATTTTTACAGAGTCTACAAGGAATGGGCTATCTGGTACGACTATCTCTACGATAGTGTGAGTAGATTGCCAACCTTGACGACTTACTGTCGGGTTAAAAACACGAACAGAGATTTGGTCAGCTTTCTTTTCATTGATGTGATGCCATAAGCTAACTACAGCACCGTATAAATCGGATTCGTTTCTCTGAGTTAGATCGTCGTGAGAAACGTTACTAAACAAGTGTTGAGCAAGTTGAGTTACGAGAGGTCGATGAGCAAGGTCAAGTTTGTCTTGAATCAGTTTGTAAACTTTTTCAAGTAAAACTGGAACCACAGTTTCACGTGCGGTCATAGTCACACTCCACAATTAGAATTTTATTTTATTTTATTATTAGGGGGCTTACTTAAGCTAGCGTTTGAATCAAGCCTTCAAGGCCAGTTCTACTAACGAGTTAAGCAAAGGTAATGCATTCATTTATTGTAAAAGCATTATTGATAAATAGTTAATTGTTTTAGAGGTGGTAAGAGGTGAAATGTTTGATTATGTGATTAAGATTCCCTTTAACTCACTAGGCACGCCAAGCTTTACAGAGCTTCCAACTTAATAAACTTATTTTTTTGGTCAGTTGTTAACCTAAACTGTCCTCTAACCCCTATTTGTGTAAGAAATGGTCTGAAGCGAGTTGCAGGTAGCTGTAAGCGTAACCCTGTTGTTGTTATCACTTGAACTTTACTTGCGGCACCCGAGTAGCTAGCCAAAAACTGCTGATATGAGATGTTAAGTTGGAAAATATAGCGATTCATACGATACCTGTATAAATATACAGTGCCGGTATTTTTGGCACTTAACGATGTCTGAAAGTGAACTTGAAACTGCTCTAGCTTATCGAAAATTCGATAAACCAGAAACAAAAAAATCAGTGGCAGATATTCTCTACCACTGATGACTTTTCGTTACTAGTAAACTGTTTATTAGCAAACCGCTTATGATCAAACAGTTACCTGAATAAGCGGCTGATTTAAGCCTCTAGTGCTTTTGCCACTTTCTCGAATAAGTCTTTTGCAAGGTTGTCCATGTTCTTCAGCGTCTCAAGTTCTTTTTTGATTAGAGCTTGGCGTTCATCATCGTACTTACGGAACTTAAGTAGCGGGTCAATCAAACGTGAAGCCACTTGCGGGTTGCTGCTGTTCAGTTCACGTAGGATCTCGCCAGCAAACGCGTAACCTTGTCCTGACTTGGCGTGGAATTGAACCGGGTTCATGTTTAAGAACGAACCAACCAAGTTACGAGTACGGTTCGGGTTCTTCAAGCTGAACGCTTGGTGCGACATCGACGCTTTAATCACTTCAAGTGCATTAGAGCTTGGGTTTGAACCTTGCAATGCAAACCACTTATCCATGACAAGACCATCATGTTTCCACTTGTCGCTGTAATCCGCCATCAAGGTTTCACGACATGGTAGTTGCGCACTGTTCGCCGCGCCCATCGCTGCCATTGTATCTGTCATGTTGTTTGCTTGTTGGTACATAGCAACAACCAAGTCATTACCCTTTTCAGTATGCGCTAAGTAACTTAGACAGACTTTACGTAGAGTACGCTTACCAATCGAATCGTGATCGATCGTGTATTCTGTTAGTGCATGGCTGTGATAAACCGCCGCTAACTCGTCTTCAAGTTCTGCAGCTAGTGTTACTTTCATTGAGTTAAGAACAGATGCGACTGCATCAATATCAACGCACTCATACCAACCCGACACTTCGTTATGGCTCGGTAGAGAAAGCATTTCTGCAATAAACGCAGGTTCTAGTGAATCACTAAGCAGTACCCCGCGGAATGCATCAACAACAGAAGCAGAAAGTTCAAACTTTTGACCTTGTTGAACGTTATCTACGTTGCTACGGATGTATTTCGCTAGCAGCATTTGACCCGCATCCCAACGAGAGAACTCATTGCGAGCATTCACCATCAGGAAGATCAGCTCTTCATCTGAGTAATCGTATTCCAATTTCACTGGCGCAGAGAATTCACGCAGTAGCGATGGGATCGGTTGCTCTGAAACGTTTTCAAACACAAACGTTTGTTCCGCTTCTTTCACATCTAATACATTGTGAACTGGCTGACCGTTACATTGTAACCCAATTACTTCACCCGACGCGGTGTATAGCTCGATGTCTAGAGGAATATGCAGAGCTTGCTTATCCGTTTGCTCATGAGTTGGAGCCGTTACTTGGCGAGTTGTTAACGTGTACTCTTTCTTTTCTGCGTCGTAGTGACTTTCAACAGACAGCGTCGGCGTACCAGACTGGCTGTACCATAAACGGAACTGAGACAGGTCAACGCCCGACGCATCTTCCATTGCAGCAACGAAATCTTCGCAAGTTGCAGCGGTACCATCGTGACGTTCAAAGTAAAGCTTCATGCCTTTTTGGAAACCTTCCTCACCCAACAATGTGTGGATCATTCGGATCACTTCACTGCCCTTTTCGTATACCGTCAATGTGTAGAAGTTGTTCATTTCTATCACTTTTTCAGGGCGAATTGGGTGAGACATTGGACTTGCATCTTCAGCGAATTGTGGCCCGCGAATAATACGAACATTGTTGATTCGGTTTACTGCGCGAGAACCAAGATCAGATGAGAACTCTTGGTCACGGAATACGGTTAAGCCTTCTTTCAAGCTTAGTTGGAACCAATCGCGACATGTCACTCGGTTACCGGTCCAGTTATGGAAATATTCATGACCGATTACCGCTTCGATGCCTAGGTAGTCGGTGTCGGTTGCTGTTTGGTCGTTCGCTAAAACAAACTTAGAGTTAAATACGTTCAGACCTTTGTTTTCCATCGCGCCCATGTTGAAGAAATCAACAGCTACGATCATGTAGATGTCTAAGTCATACTCAAGATTGAAACGCTCTTCGTCCCACTTCATTGAGTTAATCAAAGAAACCATCGCGTGGTTTGCGCGGTCTAGATTGCCTTTGTCGACAAAGATTTCTAGGTCAACTTTGCGGCCTGATTGTGTGGTGTAAGCGTCACGAAGTACATCAAAGTCACCGGCAACAAGAGCAAACAAGTAAGCAGGTTTTGGATGTGGGTCTTGCCACTTAACCCAGTGACGACCATTTTCAGCATCACCTTCATCTATACGGTTACCATTACTAAGTAAGAATGGATTTTCTGCTTTGTCTGCGATTACCGTTGTGGTGAATTTTGCCAATACATCAGGGCGGTCCATGTAGTAAGTAATACGACGGAAACCTTCAGCTTCACACTGAGTACAGAATGCGCCACCCGACTTATACAAACCTTCAAGTGCACTATTCCCTTCAGGATTTACTTCCGTCACGATCGTGAGTGTGAAATCTTTCGGTAGTCCGCTCAGTGTCAGTTGAGTTTCAGATTGCTCGAATTGCGTCCACTCTTGACCCTCAACTAAAACAGAAACCAACGTCAAACCTTCACCATCAAGTACTAAGGTCGAACTATCTTTCTCTTGCTTAACACTAGACACCGCCGTAATGATGGACGCTGAATCGTACAAATCGAAAGTAAGATCGATTTGAGAAATAGTGTGAGATGGTGATTGATAATCTTTACGATACTTGGCTTGAGGTGTATGTGCCATGACGGGTTCCTTTTGATCGTTATACGTAATTGTATTTTAACTGTATATATCTAAAGGTTGAGGGCCAAGAACACAAGGGGAATATTGAAAAAAGGAGGCATTGTAGTAAAACGCCTCCATGTTTTGCTATTTTATCAACCAAATAAGAAAGGAACGGCTAATAAATGAACTGTGAGCCATATTATCAACAAACCTGACTTTGCGCATCCAACCCGTCATTATCGAATACGATTGAGTACTGCAAACATGTCGCCTTCTTCACCTTGAAGCGTCAAGACGTCGCTGTTTAATGTGTAACGAGTGCCGTGCTCGCCATTTTCATACAGAAGCACCAATTGATCGCCTTCTGTGTAATACACCCCACGACGAACAACCTCACTCCCCACTTCATCGGACACTCTGAACATAAATACAAAGTCAGGTTGAAGCACTAAATCCATTTTTTGAATATTACTCGCGCGCAAGTCGCTTCCGGACAATTCGGCGCTTGACCATATTCCCGCCAATGCATTTGGTAAAGCCTTGGTGAACATAACACCGTTGAGGTTCAACATATTATGGTTACTGCTATAGGCGTAAACTTGAGGTTCAGAGGTGTTTAAACCCAAAATAATGGTATCTTCATTGGCGTTATACAAGCCTTCCCAATGGTCGACACTGTAGTCTTTCTTTTGAATATCAATGGAGAATGAATAATTTGAATCAAGGGTTAGCTTTATCGCTCTAAAATTTTCAGTACCTTGTTCAGGATCTGGGTTCATCAAATACCAATCACCAAGCAGTAAAGGAAGGTCAAAATGAGATAGATTGCTGTCACTTTTTGATTGCTGCTCGCTTGAAGCGACCTCACTCCCAAAAGCAACAAAACTTAAACAAGATAAAAATAGTAGAATCCATTTCATACGCGCCCCCTCGTTTTCTTTAAGCTTAGGCACGTAATGAATAGAAAGCGAAAAAATTTGATCTAAGTCACTAAATTTTAAATGCGAAGTAACTGAATTTTAAATACGAAGTGCTACGCGACATGATCGCTCGCAAAAACACCCTTTAAAAATACGTTATTCAGAATATACCCAAGCATTAATAGACGAGAAATGGCCTCGATTTTTGTCAAATCGCAGATAGAAAAAAAGCGAGCCTAAGCTCGCTTTTTTTTAAACGCCGCCTTTAACAAGGCACGTTAGCGTCTATTTCTTTATCATATCCAGCATGATAGCGACAGACTCATCAAGATAAGCATCCGGGGCTTCGTAGTCTTTAGGGATATCATCCAACGTTTTAAATACCTCTAACTTAGCGGCTTTTTGACGTTGATTGATACGCTCTAGACGAAGCACATCCCCATCATCACTCTCTTGTTGACGTACTTTTTCGTTCAAAGAAAGGTCGTTATCATCTTTATCAGCCTTATATTTTTCAATATCTTGCGCGATAAAGCCAAACTCCATGTCTGTCGCAATACGAGCTTGGTGTTGAGCGGTTAAAGCAGCAACTTGCTCATCGTTACACTGTAACACTGAATAGTTAGCTTTATCTATGCTATCCCAAGGCAGAGCATTATCTTCAACACTTTCACCAGTATCTGCTGGATCAATTGCCGTTGGGTAAGCAATATCAGGCACTACACCTTTGTTTTGCGTACTTCCGCCATTGATTCGGTAGAATTTCTGGATGGTGTATTGAACGTAGCCTAACTCTTTATCGAACAAATCATAAATATGATTCAAAGAGCGGTGTTGTTGCACCGTTCCTTTACCGAAAGAGTTTTCACCAAGGATGATTGCACGACCATAATCTTGCATCGCTGCTGCAAAGATTTCAGATGCTGAAGCACTGTAGCGATTCACCAATACCGTTAATGGACCTTGGTAACTAATTTCGCCATCAGTATCACTGTTCACTTTTACACGACCGTAGCTATCACGAACTTGAACAACGGGCCCCTCTTTGATAAACAAACCAGAGAGTTCGGTTGCTTCCGTTAGTGCACCACCACCGTTGTTTCGCAGATCAACAATGATACCTTCGACACCTTGCTCTTTAAGTTCGGTGATCAGTTTATCAGTATCTTTAGAAAGGCCAACATAGAAGCTTGGTACTTCTAGTACGCCAATCTTCTTGCCATCTTTCTCGATAACTTCTGATTTAACAGCGCGGTCTTCTAAGCGAATCTTATCGCGTACAATTGTGACAACGTGACTTTTTGCATCTTTACCATCAGGCAAGATCTGTAGCTTAACTTTAGTCCCTTTCGGTCCTTTAATTAATTGCACTACATCGTCTAAACGCCAGCCGATAACATCAACAATATCTTCGCCATCTTGACCAACACCAACAATACGATCACCATCACTCAATTGTTTGCTATTGGACGCAGGGCCACCAGCAACGAGAGATCGGATAACGGTGTAGTCGTCTGTCATTTGAAGTACAGCACCAATGCCTTCTAGAGATAGATTCATCTCAGACTGAAATTGCTCTGCATTTCTTGGAGAAAGGTAACTAGTATGAGGGTCAACTTCTCGCGCGAATGCGTTCATGTAGATCTGGAAAGCATCTTCGTTGTGCGATTGCGTAATACGCTTCATCGCATTGTTGTAACGCTTTTCCAAAACTTCTTGAATCTCTGGCCACTCTTTACCTGTAAGTTTTAGATTCAACGCGTCGTATTTAACACGCTTCCTCCAAAGCTCATTCACTTCAGCGATATCTTTTGGCCATTCCGCTTCGCTACGATTGAGCTCAATACTTTCATCAGTATCAAACTTAATCTCAGTATCTAGTAAAGACAGCGCATATTGGAAACGTTCAAAACGCTTCTGCATGGACAAATTATAAACATCGAATGCAATTTGGTTATTACCCGCTTTCAGTTGGTCATCAATTTGTTTAGATGAAGTAGCGAAAGAGTCAATATCAGCTTGAGTGAAGATATTACGGTTATAATCCAACATCTCTAAATAACGATTAAAGATAGCTTGAGAGAAATCATCGTTGAGATTGAAGTGTTTATAGTGGGAACGAGTAAATCGAGAAGTAACACGTTTACTAGCAGTTTCGTGTTGAACCTCAGGAGCGAGTAGAGGTAAATCGTCCTGATTTAATTTGGCTTCAAGAGCCTGAGCTGAAGCTGCTAGCAAAAAGCCAGCAGCAATCAGTGTCAATTTTGAACGGCATTTCATGCGTAGGAGTATCTCCTTTAAGCGCGCAAGTGCTCCGCTTTAACAACCATTTGTAGGCCGTTTGCTAACTGAACACGCACATCTTCCTTATTGATTTCAACAATGGTCGCAGCCATGTTTCCTGTACCCATGTTCACATTTACTTCTTTACCAGTGATAAATTCATCGGCGTTCAAAGCGCGTGTTTCTACAGGCTTTTCTACTTTCGGTGCTTTAGGCGCTTGACGACGAGGCTGTTGAGCTTTCTTCGCTTTAGCTTTCGCTTTGCCTTCGTCACGAGCTTTCTGTGCTTGTTCTTTACGACGAGCCTGAACTTTCGCTTTGCTTTCTGCAAGTGTCGCTTTAGCGTGCTCAACGTGCTCTTCTTCTAGTGTGCCACATACGTTGCCGTCTAGGTCAACACGTTCTGCGCCAGCTTTTACGCCGTGCAGGTAACGCCATGATGATGTGTACTGTCTTAACGCTGCACGAAGCTGAGTCTTACTTACTTTTTCGTCTTCATTTAGACGTTCAGCAAGATCTTGAAAAATACCAATTTTAAGTGGTTTCGCTTCACCTTCTAGAGTAAAGCATTTAGGGAAACATTCAGCAACATATGCGATAACTTCTTTGCTGTTTTTTAACTTTTCAGTGTTTTCCATGTGGGTTCCTGGTTTTTGCGGTTTTCCGCGAGCATTAAGAAAATATTTTTACGTATTATAGAGAGATGCTTGGGAAAAACCACAGTAAGAGAATAATTTATGCCTTGTTCGCGTGCGAATTAAGCAGCTTTTCCACTTCTGCCATGAAAAATGTTAATCCGTCCTCGTCAATTTGAGAAAAACGACCAACATTTGGGCTATCGATATCAAGAACGCCCGCTATTTTCCCGTCAATCGAAAATGGTATAACGATTTCTGAGTTACTTGCAGCGTCACAAGCGATGTGTCCTTCGAATTCATGAACATCATGAATGCGCTGAACTGTATTCGTCGCGACCGCAGTTCCACACACACCACGCCCAACCGGAATTCGAACACAAGCCGGTTGACCTTGGAATGGGCCAAGCACAAGTTCGTCTTTTTCCTTAGCTTGGTCCTGCTTCATTAAATAGAAACCAGCCCAATTTAATTCATCCAACTCCATGAATAATAATGAGCTGATATTAGCTAGATTAGCAGTTAGATCGGGTTCTGATTCAATTAATGCAACGGCTTGTTTGGTTAAGCGTTGGTAATGTTCTATTTTCATATTAACTTCCAATTAAATTGAGACTTCCATTATCAAGAGAACGCAGTAAAATGCGGCCATCAAACTAAATAGGACTTATTCTCATTACAATGACCAATTCAGAAGACACTATTAGCCGTTCTTGGTTAATAACTCAAGTAAAAAAACACAAGTCCAAATTACTGTTTGCTAACATTATTGCCATATTTACAACTCTCATTAGTGTCCCTATCCCGTTGCTCATGCCATTAATGGTTGATGAAGTATTACTTGATAAGCCGGCTTCTGGCTTAGAGATGATGAACCATCTACTTCCAACATCGTTGCAGACACCAACTGGCTATATTGCACTGACTTTGCTGTTAGTCATAATCATGCGGACTGTTAGCCAAGCGTTGAACATTCTACAAGGGCGTCAATTCACGCTTGTCTCAAAAACAATTACCTATCAAATGCGCAGCAAAATGATAGATAAGCTTGGCCGCATTAGTATTAGACAATACGAGACCAAAGGCAGTGGCGGTATTAACGCCCACCTAATAACAGACATAGAGACAATAGATAAGTTCATTGGCTCGACCCTTTCTAAATTCATCATCAGCTTCCTGACCGTGTTCGGTACCGCTATCGTGTTGCTATGGTTAGAGTGGCGCTTGGGACTGTTCATTTTACTGGTCAATCCTGTTGTAATTTATTTCTCCCGTAAACTAGGTAGCAGAGTCAAACACCTTAAGAAGTATGAGAACCAATCTTTCGAGCGCTTTCAAAACCGTTTAGTGGAAACCTTAGATGGTATTTACCAACTGCGTGCGGCAAATAAGGAACGTATCTTTCTCGATGAACTTAAGGTTCAAGCAAACCAAGTGAGAGTCGATGCAGACAAATACGCTTGGCAATCAGAAGCTGCAGGCCGTGTTTCGTTTCTGCTGTTCTTATTAGGTTTCGAGCTTTTCCGTGCCGTCGCGATGCTAATGGTGTTATTCAGCGACTTAACGATTGGTCAGATTTTCGCGGTATTTGGTTACTTGTGGTTCATGTTAGGCCCGGTTCAAGAGCTGCTAGGGATTCAATTCTCTTGGTATAGCGCAAAAGCAGCACTTCAGCGCATCAACGACCTTCTTCAGTTAGAAGAAGAGAAGCGCCCTGTCAGTAAAGTGAACCCATTTAATGAAGATCAAGAAGTGACAGTCGACATTGAAGACGTTACATTCTCTTACACATTAGAAAACACTGTTTTAAATAGGCTATCGCTGCACATTCCAGCAGGTAAGAAAGTCGCTTTGGTGGGTGCGAGTGGTGGCGGTAAATCTACGTTAATCCAGTTACTGATTGGTGTTTATCAAGCGGACTCTGGATGCATTCGTTATAACGGTGAAACCACCGACGACATCAGTTTCGATGTGATACGCAGTCAAATTGCCGTTGTTTTACAACAACCTATACTTTTTAACGATACATTAAGGCATAATCTGACCCTTGGTGCTGAATACGATGAAATGTCGTTGTGGCGTGCACTTGAAGTCTCTCAAATGCAAGATGTCATCAAGCAACTGAGTAATGGCTTAGATACACAAATTGGTAGGAATGGCGTTCGATTGTCTGGCGGGCAACGACAACGCTTAGCTATAGCCCGAATGGTGCTGAGCAATCCTAAGTTTGTTATTCTAGATGAAGCGACATCAGCACTCGATACAGCAACAGAGTCAGCATTACATAAAGCGCTGAGCGAGTTTTTGAAAGATCGCACAACTTTGATAGTGGCTCATCGATTATCAGCGGTGAAACAGGCCGATCTAATCTATGTTTTAGAAGATGGGCAAGTTACACAGACAGGAACACATGGTGAATTGGTTGAACAACAAGGATTATATCAAACACTCTATGGCAGTGTGCAATCGCACGCCTGATGTTTATTGTTTTAGAGACTTAAATCAGTGTTGTTCTAGGCATTTAAATCAGGTTAAAAGTCTGATTAGTGTTTCAACTTGGGAGGTCGCGTGACCTCCCCATTCGTAACCAACCCTTTATCAACTAAGCAGCAGCTATCGACTCAGCACCAGTGCGACAGTAGCTCTGTACGTCTTTGTCAGGGCTGCGAACTTCCCGTTGATAAAATGGACATCCCTTTGGGGAAATCCGCTTACTGCCCAAGATGCGGTACTCAGCTTTATAGAGGCGGCACCCCTAGCCTGTCTGGAAACCTTGCAATCGCTATTACCTGCTTATTGCTGTTTATCCCCTCACACTTTTTTGAATTCATCAGTATTCGCCTGATTGGTGTCATGATACCTGCGACATTACCATCTGGCGTATTTACTTTAATGGGTGAAGGCTTCCCTCTACTTGGCTTGTTGATCTTATTCTGCAGTTCGATCGCCCCGTTACTTGTTTGTACCTCGGTACTCATCACCCATTTATCCTTGCGCTTTAAGATTTTCACACCATTTCGTTATGCATTAGCTATCATTCAGACACTTAAGCACTGGATGATGTTGGATGTATTTCTGGTGAGCGTGGCAATCTCGTGCTTCAAATTACAAGATTACTCAGATATTTTCGTCGGCCCTGGTTTAGTTGGTCTGATTCTACTGCAGCTTTTCAGTGTGTTACTGGTAAGTCGGATCAGTGTGCGTCGCTACTGGGAAGCTTGGGCTAAAGAGTCTGACTACTCTTTTGATAAAAGTAAGAACGTACACTGTCATAACTGTCACCTGTCTCAGCCTGACGGACACACTTGCGTGCGTTGTCACCATGACTTATATCATCGCAAACCCTACTCTGTACAAAAGACATGGGCTCTACTTTTTGCCGCCTCAGTGGCTATCGTGCCGGCCAACGTCATTCCAATTTCTATCGTGATAACAAACGGGCAAAGACTAGAAGACACCATCATCTCCGGTGTCGCTTCGCTAATTAATAGCGACATGTATGGCATCGCCGCAATCATTTTTATTGCCAGTATCGTCGTGCCTGTCGCGAAAATACTTGGTCTAACGTATATCTTAATTTGTATAAAAATGAAGCGTGCGGTTTACCATAGACAACGTATGACCATCTATTTCATTGTGAAATGGGTGGGAAAGTGGTCGGTAATGGATCTGTTCGTTATTTCGATCATGATGACCTTGGTCGACCGTGGACAAATTTTAAACTTTACACCAGGTTATGGTGCAGTCGCTTTTGGCGTCGTGGTTGTTCTCACGATGCTGGCGGCGGAAAGCTTAGATCCTAGGCTAATTTGGGATAACTACACCTCTAAAGATGAGTCAGTGAATGAACAACGATAACCAATCACAAACGTCATATTCACCAGAAGTCAGGAAAAACAAAGGTATTTCCCCTTTGTGGATCCTGCCGATACTAACCGTCGCATTAGCGGGTTGGTTGGTCATGAAATCGATACACGATGCAGGACAACGTGTGCAGATATATTTCTCAGATGCCGCAGGTTTAGTCGCAGGTCGAACGACAATTCGCTACCAAGGCTTAGAGGTAGGTATGGTGCGCGACATTACCTTGTCCAAAGATTTATCGAGCATCTATGTCGATGCTGACATCTACCCAGAAGCGAAAAAGCTACTCTCAAAAGGCACGCGTTTCTGGCTCGTAAAACCAACAGCAAGTTTATCTGGTATCTCAGGGTTAGATACGCTTGTTTCAGGTAACTATATCGCTATCCATCCTAGCGAAACCAAGCAAGAACCAGAAACTGTTTTCCAAGCTTTAGAATCATCCCCTTCTGACTTATTGGCTTCGGAAGGCCTGAATATTTCATTGACGACCAAGGACCTGGGAGGGGTGTCTGTTGGCTCTCAAATCGTTTATCGTAAAATTCCAATTGGTGAGGTTTACAACTACCAGCTAAACGACAACGCAAAATCAGTGACGATTCAAGCGGCGATTAAAGATGAATACAGCCATATCATTACCGACCAAAGCCGTTTTTGGAATGTCAGTGGCTTAGGTGCCAGTATCGGATTTTCTGGTGTCGACGTACGCTTAGAAAGCCTCAGTGCTCTGCTTGGCGGTTCAATTGCGGTCGACTCTCCGGGAGAGGGTCAACCCGTAGAGATGAACACCAAATTCAAACTTTACCCAGATTTGAAAACAGCCGGTCGTGGTATCTCGATCAAGATAGCCGTACCCGACGACAACAAGATCAGTGCAACGGGCGCTCCGATCATGTATCGAGGCATCGAAATCGGTCAAATCACTGACCTATCTTTAAGCGAAGGGCGTGAAAACGTCGTTGCATCGGCTGCAATCCAACCGGCATTCAGTGACTTTTTAAATAGCGGCAGTCAATTCGTTTTAGAGGAAGCTGAACTATCACTTACTGGAATGAAAAATATTGCCAACTTAGTCACGGGGAATTTTCTAACCTTGGTTCCAGGTGAGGGTGAAAAAGCGCGTCGATTTACTGCGATTCGCAAAAATGAGTTCAGTCAGGAACAAGAAAAATCCGTTGCGATTCGCTTAACGTCAAACAATTCATTCGGGTTGGATGTCGGTACACAGTTACTCTACAAAGGCATTGCTGTTGGCTCTATCATCCAAGTGGGTTTAGTCGATGGTGTGGGAACTGGCTCTGATAAGCACGAAGTGTTTATGGATGCGCTTGTCGATAACGAATATGCTCACCTAATCAAAAGCCATAACCGTTTCTTTGTGACAGGCAGTGCGACTGCAGAGCTAACCGAATCAGGCTTGAGTGTTACGGTCCCACCAGCAAAACAACTTCTTACTGGCTCAATTAGCTTTGTTAGCGAAGGTCAGTCGAAAGCACGAACTGACTATCAGCTTTTCCAAAGCAAATCGTTAGCAGAAATCGCCAAGTTTAATCAGTCTGGCTCAAAGACGCTTTCGTTGTTTGCGAGCGAGCTACCTTCAATTTCTAAAGGAAGCCCACTACTCTACCGCAACCTACAAGTGGGTAGCATTTCTGATTTTCAGCTTGTCGATGGTGGCGTGAGAATCAAAGTCACGATCGAAAATCGTTACACACACTTACTCAATGAACATACTGTTTTCTGGAACCGCTCAGGCGTTGAGATCGATGCGTCGCTATCGGGTATCAGTATTAAAGCAGCACCCGTTAAAACGCTTATTCAAGGCGGTATTGCTTTTGACTCTCTTCCGGGAATAGACAACAAACTCGGTGATGTGTGGAAACTTTATAAAGATTCGAAATCCGCGCGAAAATTTGGTCGTGCGATTACGATTACCTCTTCAGGCGATCAAGAAGTCAGCAAAGGCATGGCGATCAAATATCAAGGCGTCACCGTCGGTGAGGTTACCTTGGTGATTCCTAACTTCAATAAAGGCGGTATTGAAATTACTGCGCGTATTTTACCTGAGTACGTAGACAAGATTGCCGTTGCGAAGAGTCACTTCTGGTTAGCAGAACCTGAAATCGGCCTCAATGGCATCAAAAACGTCTCTGCACTTCTCTCTAAGCACATCAGCGTAGACCCGGGCAATGGTGACATAAATACGAAATTTAAGCTGAGCAAGGGGCCAGTGCAGCCTGAAGGCAAGATATTCCAGCTACAAAGCGAAACGCGAGGCTCGGTATCAGAGGGCACACCGATCCTATTTCGAGAACTAGAAATCGGTAGTGTTATCGATGTTCAACTAGGCGAGTTTGCTGATCGAATCATCTCTACGATTCAAATCGAACCTGACTACGCGTATCTGATCCGCGCAAACACCGTGTTTTGGAACGTATCTGGTGTCGATGTCTCTATCGGTCTCTCTGGTGCAAACATCAAAGCTGGAACGGTAGACAGCTTGTTAAGAGGTGGTATTACATTCTCAACGCCACCGACTAATGAGCTTCAGCCAGTGGCAAACGAAGATCAGTCTTTCTATCTCTATCCTAAAGCCGAAGATGAGTGGAAATCATGGAGAACCGCAATTCCTCGCCCATAGAGTGAATCCTCAGAAGCTCCATGCAAATTAATACCGCTTGACGAAGAATAATTCATCATCAAAATGCAGCCATTCGGCTGCATTTTTGTTGTTTACTATAAATATGGTTTAGGACGGCCTCATTTTGCTTTAAACTCCCCCGCATTAATGCAATAAATCGAGACACTCTTTTGCACGCTAACGTATATATTCCTGAAGAATTCCTAACGCACATCGAATCAATCATGCCTAGTCATCTAGATATGGCTTCTTTTGTCGCGTCATGCCAAAAACCACTTCGTAAAAGTATTCGAGTCAACACATTGAAAATCAGTGTTGAGGACTTCTTAGTACGAGCAAAAGACAAAGGCTGGGAACTGGAACTTGTACCTTGGTGCGAAACGGGGTTTTGGATTACAGCGGATGAAAGTGAAGCGCCACTAGGTAATACGGCAGAACACATGTCTGGCCTTTTCTATATCCAAGAAGCCAGTTCTATGATGCCACCGTCAGCACTTTTCCAAGGTGAGGCTGACTACCAAGCCGTATTAGACACTGCGGCTGCACCCGGTTCTAAAACAACGCAAATCGCAGCGCTAATGAATAATCGCGGCGTATTGGTTGCCAATGAGTACGCAGCAAGCCGCGTGAAAGTTCTTCATGCCAACATCGAACGTTGTGGCGTTCGTAATGCCGCACTCAGTAACTTTGATGGTCGAGTTTTCGGTGGGTGGTTACCAGAACAGTTTGATGCTGTTCTGTTAGACGCGCCCTGCTCTGGTGAAGGTACGATTCGCAAAGACGCTGATGCGATGAAGAACTGGACGTATCAATCTGTAGTCGATATTGCTGACACTCAAAAAGATCTGATCGAAAGTGCTTTTCATGCTCTCAAACCTAACGGCGTGCTGGTTTACTCAACCTGTACGTTAAGCACGGAAGAGAACCAACAAGTATGTCATCACCTAAAAGAGACCTTTGGTGATGCGGTTGAGTTCGAGTCTTTGGAAAACTTATTCGACAATGCTAAAGCAACCACGACAGAAGAAGGCTTTCTACACATTTTCCCACAAGTGTATGATTCAGAAGGCTTCTTCGTTGCGCGCATCCGTAAACTAGCGTCTGTGACACCACCAGAAGTGAAAAAACGTCTGGGCAAATTTCCATTTGAAAAAGCGTCAAAGAAAGCTCAACAAGAAGTCGCTGAACAACTGCTGGGCGCACTTGATATCGAACTACCAAGTGATACTCAAGTTTGGATTCGTGACAAAGACGTTTGGCTATTCCCGGAAGCGCTAGAACCTATGATCGGTGAGTTCCGTTTCTCTCGCATGGGCATCAAGATCGCTGAAACCCATAAAAAAGGTTACCGCTGGCAGCACCAAGTCGCGACAACGCTTGCAACAGGTAATGAAGCTAATGTTGTCGAGCTAAATATCGAAGATGCCCGTGAATGGTTCATGGGCCGCGATGTTCGCCCTGAAGGCTTGTCTGGCAAAGGTGAAGTACTAGTGAAGTACAATGGTGCAATCATCGGCCTTGGTAAGTGGGTTGGCAACCGAGTGAAGAATGGTTTACCACGCGAGCTAGTACGCGATAAGAACCTTTTCTAAAAGCTTTCTTTCTGTATACAGCTTGATAAACAAAAAGCCCAAACAACGTTAATTGTTTGGGCTTTTTCTATTCTATCGACCATGTAAGTCAGTGTGTGAGCGCTTGTAAATCAACAGCTAATTATATAAATATCAATTCAAGTCACTATTTCCAAAAAGAAAAATCGCACTTTAGGGAATCTAAACTAGACTTCAATCTAATAGTCAAAAGATTAAAACGATTAGCGTAGGCTCTTCGGAGCCCTTTCCCCTAAGCCCAAACAGGAAGGTTTGGGCTTTTTTTTGACCGAAAGGATCGCTTATTTAACTAAGCTGATACCTTCTTTGTCGATAGTGATCTTGCCAGATTTGTACAAACCACCAATTGTCTTCTTGAACGTACCTTTACTGGTTCTGAATGCAGAGAAAATAGCTTCAGGAGAAGACTTATCATTCAAAGGCAGGTAACCGCCCTTCTTCTCAAGAAGATCCAGAACCTTAGTGCTTAGGTCACCCATCTTAGCGACACCAATTTTCTGAAGAGACAAATCAATCTTACCGTCTTCTTCACGAACATTTTTAATGTAGCCTTTTAGTGTCTTACCAATGAACAGCTTACCGATGATGTCTGATGGGAAAATCATACCCCAGTGTTCACCGTTCACGATCGCTTTGTAACCAAGTTGGCTGCGCTCAGCGATAATGAGATCAACTTGTTCATTTTGCTTATAAGTCGCAGGCGTGTTGTCTAACCATTTGTTGAACTTCGTTGTACCAACGATACGGCTCGATGCTTTATCGATATACACATATACTAAGATTGACTGGCCTTCGTTTAAACGGCCGCGCTGCTCGCTGAAAGGAACAAGAAGGTCCTTACCTTTCACGCCCCAGCTCATGAATGCACCAGTGCTGTTAACACCTTCAACCGTCATCAAGCCAAACTGCCCTACTTGAGCTATTGGTTTTTCAGTTGTGGCAGCGATCTGGTTGTCAGAATCAATGTATAAAAAAACATCTAGCTTTTGACCAATTTCAACACCTTCAGGAGTAAATCGTTTCGGCAGCAACACGGTTCCATAGTCGCTCGCGTCAAGGAATACACCGAAGTCTGCTTGTTTTACTACTTCTAGGTTGTTTATTTGACCAATATTAATCATCAAGATTGTCTCTACTTTAAATTTGGCGGTGATTATACGTGATCTCTGATATGCTTTCGCTAGTTTCATTCATATTTTTATATTCTAGGAGACATCGTTGATCACCGTTGATAAACAAGATGCGATAACACTTAAAATTAACCATGCGATGGCGAAGACCAAAAAGCTCGATATGGACGTTTATCTATTCATTCCCGGTGAACTCGGACTGACTCCGGAAGTACTTTCTGAAAGTGCCTTCTTCTACAGTTCAATTACTCAAAAGCGCGCTTACTACAGTGATAAGACACTATTACCATTGGTACACAGCCGCTTGGCAAAACGCGGACGCTTATCGACGACACAGTATCGTGTGAGTTTGAGTTTGTTCGCCTATCAATACGTGATTGCTTTAGATAAAGCCGTGAGCAGCTTGAACAAGACAGATAGTGACGACGTAACGGCTGATGACGTCGATGAAGTCATCGAACTGGCTTTGGATATCCTCAAGAAGCTTCGTCGTAGTATTCCTTATGAAGAAAACCTAAAGCGCTATTATGCCAATATTGATAATTACCTTTCTTGGTACACGGAGCAAAAGTTCTTATCTTTGGTATCACATATGCCACGTGGCAGTGAATACTCGACGATAAAAGAGCGACTCTTGACGCTTTGTGAAAAAGAGACCGCCCATCGAAAACTTAATCGCTATAACTCAGCGAAGGTACGAGAAGACGTAACACGTTTGAGCAACAAGATGCGACTGTTGCGACGTTTGATCGAACACCCTATCGTACTCAAAGAAAAGACGACATCAATGGGTAAGAACGTGAAGAGAGCAGTTAAAGGCATCGCCACAGGCTTGGTCATGGTGGTAGTTACCACAAC
>NZ_AJZM02000083.1 GCF_000272405.2 Vibrio tasmaniensis 1F-187
CCAGTCTTACTGGAGCAGATCAAAGAGCTTGCTGAAGTTAAAAACGCAGGACAACTTAGTAAGACCCGATTAAGCAAAGAGTACCCATTTTTAGCAAGCCAAAAACAGATTATTTTATTGCCTTACTCTCCAATTTCAAGAAGCCATATTTCGAGTGATACCTATCCAGAAAAGAAGATTAATCGAACAAAAATCATCAACACATTTTGGAAAAGCGAGCTAAATCTTAGTTATGATGCTGCGGAAGGATTAATTTTAGTTTGTTCATTTCTAGCCAAGAATGTTGACCGTCATACCCTTGGATTAGGGATAAGCAAAACCAAGATAGCGGTCTCTTTGGGAATGAGTGTTCGGCGTGTATCCGATATTTTAGAGCGACTTAAGGAGCTAGGTTATGTGAATTTTTACAAAGAAAAGGTTAAGCGAGGCAATCTAAGTTTGGGAACTTTCGTACAATTAACACACACTTTTTCGACACAGTTTTTGAAATCCATAGATACCCCCACGAAAAACCAAACGGATACCTCATATAAACCACCAGAAAACACATCTCATGAACGTCATTTTGAATTTATGAAAAGACTGAATAACCTACGACTTAACTTAAAGAAGTTCATCATAGATAGCAAAGAGCCGATACCACCAGTCGTTTTGGAGCAGGTGTTTAAGGCCTTAGAATAAAAGAGAACTATAGTTTCACAAGAGTAGATAATAGGTAATTATAGGTTCTCTTCACATGTATAAAAATAAGGCTCCCTCTTGATTTCATAATAAAAATGAAACTATAATTCCACCAAACGTCAATTAAGGAAATTTTATTTCCATTATGAAAAATAAAAATGTTAAAACTAGACGCACTGCTGTTATCTTTCCTAAGAATCAGAAAATTTTGAATACATTGGGAGAGAATATAACACTGGCAATGAAACGACGCGGTATTACCCAAGATATGATGCACAGCAGAACTGGCATATCTAAACCAACCTTACGAAAAATATCAAAAGGTGATCCCTCCGTATCTCTTGGACACTATGTTAACGTACTTTCAGCTCTCGGTTTATTGGATGACCTAGCCAAAGTAGCATTTGATGATGAATTCGGAAGAAAGCTTCAAGATATTGAATTACTCAAGAAAAAACGATAAGAGAGTCAGATATGGAAATCTATGTTTATGCTGATTGGATTAACTCAACTGATTCTATGTTCGTCGGTACATTACGCTCTTCTGAAATTAGAGGAAAAGAACATTTCAGCTTCAGCTACGATGAAGAGTGGTTAACCTCCGAATATGCTCGTCAAATAGACCCCTCTTTACAGTTATATACTGGAGAGCAGCATGCCGAAGATGACCGAAATTTTAAAGTATTTCTAGACTCATGTCCCGATCGCTGGGGACGCCTTTTGATGCAGCGTAGAGAAGCGGTAATCGCTCGCAATGAAAGACGTCGAGCTCGTAAATTGTTTGAAACCGATTATCTCTTAGGGGTACATGATTCATTCCGTATGGGAGCCCTACGCTTTTGTACAACCAAAGGTGGCCTTTTCTTAGATAATAGTGATGATTTAGCAGCGCCAGCTATCACTTGTCTGCCAGAGCTACAACAGGCTGCAAATGGAATTGAAAATACTCCCGATTTCGATAATCCTGACTATTTAAAATGGCTAAACATGTTGACATCTCCGGGTTCATCATTAGGTGGTGCTCGTCCTAAAGCCTCAATTAGAGATAAAGATCAAAGCTTATGGCTAGCCAAATTCCCAAGCCGTTATGACGAGTATGATATTGGATTATGGGAGTTCATTGTGTATCAAATGGCTTTAGATGCTGGTATCAATATGGCAGATTCAAAAATTGAAGCTATCGGGCATCATCATATATTCTTGACCAAACGTTTCGATAGAACAAAAGATGGTAAGAGACTACACTTTAGCTCAGCAATGACTCAACTAGAGTATTTTGATGGTCATGATGACGGTGCAAGCTATCTAGAGCTCGCTGAGTTCTTAATACAGCACGGCTCGAATACCCAAGTGGATTTGGAGCAACTATGGAAGCGTATGCTATTCAATATCATGGTATCAAATAGTGATGATCATTTACGAAATCATGGCTTTATTCTTGATACGACTGGGTGGCGACTATCTCCAGCCTATGATATTAACCCAACAATGAATGCAATAGGCCTCCACCTAAATATAGATGACACAAGTAATGCTCTTGATATCGACCTTGCATTTGAAGTTGCAGATTACTTTCAAGTTGATGCACAAACAGCGAGTGAGATTTATAAAAAAATGCGTAACGTTGTTTCAGGATGGGAAAGCCTTGCACAAAAACTTGGAGTACCAAAAGGCGAAAGAGACCTCCTAAGAGATTGTTTTATAAAAGAGTAAAGCTAGCACTTCAATCATGCGTAAGATTAAACTTTGTGGGGCTAAAATATCCTCTTAGAGTCAATATTTGTAGTTGTGGTAATAACGACTGTAAAGACGATCTTTCCTCTTTAACCTCATACCAAGTGGGGAGTGGATTGGGTAGTAAAATTAAAGAAAAAAAACCAAAAATCCATAACCCACTGTTTGAAAGCAAAATAATAAAACCACTCCACAAACAGATCCAGAACATTGAATAACAGTTCGTCAGTAACACACTGTGGATAGCCACTAGCTGAATCAGTGTTGATTAGATCAAGAGAAGCTCCTAGTTTTAGGGGCTTTTTTTATGGACACAATAATGACAATCAGGATGACTAAGTGAGCAGATTATTACGCAGGAGATGTACTTAGCACAAAAGATAGATACAGCGATAGATAGAACAGAGCAGGTGTGCAAAAGGACTTTTAATATTTAGAAGAGGTATTGCAAGTGGATGAAGAGTGTTACTGTAAAACTGAGGGAAAACTGGTTTTAGAGAGAAAGTGACGCAAGTTGCTAATGCAACCTGCGTCGACTTAAAATCTTATAGAGCTACAACGTTTGCAGCTTGAAGACCTTTTTGGCCTTGCTCTACTTCGAAAGACACTTGTTGGCCTTCTTTAAGAGTCTTGAAACCTTCAGAAGCGATTGCACGGAAGTGTACGAATACGTCA
>NZ_AJZM02000084.1 GCF_000272405.2 Vibrio tasmaniensis 1F-187
CACTTCAAAGCCTCTGCCTTGTAGCCATTTCCCACAAAGCGCTGCAAAAATCAGCTCGAAAGGTCAACAGACCCTATATACAAAAAAGACCGCACGAGGCGGTCTTTATAAAAGTTAGCGTAGGACTCTTTAACTACAGAACCATGGCTGCAATCCAACCGAATACGATCAGTGGGATGTTGTAGTGTAGGAACGTCGGTACTACGGTTTCCCATACGTGCTCGTGTTGACCATCAGCATTAAGACCCGATGTTGGACCTAAGGTTGAGTCAGAAGCTGGAGAGCCAGCATCACCAAGCGCTGCCGCTGTACCTACTAGAGCGATCGTTGCCATAGGTGAGAAACCAAATGCTGCTGCTAGTGGAACGTAGATAGTTGCAAGAATTGGAATCGTAGAGAACGAAGAACCAATACCCATAGTTACCAATAGACCAACAATTAGCATAAGCAGTGCCGCTAGAGGCTTGTTGTCACCGATGCTGGTTGAAAGCGCTTCAACCAAAGATTCAACGCCACCAGTTTGCTTCATTACCGCTGCAAAACCTGCCGCTGCAATCATGATGAAACCGATCATTGCCATCATGTGAACGCCCTTAGTGAAGACATCGTGTGTCTCTTTCCAAGCGATTACACCACCGAAGGTGAATACCATGAAACCAGCCAAAGCACCGATGATCATAGAACCTGTCGATAGTTGAACCGTTAGTGCAGCAACAATACCCGCAGCAGCCACTAGGATGTGCTTCTTGTTGATCTCTTTCACTTCGGTTGAAACAACAGTATGAGACGTTTCTTTGTATTGGCGAGGCTTACGGTAAGTAAAGAATACTGCCGTAAGAAGACCAAAGATCATGCCTGCAGCCGGTAACAACATCGCCATTGGTACTTGGCTTGCTACTACGTTTTCAAGACCGTTGTCGTGAAGGTTTTTAAGCAGGATGTTGTTTAGGAAGATGCCACCAAAACCGATAGGTAGAACCATATACGGAGTAATCAGGCCAAAAGTAAGTACACACGCAACCAGACGACGGTCTAGGTTCATTTTTGCGAATACGCCTAATAGAGGTGGGATTAAAATTGGGATGAAGGCGATATGCACAGGAATCACGTTTTGCGAAGACATGGTCACTAAGATCAAAGACGCAAGGATGCCATATTTTAGACCATTAGATGCCGCACTGTTCTCTTTGCCGTGAATGCGCTTAATGACGCTTTGAGCAAGTAGATCTGTGATACCAGAACGAGAGATAGCAACAGCAAAGGTACCAAGCATTGCGTAGCTAAGTGCGATAGTTGCACCGCCACCTAATCCACTTTCGAACGCTGCTACAGCATCGTTCACACTCATACCAGAGGCTACGCCACCGATAATTGCGCTGAACGTGAGAGCCACGACAACGTTTACGCGCATCAAAGCTAAAACAAGCATGATGCAAACTGAAATTACAACAGGATTCATATTATTCTCGGGATGTTGTGTTTTTTATGAAGGCAATACGAGTGAACGTTTACCGACTCTATTTGTTATTCTTCGTCAACAAGAGGCCAACCACCAAGGGCTTTCCATTTGTTTACTATGCCGCAAAATAACTCTGTGGTTTTTTGCGTATCATACAAAGCAGAGTGTGCTTCTTTGTTGTCAAATTCCATCCCCGCAGTGCGGCAAGCTTTAGCCAAAACGGTTTGACCGTAGGCAAGACCACTAAGGGCTGCGGTGTCAAAAGTTGCAAATGGATGGAAAGGGACGCGTTTAAGCTTACAACGCTCACTTGCTGCATTAACGAAGTTTAAATCGAACGTAGCATTGTGAGCGACCATGATTGCGCGATTGCAATCTGAAGCTTTTTGTTCTTTTCTCACAAGCTTGTAGATTTCTTTAAGGGCTTCTTGTTCCGACACAGCACCACGTAATGGGCTAAATGGGTCTTTAATTCCGTTAAAGTCTAATGCTGCCTGCTCTATATTTGCGCCTTCAAAAGGCTCAATGTGAAAATGAAGCGTTGATGCAGGGTGCAGATCTCCGTTCTCATCCATTCTTAGTGTAATGGCACAGATTTCTAATAATGCATCGGTTTCAGCGTTAAACCCTGCGGTTTCCACGTCGATGACCACTGGGAAATAGCCACGAAAGCGTTTTTTAAGGGTCAGAGCTTCGTTTTCTACAGTCATGTTAGCCCAAATATGTGTGATTAAGGCAGCATTATTGCAGATAATAGCAGTGATAAAAACTAGGGAAGGGCAATAAATCATAAATTAGCCGACCTATTTCGGCTTGATAATTGCATATTCAAACGTGATGGAAAAATGCGGCAATTGGCTGCATTGTTAAACGAATTGCTTAAGAGATACTCCACTTTATGAAGAAACAACTCATAACAGGTTCAATGCTATTTTCGCTACTTATGTCGTCATCGGTATTGGCACAAGAAAAGCGTTACGGAGCATCTCCTCTACAGTCGACGTGGGAGATGGTGGCTAACACGCCACTAGAATGTCGCTTGGTTCACCCTATCCCCAACTTCGGTGATGCTGAGTTTTCATCTCGCGCGAGTAAAAAAATCATTTTGGATTTTGAGCTTAAAATGCGTCGCCCAATGGGTGCGACACGCAATGTAAGCTTGATCTCTATGCCGCCAGCTTGGCGTCCGGGCGAAAGTGCTGACCGCATGACGACCATTAAGTTCTTCCAACAATTTGATGGCTATGTTGGTGGTCAAACCGCTTGGGGTATTTTGAGTGAGTTGGAGAAAGGGCGTTACCCGACATTCAGCTATCAAGAGTGGCAGAGCCGAGATCAGCGAATCGAAGTTGCACTATCATCGGTATTATTCCAAGAGAAGTACAATGTGTTCAGTGACTGTATCGCCAACTTATTGCCTTACAGCTTCGAAGATATCTCTTTTACTATCTTGCACTACGATCGTAACAGCGATCAGTTGAATAAGTCTTCACGTAAGAGACTCAGCCAGATTGCCGACTATGTTCGCTATAACCAAGACATCGACCTTGTGCTGGTGGCTACATACACCGATTCCGTCGATAGCAAAGGTATTAGCCAGAATCTTTCAGAGCGCAGAGCGGAATCATTAAGAGAGTACTTTAAATCTCTAGGCTTGCCAGAAGACCGTATTCAAGTACAAGGTTATGGTAAGCGTCGTCCAATTGCTGACAACAACTCGCCAATTGGTAAAGACAAAAACCGACGTGTTGTTATCTCTTTAGGTCGCACACAGGTGTAATCTGAACAATAGCTCGTTTTGAAATGACAAAGCCCGCCTTCACTGATGACGGGCTTTTTTATATTTTAAATTTGAGTCGTTGTTTAAACGTAATTTGTTTAGTTCAAGCGGAAGCGGGCGATCATTTCACAGTTGGTCGCGGTATCGATCTTTTCCACCATAGAAGCAATTTTAGGGTTGGGATGGCGTTTCATGAAATCGATAAGGGCTTTCTTACAGCAACCAATTGAGTCAATGAAGCTTGAACATTGCGTATTGGGACATTGCGGGATCAGTGTCAGTACTTTTTCTGAAGCCAATTGGAGATACTTGAGTTCATATTCAGTATCGCCGGCCCATCGCCAAAACTGAGCGAGGTTGTGACAAGAAATCACAGAGATAAGTAAGCGCTCGTCCGCTTGGATATCGGTACGTTCAGTAATTTTTTCGCTTAAACTCAATGCTTGCTGATAGTGAAGAATACTTTGTACAGGATCGTCGAGCTGCAATGCCGTATCGGCAAGTAACGTGTGTTTTTCCCATTCGCTAATCATTGTGTTACCTCACTAATCAATAGGGGACTTAATTTAAATGATAATTATTATCATGTAAAGTTTCATCAGTGAGAATGTTGTAATAATTAGTAAAGAATATCGATTATTAATAGAGCTACAAAAAAAGCGAGCTTTATGCTCGCTTATAGTGTTTATTCCATAGCCAAATATTGCAGAGGCTACGAAGGGTTAACCTTCTAGACCAGCACTTGCTTGTTTGTTCTGAATAAGCTCAATCATGTAGCCGTCAGGATCTTTAACGAATGCGATGTGTGTAGAGCCGCCTTTTACTGGGCCAGCTTCACGTGTCACATTACCGCCTGCCGCTTTAATCGCATCACACGTTGTGTAGATGTCATCAACACCGATAGCAACGTGACCAAACGCAGAACCAAGGTCATATTCAGTCGTACCCCAGTTGTAAGTCAGCTCAATTACAGCACCTTGAGATTCGTCACCAAAGCCAACGAAAGCCAGCGTGTATTCGTACTCTTTGTTTTCGTTCTTACGTAATAGCTGCATGCCCATTACATTGGTGTAGAACTCGATAGACTTGTCTAGATCACCAACGCGTAGCATGGTGTGTAAAATACGACCGTTTGACATGATTTGCTCCTAGCTTTAACTATGTATACGTTTTTGTAATTCTGTTTTATGCCGCTAGAAAAACGCGGCGCTGTTTAGCCAATAGGCAAGTTAGCTTCTTTCGCTTAGGGCTAACAGCTTATGATCCTAAACGTCCGTTTTCTCTTTGAACTCACACAAGTCTTCAATGATACAGCTGCCACAGCGTGGTTTACGCGCGACACAGGTGTAACGTCCATGAAGAATGAGCCAATGGTGGACATCCAGTTTGAATTCTTTGGGAATGACTTTGAGCAGCTTTGCTTCAACATCGTCGACCGTTTTACCCATCGCTAACTTGGTGCGGTTTGATACACGGTAGATGTGAGTATCAACGGCAATGGTTGGCCAACCGAATGCAGTATTTAACACTACGTTTGCTGTTTTGCGGCCTACACCTGGAAGGGCTTCTAACGCAGCGCGATCTTC
This sequence comes from Vibrio tasmaniensis 1F-187, assembly GCF_000272405.2. GTDB lineage: Bacteria > Pseudomonadota > Gammaproteobacteria > Enterobacterales > Vibrionaceae > Vibrio > Vibrio tasmaniensis_A. The sequence continues at coordinate 4,826 of NZ_AJZM02000084.1, forward strand.
TGGTACTTCACCATTATGTAGGTCAAGCAGCATACGACACGTTTTGATGGTGTTTTCTGCTTTCGAATTAAATAGGCCGATGGTCTTGATGTACTCTTTTAGGCCGTCGACACCTAGGTCAAAAATAGCCTGTGGAGTATTAGCCACAGGGTACAGCTTATCAGTGGCTTTGTTGACACTGACATCGGTTGCCTGCGCAGATAAGAGCACTGCGATCAGCAACTCGAAAGGGCTGTTCCAGTTAAGCTCGGTTTCTGGCTTTGGATTGTTTTCTCTTAAACGCTCAAGTATTTCTACTCGTTTTACATTGTTCATAGCGACATTACTTTCAAATAGTTAGGGCTTGAGTTCCGGCGAAGTTCTTTCAAACTTACTCGTTTTAAAATAACAAGTTCCGCAATGGTTCAGGCTTTATCATCGGTTACGCGCTCTTATGAGCGTCATTATTATGTGTGCTTGGTCAATCTATTTACCTGCTGAGCGGTTGAGCTACTCAGCAGGATTTAAGCTACTGTAACTTATCAGGCATTGGTAACGCGAGCGCGTTCAATAGCTGGTTTTTCTTGTTTTGGCTGTCTAGATTTAGCTTGGTTGTCGATGATGTTTTTCAAAGCAATCAAGAAACCAACACCAATAAAGGCACCGGGTGGTAGCAAGGCTAACAAGAAGCTGTTATCAAATTGGAATATTTGGATTCGTAATACCGAAGCCCAATCACCAAGGAGCAGGTCTGCGCCATCAAATAGGGTGCCGTTACCAATAACCTCGCGCATCGCACCCAATACAACCAGTACCGATGTCATGCCAAGGCCCATCCAGAAACCATCTTGTGCTGCAGGAAGCACTTCATTTTTAGACGCGAAGGCTTCAGCTCGGCCAATGATGATACAGTTGGTTACGATCAGTGGGATAAAGATACCCAAAGAGAGGTAAAGGCCATATGCGTAAGCGTTCATCAGAAGTTGAACACAGGTTACTAGTGAAGCAATGATCATCACGAATACTGGAATACGCACTTCTTTTGGCACATGGTTTCGAACTAGAGAAACAGACACGTTCGACCCGACTAATACAAGCAAGGTAGCGATACCTAATCCAAGAGCGTTAGTCACAGTCGAAGAGACAGCCAACAGCGGACATAAGCCAAGGAGTTGCACTAGGGCAGGGTTATTGGCCCACATGCCATTTTTAATTAGTGTTTTATGGTCACTCATTATTCACCACCACAATTTAGAGGTTGAGCAAGCAATGCTTGGTTGTTTTGGTTAACGTACTGCACCGCTTGCTTCACTGACTTCACGACAGCTCTTGGCGTAATGGTTGCGCCAGTGAACTGGTCAAAGTCACCACCATCTTTACGAACCTTCCAACGGTCAAGATTAGAATCCGTCACTTGCTTACCGGCAAATGAGAGAATCCAATCACTCACACGAAGATCAATTTTATCACCCAATCCCGGTGTTTCTTGGTGGGAAAGAACGCGAGTACCTAAAATGGTACCGTCGATTTTCATCCCAACAATGACCTTAATCGCGCCGTTGTAGCCATCGGGTGCAATCGCTTCGATCGCAATCGCACTTGGCTCACCATTGAGTTTAGCAATGTAAGCTGGCATCGCTTGTTCAGTGCCTAGCTCTTCGGCTTGAACCAGAGTACAGGCTGAAAACAGTTCATTATCGTGCAGATCGTGCGGGATCACTTGGTTAAGCACGGACAGTAACTGAGCCTGTTCTTGCTGTTTAATCTGATCTTTGGTCAGGTAGTGAGTTACCGCGACCAAACCTGTCGAAGCACACGCAAAAATCGCGAGTACAAGGCCGTTTTTCTTAATTGCATTTAGCATGGTATCCGCTCCTTAATAGCCGTATGTACGAGGTTTGGTATAGTAGTCAATAAGTGGAACACACATGTTGGCTAACAATACAGCAAACGCTACGCCATCAGGGAAGCCACCCCAACTGCGGATAATAAAGACTAACCCGCCAATCATGGCACCAAATACCAAGCGACCTTTTACTGTCGTCGAGGCTGAAACCGGATCGGTTGCAATGAAGAATGCACCAAGCATGGTTGCGCCAGACAATAGATGAATGGTTGGAGAAGCGGTTTCACCTGGCGTCAGCACTAAGAACACTAGGCTAAACAGCGTAAGGCTAGCAATAAAAGCGACCGGAATATGCCACTGAATCACGCGTTGCTTGATGAGCACCAAGCCGCCGACTAGGTAGGCAAGGTTAACCCATTCCCAACCTACACCAGCTAACCAGCTAAATTGAGGTTGAGACAGAGCTTCAGAAGCCGTGTTGCCTGCCGTTAGTGCGGTTTTGAAGGCATCGAGTGGCGTCGCCATAGTGGTGCCATCAATACCAAGACGCGCTTGTTGTAAAGACAAGCCTTCATTATTGAAACCAGTAAAGATCATCAAGAAGGAGTCAACAAAGCTCGTTGCTTCAGCCGTTAAGCTAGTAGGAGCATTCCAGCTAGTCATCTGAACTGGGAATGAGATCAGTAAAACAACGTAAGCGACCATCGCAGGGTTAAATGGGTTTTGCCCAAGACCGCCATATAGGTGCTTCGCGATGACAATCGCGAAGAACATACCTATGACGAGAATCCACCATGGAGAGTGTGGGGGAATCGCGACACTGAGTAGCCAAGCGGTCACAACCGCACTGTAATCACGCAATGCCATCACTGGCGGACGTTTTCTTAGCAGCATTACAGCGGCTTCAAAGGTAACAGCAAGTGCAATAGCAAATACTAACTGGATGAGCGTACCCCATCCAAAGAAGTAGGTTTGAGCTAGTAGACCTGGCAATGCACAAATAGCCACCCATTTCATCAGATCTGGGGTGCTTCTACGATTGTGCGCGTGCGGTGAGCTGGCGATAAAGAAGGCCACTACTCTTTCTCCTCATTATTCTTTTTGTCTTGCTCTTGCTGCGCCTTTCTTGCTTTAGCACGAGCAATCGCTGCAGCAACCGCTGCTTTTTTAGGGTCGACTGGTTCTTGTTGAGTTTCAGTCTTAACTTCGGTCACAGGCTCAAGTATTTCTTCTGTCTCGGCCTGTTTTACTTGCTGTGCTTTCTTCGCTTTAGCGCGAGCTATTGCTGCGGCAACGGCCGCTTTTTTAGGGTCGACTGATTCTTGTTGAGTCTCTGCCTCAAGTTCAACTACAGGTTCAGGCGTTTCTTCTGACTCGTCTTGTTTCGCTTGCTGCGCTTTTTTCGCTTTAGCGCGAGCTATTGCTGCAGCAACCGCGTCTTTCTTAGCATCGCCAGTACTTTCA
>NZ_AJZM02000085.1 GCF_000272405.2 Vibrio tasmaniensis 1F-187
GATAGCAATCTTATCAACCAGTTAACCATTTTTCGTTTCTTTCGTCGCCACACCCCCTCTGTTTTCGTCAATATCATTCCGTTTACTTTCCTTGCTCATGAATAGCAGTTGGACTATTATTTGTACATTATTTTGTACTTTTGGAGTTCGATATGAGCCGTATTCATCTTGACCAAGATATTAAGCCCCTTTCTGAGTTTCGTGCTGGTGTAACCTCATTTATCAAGCAAATTAATGAAACCCGTCGCCCGCTCGTAATAACACAGCGTGGCAAGGGTGTTGCTGTTGTCCTTGATGTTGCTGAATATGAAGCAATGCAGGAAAAAATCGAGTTGCTTGAAGAAATGAGAGCAGCTGAGACGCAACTCGCTTCTGGTTTAGGAGTGTCTAATGAAGATGCACGCGCTCAAGTTTTAGGGCGAATCAAATAGTGGAAGTAGTTTGGTCTCCATTAGCTCTTGAAAAGCTTGGTGATGCTGCTGAGTTCATTGCATTAGATAACCCCGTTGCTGCGAAAAATTGGGTTAACGCAGCTTTCGATAAAACTGAATTGCTTGGAACTATGCCAGAAATGGGGCGAATGGTTCCTGAAATGCCACATACACACTACCGCGAGGTTTTGTTTGGTCACTATCGTATTATCTATAGTCTGGGGATTGAAATTCGTATTCTAACTGTTCGTAATTGTCGACAGACTTTAACTGAAAGTGACGTGTAAAACTGCTGTATAACAAGGATTAAGGTGTTTCGAAGTCAACACTAAATCCCGAGTGTTGAACAAGCCCGAAGCGACTTTATTAAGTAAATTGTACGATTGGGTTTTGGAGATATGCTTATCTCCCAAACCATTGCAGAGCGTTAAATGGTAGGTCACCACAATCTGCAGAGGAAAAGTACATTGAAGTTAACGAATAAACTCGTACGTTACCCGCACATTGATGTTGATCGTGCGTTTGAAAAAGAAGCTGAGTTATTGCAGCAAATACAGGCGGGTGAGATTGCGCAAGCCTTAATGCTTTGGCAAGCAAAAACGCCGACACTCGTTTTGCCTGCGGGTAAAAAGTGGCCTGTGACACTAGAGTCTAGAAAACAACTCGCGGCACAAGGTTGGCAACTCACCTCGCGTAAAACAGGTGGCGCTCCCGTTCCCCAACTACCGGGGATCATTAACCTGTCGCACATTTACCATTGGCATCGTGATGAAGCCTACAACATCCAAAAAGCGTATCGACATTTATGCGATATCTTAACCCTGTTTTTTAAAGAACTGGGCATCGATGTGGATGTACACGCAACCCCCGGCTCTTATTGTGATGGCGACTACAACCTCAATATCAATAAACAAAAAGTAGTGGGTACTGCGCAGCGTGTATTGCTTAAACAAGGAGGTGGCCAAATCGTACTTTCGCAAGCTTGTATCTTGTTAGACGTCGACTTAGAGAACATCGTTGCGCCCGTGAATTTTTATAATCAAATTTGCGATAACCCGACCGTGGTGGATGCGCAGGTTCATACACTGTTGTCCGCGCATTTGACGAGCCTTCCCAACGTAGACTCACTCTTTCAGCGGTTAAGCCAAGCTTTCATCAAGTATGCGTAATGTCTTCCTTTCGCTAACACCAGTTAACTTGTCGGGTGGATGAACCATTTCAATTCCATTTAAACAATTGCTGGAGTTTGGTCGTAACCACATCCGACACTTTGGGTTGTGGGGCGCTCCTAATTACGGAGCACTCATTGTATCTGAGTAGTGAGCGTGGCATTAGCTAGAGCTTTTTTGCAAGTAACTGGTCAAGAGTCGTCACCAGCTTCTGATTTTTCTCCGTATTTAATGCATCAGCATGAGGGTCTTTAAATAGCCCTGAGTCATTATCAAAATACTTCCCAGAAGCGTTAGAAAACTCTTCCGATAGTGCCGCTCGGCATAAGATATCAGCGCCAATCCCTAAGTCATTACCTTCTAAACCATACGCATCTTTAACCAATTTACTGCCAAGAAATGAGGCCGGATTAACGGGAATGATTAGAGGCCCTTGATCTCTTAATTGGTGCGCAAGATGGATTGACCACATCGTTAACGCCAACTTACTTTGTGCGTAGATGGGGCCATCTAAAGCGTCAGGATTTGGGCTGACAAGTGCCTCGAGATCGACCGATGACTGAGCGGCTGAAGATAGATTGACGATGCGACCGTTGGCATCAAAAAGTGGTAGCAGCTTTTGAGTCAGTAAATAAGGGGCAATGGTGTTCACAACAAAACGTACATCAAGGTTGTCTGAGGTGGTGACTTCCGAAACCTTGTAGACACCAGCATTGTTAATGAGTACATCGAGCTGTTCATGCTTCGACTTTATTTGGTTGGCGAGGGCTTTAACTTCAGAAAGAGAAGAGAGATCAGCAACATAACTTTCGATAATCGCATCCTTGGATAATCGAGAAAGGCCGGTTTCTACTTTGCTGAGTTTTGTTGGGTTACGTCCATGGATAAGGATGTGATGCCCTTGTTGGGCTAACATTTTCGCGGTCTCTAAACCGATACCATCTGTCGCACCTGTAATCATGATCTTTTTTCGCATCTTCCTTCCTTGAATAAAGAGTCCGGACAACTTTTATAACAAAGTTTGATTGCACAAAGTTTCTACTACTTCACATGCTGAGATATAGAAAGTACGGATGTGTATTGCTATTGAGAAACCGTGAAACAAGGGTGTGGTTTTTCATTTTATTTTCTTGATATCGAATAAAGCTCAAATCAAAAAAGCCTCAACCAGCTTAATGGTTGAGGCTTGGTCGTATTAGCCTTGTTTCAGCCTATTTAGGCCAGTTTGACGTTGTAATTATTATACCTAAGAGCGGCTTAGTGAGCGTGCTCGTGTGAATCTTGGTACAACTCAGCGTCGACTTCTTCGCCTTTGTTTGGGCGAGGAACAATCTCAAAAGAGGTATCCGCTTCAGTCAATGAAGACAGCAATTTGTTCAACGATGTTTTGTCTCCTTTCACGCCCGCTTGGCCGTCTTCTAACAGTTTTCCAAGGCTTGTTTTCTTAAGCACGATATCAGACACGTCAGACTTATTGATGATCAGTGTTGTATCCGCATCTTGCAGTTCAGCTACTTGAATGTTGTTGAGGTTGCCGTTCGACATCTCTACGTAATAGAACTCTTTCACGTCAGGTAATTGGATATTCATGGTAAACGGCGTGTCTTGCGCCTTCAATGAATCCACTTTTACCGCTAAGTAATCCAGCAAGTTTTCGATGGTCATGTTCGCCAAGACATCCGGAGAAGCCGTTTTTGGTGCGCCCGGTTGTGTGCCGATACGCAGTTCTTGAGCACCCGTTAGGTAGATGTTTCTCCACCCTGCGCCTTCTGATTGGTAGCCTAGCTGTTCATAAGTATCGGCCAATAAGCCGCGTGCAACTTTGTTCTCTGGTTCTGCTTGGACAACCTTGTTCAGTGCCGTTGCAACGAAGCGATATTCGCCTTCTTGGAAATCTTGCTGTGCTTTCTCAATCACTGCGTCACTGCCACCCATATATTCAACAAACTTAACTGACTCTGGGTGAATTTGTAGTGGGTTCAGATTGGCTGGGTTCATGTCGAAGTAACCAAGGTACATGTTGTACACCGCACGAGCATTGTGAGAGTAAGTACCGTGGTAACCATTGGTGTGCCAAGACTGTTGAATGCTGTCTGGCATGACTTTGTAGATCTCGTCGCCAATGTCTTGCAGAACAGCACCATTGTTCGCTAGGCGAAGTGTTTGGTTATGAGTAAAACCGTAAGCGTCACGCTGCATTTTTAGGTAGTCAGAGATTTCTTGTTCGCCCCAAATAGGCGATGAGTGAGAGGCAAATAGCACCTCGGTATCTTCACCCCAAGTGACCAACATCTCGTTGATTTTCTTAGACCACTTCAAGCCATCACGTACTTTTGCACCACGCAATGTGTAGAGGTTGTGCATGCCTTGATACGTTAGCTCACCAGTCCAAAGTGCCTTCATGCTCGGAATGTAGGTCACCATTTCTGATGCCGCTTCAGTGCCTGATGCATCCATGAATTGCATCTCTAGGCCGTCGATAACTAGCGTTTCAATTTCTTCGTTGTGGTTAAGTTCGTAATCCGGCAATACGTAAGTGATGGTGCCAGTCGACAAGCCTTTCGCGAGTGCCGCATCCACAATGCCGTGCTCATGACGATTTAGTGTTGCGCCATATTGATAAGCGGTACGACGAGACATCGCATTACCCGCCAGCACGTTTTCGTCGACGATTTCTTTAGTGATGTTTTTAGAACCGTACACTTTTACGTCTGGGTAAGCTTCTTTGATTGCTCGTGCACCACCAAAGTGATCGGCATGTGAGTGTGAGTAAATCATCGCTACGACAGGTAAGTCGCCACCATCAGGCACGTTGTTCTTGAAGAACTTTAATGACTTAGCCGCGGATTCTTTTGTGAGAAGAACGTCGTAAGCAATCCAACCATTGTCACTGCGGATGAAAGAAATAGACGCCAGATCAGCACCACGAACTTGATACACCTTGCCTGGGACAACTTCGTATAAACCTTCAGCAGCTTGGTTCAGCACGGCTTGACGCCAAAGTGAAGGGTTCACTGAATCGGGCGCTTGATCGGCATTGTTCACGCTAGGGTCGATGAAGTTGAAGCTGTTACGAATAATATCGCCAGTTTCTTGATCGAAGCTCGCAATCAACCCTTTGTTGTTATTGTCGAACGCGCGAGTGTCTTCGAAGTTCAGCGTTTTCGCGAATTCTTGGTTTGCTTTCGTCGTCATCTCGGTCGCGTCTTTGCCACCCTGATCGCCGATATCGCTAAAGTGTGCGTGGTCATGGTTAGCTGCAACAGCAGGAAACGCAAGAGAGATTGCTAGGAACAGTGATGCATTTTTGAAAGTGCGTGATGGAGTCATAGGAGCCTCTTCAATTCGGGATTTCGTTTCGTTGAGGAAATTATATGCCTAAGACATATAGCAAAAAATAAAGTAAGCTTTAGTTAACACATCACGATTGGCTATGTATTGAGTCGTGCAATGGTTAGGGAACGAAGATAAAACCTGACCTATGATTGATTAAGAGCACATTGACAGGGAGAGTAACGGTGAGCGACATGGAAAAGTTGGATTTAAATCTACTGAGCGTGTTCTTAGAAGTGTATCGATTAAAGTCGATCACGCTTGCATCAGAATCGCTTGGTATGACTCAACCTGGAGTCAGTGGCGCTTTGAAACGGCTGCAAGCACAATTGGGTACAGACCTTTTTATTCGAGAGGGTAGAGGTATAACACCGACCAATGCAGCGATGCAGTTGGCGTTACGTGTAGAGCCCGCATTGGACGGGATAACTAGCGCGGTCAGCACGCTAAAGCAGTTCGATAATCAGCAGCATCATGTGTTTCGAATTTTGGTCAACGAGATCGGTTTAACCAAGCTTCAGCCTCTTGTGGAAAAGGACGACACGCTTGGTAACATCTCAATTGAATTCAATATGGTGCCAAGCAATGAAGAAGATCTGCTGCAGAGTTTGAGCATGCAGCAAGCCGACTTAGCGATCGATATTCACTACCCACAAGTGAATGGCTATATGAACCAGCAAGTGATTGAAGATGAGCTCGTGCTGATCGCCAAGAAAGGGCATCCAAGGATTGATGGATCGGTAACGGAAGCGCAGTATTATCATGAGAAACACATCACCTTCAGAATGCGTCGCTCTCACCTTTACACCGCGGATTACTTTACAAAAAATCCGATACAGCAGCGAAAAGTCAGTTCCGAATGTGATTCATTAATGACGATGTGTGTGTTGGTCTCTGGCTCCGACTGTGTTGGTAGTACATCTAGAGGTTTTGCTAATCAGTTTGCGGAGCGATTCCAACTGCAAGTGCTCGAGCAACCTTTTGAGGTCTTGCCGATGAAACAGTATATGATTTGGCATAAACGAACAGACTTAAACACGGCACATCAATGGTTAAGAACCAAGATTCAACAATACATGACGAGCTCTCAAAGTTGTTAACGATTCAATGAAAAACGGCTTCCATTTGGAGGCCGTTTTTGTCTCTGTTACTTGAGGGTTTTAATTAGGTTTTTGGGGTTCAATCAACTTATTGTGCGCGTTTCTGACGAGCTGTTTTGAACATTTTCATTGGCGACATACCTGTCACCAACATGGTGCCTGTGATAACCAGAATTGAACCAACAATCGTATTGATGCCAATTGCTTCATCTAAGAATAATTTACCCCAGAGAATACCAAATACCGGAATGATGAAGGTTACGGACAGGGCTGAAGGTGCGCCGAGTTCAGAGACGAGATTGAAGTAAAGTAGATACGCTAACCCAGTACATACCGCGCCTAATAAGATAACCGACGTAGTGATCGTAACGTCGGGTGTTTCTCTCATTGGAATAAAGAATACAAATGGCAAAACCAACAACACCGCAGCCCACATGCTGCCATGAGCATTGTTGAATGCCTCAACTTTAGGGGCTTGTTTCGTATAGTTTGACGCTATTCCGTAGCTAAAGGCCGCCATCACTGCTGCAAAGATAGGAAGCATAGCCTCACGGCCAATGTTCATCGCATTCCAACCGACTAACACGCCAACTCCCGTTACCCCAATCCCAAGTCCCAATAGAACTTTCGCCTCGAGTGCTGTTTTGGTCCATATTGCACCAATGATTGCCGCCCATATTGGCGCGGTAGAGTTCAAGATGGCGAGTGTCGAGGCGTTAAGTGTCTGCGCGGCATAAGCGAAAAGCAAAAAAGGAAGTGTGGTGTTAAACAGCCCGAGAATGAAGAAGTGTTTAGCGTGATCATGAAAAGAGAGCTTCTTTTTTAAATAGAAAGAAACTAAAAGCAGAGTAAGTGCTGCAAACAGAACTCGCGCTTCAATCAAGACTGCGGGCCCTAATGGATTGGCCGCCATTCTCATGAAAAGAAACGAGCCTCCCCATATAGCCGCAAGTAGTATCAGTTTTAAAAAGCTCACAGTTTGAATCTCAGATTGTGTAAAACACCGACTATGGATCAAAGCTATGTATTGCACAAATTTAGATGTTAATACTGTGCAGCTAATTGTTGGCATTTTGATAACGGAACTGACTATTAAATAGGAACACTTTTGATGAATTATGTTCTGTTTATCCTTCCTTGTCTGACGAGTAATCTAGTGTCATATGTAAACATTAGGTGATAAAAATGAAGATCGAACACATCGCAATTTGGACCAAACAACTCGAAGTGCTTAAACGTTTTTATGAGGATTACTTTGGTGCAACGTCCAACCAGAAATATCACAATCCAAGCAAAGGCTTCTCTTCATATTTCTTGTCTTTTGAAAGCGGTAGTCGCTTAGAGATCATGGAAATGTTCTCTGTCCCTGAATCGAAAGACGATATCTATGACCAGTTCACAGGCTTCATTCATATGGCGATATCACTAGGTTCGGAACAAGCGGTCGACCAACTGACTCAACGCTTGGTCGAAGACGGCTATGAGCGCTTAGATGGCCCAAGAAGAACAGGTGATGGCTATTATGAGAGCTGTGTGCTCGATCCTGATGGTAATCGTTTGGAACTTACCGTTTAATGTAGAGACTTAATTGAGTTACTCATCTACTAACGGAACTGAGGTATGACAATGATGAAGCTTGCTGTGACTTTCCTTTTTAGTCTTGGGCTTATGGGATGTGCTACCTCAGAACCGGTGTATGAGCAGGAGACGGACTCGAAACCTGAACCATCACAACCCATAGGTTACCTCGGTTTTAAAGCTCACCAAGAGTGGGCCATTCAATTTAACGACTGTACGGTCTATGATTTAACAGGCGCACAACCTTACCAGTGGTTTGATCGCACTTCAGCCTCTGTGAGCTGTTATACGTTTAAGTCAAACGATGCTATCAAGACTCTGTTGGTTTACTCCGATGCTGATTTCAACAGCAATAAACTCACTCCAATTGACCGTTTTCAAGAGTTGCAGGTATCAGAATCAGGCTGGGGCATTTTTCCTGCCGTCTACGAGACCAACGGCACCAATTGGCTGAAAGTCAAAGAGGGTTGGATTCACCTCACACTAGCCGATCAGACTTTGGTTCAGTTCTATCCCGGAACTCAAGACCAATCTAGCAAACACACACATGATCAATATTTTGAAGAGCACTGATCGTAACGCTGACTTTTGATTAGTCTGTAGTTCGATCAGGAAAAGATCGTTTAGTCATTGCTGAAACCGGTTTCAATCTGTATCTTTGCTTTTATTGAAATCGGTTTCAGGGCTGTAATGAGCTCTCTAATCCTGATCTTTTTCACGAATAACTTGTAGCGAGTAATGGTATGAACAACGAATTTCCGAACGATTTTTTATGGGGTGGTGCGGTTGCAGCACATCAACTAGAAGGCGGCTGGGATGCGAATGGTAAAGGTGTCAGTGTTGTTGATGTTTTAACAGCGGGCGCTCATGGTGTACAACGTCGAATCACTGACGGCGTGATCGACGGCGAAAACTACCCAAACCAAGTCGCTGTTGATTTCTACCATCGATACAAAGAAGACATTAAGTTATTTGCTGAGATGGGCTTTAAGTGCTTCCGAACCAGTATTGCTTGGACGCGTATTTTCCCAAATGGCGATGAAGCCGAGCCGTGTGAAGCGGGTTTAGCGTTTTACGATGATTTGTTTGATGAGCTGTTGAAATACGATATTCAGCCAGTGGTAACACTGAGTCACTTTGAAATGCCTTACCACCTAGCTAACGAATATGGCGGCTGGATGAACCGAAAAGTGATCGATTTCTTTGTTAAGTATTCAACTACGGTGATGGAGCGATACCAGCACAAAGTGAAATACTGGATGACGTTCAATGAGATAAATAACCAGATGAATACTTCGGCAGATATCTTTGGCTGGTTATGCTCTGGCGTGAAATTCCCACAGTGCGAAAAGCCGCAAGAAGCAATGTATCAAGCGGTCCACCACCAGTTTGTGGCAAGTGCTTTAGTGGTTAAGAAAGGTCACGAGATCAACCCAGATCTTCAGATCGGTGCGATGTGTGCGATGGTGCCTTTCTACCCTCGTTCTTCAAAGCCAGAAGATATCATGGTGGCACAGCAAGCGATGCGTGATCGTTACTTCTTCTCGGATGTGATGGTGCGTGGTCACTACCCAAATTACGCTAAGCGTGACTGGGCAATCAAAGGCTTCAATATTGAAATGCAGCCAGAAGATGAGCAAATCTTGAAAGAAGGTAAAGCGGATTACTTAGGCTTTAGCTACTACATGTCGAATACCTTGGATTCTTCTTCGCATCAGTCAACCGAAGAAGCGATGGACGGCGGTCATGAGAACTCGGTCGATAACCCATTTATCCAGTCTAGCGATTGGGGCTGGCCAATTGATCCAACAGGTTTACGTTTCTGTTTAGCGTCTCTGTATGAACGTTATGAAGTGCCATTGTTTATTGTTGAGAACGGTTTTGGCGCTGTTGATACCATTGAAGAAGATGGCAGCATTAATGACGACTATCGCATTGCTTACCTTGGTGACCACATCAAAGAGATGAAAAAAGCCGTAGCGATTGATGGCGTTGACTTGATGGGCTACACCCCTTGGGGCTGTATCGACTTAGTTTCATTCACCACGGGCGAGATGAAAAAACGCTACGGATTCATTTACGTAGATAAGCACAACGATCAATCTGGCTCACTAGAACGCAAACGCAAGAAGTCGTTCGAGTGGTATAAAGGCGTGATTGCATCTAACGGTACCACTATTTAGAATGCATTTCCCAGCGCAGTTATGTGAACTGTGAGCTGTCATTTTGCAATGAATTAGTCGGCCTATGTCGGCTAATTTTTTATAAAGGAAAAGAAGCGAATGGTAACCATGCTTGATGTCGCGAACCGCGCAGGCGTATCTAAATCGACCGTTTCTCGTGTCTTAAATGGCAAGAACATCGTGCGCCCAGATGTGGTGAAAAAGGTATTCGATGCGATTCAAGAAACAGGTTATCGACCGAACTTGTTGGCCCAGCAATTGGCGACCAAGAAGACCAATTTCATCGGCTTTGTAATCACTAATGAGTTGTTCAATGGCCCTTACTTCTCTTCCTTGATGTATCACGCGGCTTCTTATAGCGAAAAGTCGAATCACCAGCTGGTGATCACCGATGGTAAACACAGCGCAGAAGACGAAAGAAAGGCGATCAACTTCCTGCTGGATATGAAGTGTGCGGGCATCATCATCTATCCACAGTGCTTAACCGAAAGTGAGATTGCAAAGGTCATCGAAAGCACAGACACACCGATTCTGGTACTCAACCGAGAAATGCCGTCGAAGCCTAATCATGCCATTACCACCGACCATTACCAAAGTGCTTGCTTGATGGTGGAACACATCATCGAGCAGGGTCATACAGAGATTGCGGTTATTCGTGGTAAAGCCGGTTCTTCGACAGATGAGCTGCGTTACCAAGCCTATCAAGATGTGCTAACTAAACATGGTATTGCATTGGATGAGGCCAAAGTTGTTCAAGGTGATTGGACGATGGAGAGCGGTTATCATGCGGCTCAGGCTCTGGTAAAAAGCAAAGCAACATTCACCGCTATCTTGTCTGAAAACGATGACATGGCGATTGGTGCGATTAAGGCGTTAACCGAACTTGGGTACTCATTGCCTCAAGATGTTTCTATCGTTGGTTTTGATAACAGCAAAGTGGGGGCGTTTTTAACGCCAAGCTTAACGTCTGTCAGTGTGCCATTAGAGCAAATGACGCAAAAGGCGATCCTGCAAATTGTCGGTGAAACAGAGCAAGCGACCACCATCAATACCACTGGCAGTTTGGTGTTACGTGATTCGATAGCGAAGCTAAATTAGCACCGTTCGAATTTCATATTTCACCTACAAAAAGTGACGAGCTGCGCATCTCTTAAACCAAGCTCAAACACTCCTTATTCACTGTTATTTAGATGTGCGATATTGCGTTTTTTGGTCGATGAATTGACCACCATTAGTTAAGTAATGTGAAACTAGCTAAGTAATATGAAAATAGCTGAGTGATGCGAGAACAGGTAAGTAACGTGAAAACAGAAAAACAAAAAATGCTAGCAGGCGAACCTTATCAGGCTTGGGATAAAGAGCTTTATGCCGCTCGTATCGAGTGTCGTAAGGTGCTTCAAAAACTCAATAACAGTATTCCTGACACTCCTGAATGGGAAGCGGCAACGCAAGAGCTCATTCCGGGCTGTGAAAACGCGCATCTAGAACCTCCATTTCGTTGTGACTACGGCTCGAACATCAAGCTGGGCAAGAACTTCTACGCTAACTTTAACTGCGTGATTTTGGATGTGGCTGAAGTGACCATTGGCGACAATGTGCTGCTTGGTCCGAACGTTCAAATCCTGACCGCAGGTCACCCACTCGATGTGAAAGGCCGTGTAGAAGAAGGCGTTGAGTTTGGCACGCCAATTAACGTTGGTGACAATGTTTGGTTAGGTGGTGGTGTGATCATCTGCCCTGGCGTGACCATTGGCGAAAACAGTGTGATTGGCGCGGGCAGTGTGGTAACTAAAGACATCCCAGCCAATGTGGTTGCAGTCGGTAACCCATGTAAAGTGCTGAAATCGATCGATAACGGACAATAATCAGATGTAAATGACGAAGCCCGAACCTAGGTTCGGGCTTTGTTTTTTCTATCCTTGCTAGATGCTAGATGCTAGATGCTAGATGCTAGATGGAACAGCTTGTTGTGCTTGCTTCTTATCTAACGCACCACTGAATCGAGTCAGAACAAGAGCGATCAAAACGATCACAGCACCTACCCAAGGGGTGTTCATTAATCCAGATTTCGCGACAATCAAACCACCGCCCCATGAGCCTAATGCAATACCGACGTTGAAGGCTGCAATGTTCAACCCAGAAGCGACATCGACGGCGTCAGGTGTGTATTTCTCAGCCAGTTTCACAACATACACTTGTAGTCCTGGAACGTTACCGAATGCAAATGCACCCCAAACCAAAATGGTAGCAACAGCTGCATAAGGGTTTACTGCGGTAAAGTTGAATACCACCAGTACTGCGGCTAAACCAGAGAAGATAACGGTTAGCGCTTTAATCGGCCCCATCTTGTCAGCCATTTTTCCGCCCCAGATGTTACCTACCGCTACTGACACACCGTAGACCAACATGATTAAGCTGATTGAGCTCGAATCAAACCCTGATACGTTTTCCAGTATTGGAGCAAGGAACGTAAACGCTGTGAATGTGCCGCCATAACCCAGTGCTGTGATAGCGTAAACCAACAGTAAGCGTGGTTGAGTTAGAACCTTTAGTTGTGCCGAAATCTTCGCCGCTGGTGGTTGCTTAAGGTTGCTTGGAACCAAGATAGCGCTACCGATAAGAGCAACAAGGCCAAGCAGAGCAACGATCAAGAAGGTCGCTTGCCAGCCGAAGGTTTGGCCGATGTAAGTACCCAGCGGTACGCCAGTCACCAATGCAACTGTTAAACCCGTAAACATGATCGCAATGGCACTGGCTGCTTTATCTTTTGAAACCAAACCTGTCGCGATGGTCGATCCAATCGAGAAGAACACACCATGGGCGAGGCCGGTCAAAATTCGTGCGGCGATCAGCGTGTTATAGCCTGGAGCTTGCCACGCCAATAAGTTACCAATGACAAACAATGCCATCACGGTTAGCAATACCGCTTTACGATTCCACTTTCCGGTTAATGCCGTTAATACTGGTGCGCCAATAGCAACGCCAAGCGCGTATAAACTGACTAATAGGCCTGCCGATGGCAGAGATACATTTAAGTCGCTCGCCATGGTAGGAATCAAGCCTACGATGACAAATTCTGTGGTTCCGATGGCAAAGGCGCTGAGCGTCAATGCAAGTAATGCTAATGGCATAATCATCTCTCTTACTGTTCTTTGTTAAATACCGAGCGCGATAAAATGGGGCAGCTTGTGACTGCAATAGGAGCGCTTCGTTTGATGGCGAGGATTATCTAGCAAAATATATTTGTGAAAAATGCCACCATTAACAAATAACCTTTGTGAAATTTGCAATAATTAAAGAGTTAGCCGATCATTGGGTTAAGCTGATGAGATCGAAAAGACATAGATGATTTGAGCTGTGATGAGCACTAGCGAGATGACATTAAACAAAATGAAGATAGCGAAGGAGCCTTATGTTAACCCGTTCAGATGATTTAGAAATGGTACTCACCGTTGTCGATGCTGGTGGTTTTTCTGCGGCAGCAGAGACGTTGGATGTGCAAGTCGCCAAGGTATCTCGTTCGGTGAGTAAGGTTGAGTCGCAACTCGGCGTCTCAATATTCAACCGAACAACGAGACGCGTGGAATTGACGGAGGAAGGGCGGCAGTTTGTCGATTCAGTCAGGGTGGGATTACAAATGATCCAGAGCGCGGAAGAAGAAATCGTGTCGCGCGGTGAGTTGCCTAAAGGTCGTTTAAGAGTCGATGCCGCCAGCCCATTCGTATTCCATCAGCTAGTGCCGTTGGTGCAGTCATTCAAAGAGGCTTACCCAGACATTGAGTTGGAACTCACTTCCAACGAAGGCTTCGTTGATCTTCTCGAAAAGAGAACCGATGTTGCGATTCGAATCGGTAAGTTGTCCGATTCAACATTGCACGCTCGACCGTTAGGAAAAAGTTTACTCCATATTGTGGCGTCACCTGATTATCTCGCTAAGCGTGGGCTACCCACCAAACCTGAAGATTTGAGTTCGCATCAAATTGTGGGATTTGCGGGTAACAAAGTGCTTAACCATTGGCCTTTACCAAACCAAAGTGACGTCGTGCCTACTGTGACAGCCAGTAATGGTGAAACCGTGCGTCAACTAGTCTTAGCTGGAAATGGGATTGCTTGTCTGTCGGGGTTTATGGTGCAGGAAGATATGGCAGCAGGGCGTCTAATCCCTATTTTGGAACAAGACAAACTTGCCAACACAGACCGAGAGCGAGTGAATGCGGTTTATTACAAGTCGTCCTCTGTCTCTAAACGTATCTCGGCGTTTATTGATTTTATACAGCCCCGTTTGAGCTTGTAGGGAAGAATGAAACACTCTTTAGCAGCACACAGCCAAACCGTTATTTGAATCGTTTGAGAACGGGTATTCGTATCAATGTTTAGAGAGCACATATTGTTGTATTGAGATTCGATAGGTGGATGTGATCTCAATAGCGTTTACTGACTTTCAGTGTTTAAAACCCACCCGCCCAAGCATCGAAGTCATCAATATTGTCGAGTTCTTGCTGGCTTCTTGGCGCAGGGTAATAAGGCAAGGCTAACCTTTGAGCGGAAGGTTGCAGTTCCCAATCGGGCGTAATCTTAAGTCGGGTTAACTCATCGTTGAGGCGCACAAACATATAGTAGCCATCGGCATGGGTATTGGCGTAACTCGCGATTGTTGCGATATCACCAGAAGGTAATTTTACGTATCGACCCAGTGGATAGAGCTGGTGCAATGCGAAACTCACTTGGGGATCTTCAAGTTTGCCTTGCTTAAAGCGTTCTAATCCGATGGCGGTTGAAGTAGTGCGCGGCTTCCACCCCGTGAGGAACAATCCACTCAAGTTATCTTGGAACGGTTTACCCTTTCGATTGCCTTCATTGGTAATGAATTGAACCGTCAGCGTGTCTCCAGATTCTTGCAGAATTTCTAAAAACTGTTCACCAGTGCGATCGACCAAAAGCTTCATAATATCCAGCTACCATCAAGAATGAGAGACGATAAAGGGTACTACTTTAGGGGAGGCTTGTGTAGAGACGGTAAAGCTTACGTCGCGTGAACAATGTTTTCGGTGTTGATCCTTTCATGCCCTTAGAGCAACAACAGCTTTAACGCTTACGTAAGTAATGAGTTTGCACTATCTCATCAAGGTACGTCGTGACGTCTTTCAATGTAAAATCGACGGGAGATACTAAGTCACCAAATAACGGGGACCCACCACCAAGCACGACAGGAATGGTCGAGATGATCAGCTCATCAATCAGGTCTTCTTTGATGAAGTTTTGAATGGTGATGCCGCCATCAATGTACAAGTTCTTTAGGCCTTTGTTATTCAAATTCGCGACAATCTGTTTAAGCTCGCCCTTCATCAAAAATACTTTACCTTCAAGCTCTTGAGGTACTTCATTTAAAGTGTTGCTCAGTACATAGACTGGCTTGCTGTAAGGCCAATCAATGCCAAAGCTCAACACCATGTCCATTGTATTACGTCCCATGACCAGTGCATCGATATGATCAGTATGAGCGTTGTAACCCATGTCGTCACCGTCTGGATTTGGAATCGCTTGCAGCCAATCTAAGCCACCTTGCTTGTCTGCAATGTAACCGTCAAGGCTGGTTGCGATGAATACAATATTTGACATTTTTAACTCCGATATCAATGAGAAACTTGGCATCTACACGGTAATAAATTAAAATATTCTACAGTGTAGAAATAAAGTTTAAGAGGTGACGGTATGACTGTCAAGGATCAGAAACGAGGTCGACCAAAGAGTGGATCAAGCCAACTCAGCGCAGAGAGAATTCTCACTATTGCTAAAAGCATGATGCGAGAGAGTGGCAAAGTGCCAAGTGTTCGAGGGTTGGCGACGGAACTCGGGGTCGATGCGATGGCTATATACTATTACTTCAAAAACAAAAACGATCTGCTTGAGGCAATCACAGTTTCTTTGATTGAAGAAGTGGCACAGCCAGAGCTGAATCAAGACTGGCAAGATAACCTATATCGGCTCAGTGTGAGTTACTTGTCGATGCTCAACGAATATAGAGGCTTGTTAGAGACCTTATTGACCATGAAATCCCTCGGGCCAATGGAAGTATTTAGTGAACGCTTTGAAGCGGTGTTGAGCCCGTTAGCGTTAACCGATGAGCAAACCAAAAACGCGCTGGATTTGCTGGTGGATTATTTACACGGCTACGCTTTGGCGTTGAACTGCAACCCAGACCGAACTGAACTCACCATTGAAATGGTCGAAAAGCCGCTGAGTTTATACTGTTTAGCACTCACTCAACTTAAGTGATCTGTAGGCAATTTACTGACCTTTAAATTTATACTGGATAATTACCTATAAATTTCAGGCTTTAGCAGTAATAATCAATGAATAGATCGGAATAGCTTGTTCATTGAAAAGCTGTCCGGAAAGTTTCTAAAGACGCCATCGTGAAAAGGAAGTCAGATACATGCCTGTGCTCCAACGCATCAGTTTAACGTTAATCTTAATCGCCGTTTTAGGTGGGTGTTCTTCACTTCCTGAAGGCATCGATCATCCAACAGAACCGCCAACCTCTCCTGCACCTAGCTCTTTATCGGTTCTAACCAATGAATTTCAGCCTGAAGCTTTAGAGCAAGGCACCACTGCGGTTCGTCTGCAAGAGTCGGGTTGGGATGCTTTAGCACAGCGATTAGCGCTGGTCGAAAGTGCCGAGCACACCATCGACATTCAATACTACATCTGGAACTCTGACGAATCGGGCAGCTATCTCGCGAGCCGTTTATTAGCCGCGGCTGAGCGTGGTGTGAAGGTTCGCGTAATGCTGGATGATATCAACCTTAACGAACGTGAAGGTTTGCTGTCGGCATTGGATGCGCACCCGAACGTCGAGATTCGTATCTTCAACCCAACACCAACACGTCGCGGCTTCAGTAAATGGCTGAGCTTTGTCGGTGATTTTTCTCGCTTAAATCGCCGCATGCACAATAAGTCGTTTACCGTCGATGCCACCTTGTCTGTGGTGGGTGGGCGTAATATTGGTGATGAATATTTCGACCTTTCTGATGAAATCAATTTCCGAGACCGCGATGTATTAGTCATGGGCTCGCTAGTTAACACCATCCAAACCAGTTTTGTTGAATACTGGAACAGCCGTTGGTCTTACCCTGTCGATATGCTGGGTGATGACGAGCAACCTGATCTCTCGAAGATAGATAATATTGTCGTTCCGCATTATCAAAATTATCCTGAATTACCATTAGATCGTAAGGCTTCTGATAGCTTACTGAAAGAGGTGATTGGTGAGATGACTTGGGTGAATGCGCGCTTTGTTTACGATCAGCCCGTCCCTGAGGACTCAGATAATACCGATGAACCGAAAGCGACCGCGATTCTTCTAGGGAAGTTAGCGAGCGAATCGAAACAAGAGATCTTGTTGGAATCGGCTTACCTTGTATTCGATGATGGTCAGCTTGAAGAGTGGCAGGTATTGAACAACCAGGGGGTTGAGATAAAAGCGCTAACGAACTCTATGGCGTCTAATGATCTGGTGACGAATCACTCCGCTTATGCGGGCAGACGTTACGACATGCTGGAGCATGGTATTGACCTGTTTGAGCTAAAACCAGAATCTAAGCTGTGTGAAGCTTCGACTCAAGACGTGTCTAAATGTGCGCCTGAAACGGCCTATGGCTTGCACGCTAAATCAGTCGTATTCGATCGTAGCATCGCGAGCATCGGCTCATTTAACTTCAACTTGCGTTCTACCTACTTGAACACGGAATCGGTTTTGATCATTGAGAATAAAGAGATTGCTGAAACGTTAGCTAACACTATTGAGCAAGCGATGAGTGACGATAATAGCTGGCGCTTGGAACTGGAAGACGGTGATGTGTATTGGTATTCAGGCGAGCAAAGTTGGGACAGCGAACCTGAAACGGGTAAGTGGGAACGAATGCAGTCAGGCTTCCTACAGTTGTTACCGATTGAGAAATATCTGTAAGCTAGCCGCCTCCGGATAAATAAAAATGTCAGCGTATATTACGCTGACATTTTTGTTTGTACTGCTGTTTGCTGTGGTTTGTTGCAAGCTCTTAACGGCTTAACGCTTGGTCAGCTGCTTGCTGTTCAAGTAAGGCAGGATATGCGGGCGAGATTCGCCAGACAGCTTTTGCGTGATCTGCTGTGACCAACTGCTCTGCTTTTGGTTGCTTGAACGGCTTGCGTAGTAGCTCTGCATTGAATCATCGTAGCTGGCAATTTCATCTAGGCTCAGCGGTTGGTATTGGTTTTCGTGCATCACCACGTGAGCTGGAAGGCGAGGCTTCACCTCTGGTTGTTGTGCCGGGTGACCTAAGCACATTCCGAACAATACGGCGGTGTGTTGTGGCAGTTCTAGCAGTTCATCCACTTGTTGTGCGCTGTTACGCAGCCCACCAATATACACGCCACCCAAACCTAGAGACTCAGCAGCCAGCATGCAGTTTTGCGCCATGATGCCAGAATCTACCGCGCCAATCAGGGTCAGTTCAGTAAAGTCGGTTTTCACTTCAGGGTTGATTTGAGCGTGGCGTTGATAGTCGATACAGAACACCAAAAACTCTGCAGCGTTCTCAACGTAAGCTTGGTTACCTGCGTATTCGGCTAACAGTTTGCGCTTCTCTTTGTCTGTCACTCTCACGATAGAAACAGCCTGCAGTAAGCTCGATGACGAAGCCGCGAGACCAGCTTGAATAATCACATCAAGTTGTGCTTTTTCAATCGGTTGATTTGTATATTGACGAATGGAGCGGTGCCCCAGAATAGTTTCAATCGTGCTGTTCATAACTCTCAGACAGTCCTTGTGATGATGACGTAGAGAATCACAATAACGACAATTACCATGAGCGTAAAGGGTGTTCGAGCCTTTCTGGTTGGCAGAATGATATTCATGAATTTAAAAGGATTGCTGTCACAGCCAATCCTTTTTTGTACGGTTTCTTGCTAGAAGCGAATAACGCTCAAGAGTTCGCTTTAATGGCGAAGAGACAAAGTGATGAAGTGAACTCTGTTGGTCGAATAGCTGCCAGAAGGCTGAAATAGTCCTGAGTCAGCATTAATTTCACCATGGCCTAAATCTTGGTATTGGTAGCTCAATCCTAGATGTAAGTCGTTGGATATCTTCTTCTCAGCGCCGAATCCGATACGCCACTGTTTATCGAGCGGGAGTAACACATCTCTGTTTTGACTGCTTACAGGGCTCGTGTCACCGCTCACTCCGCTGTACAGCAACCAATCCTCGTATGCGTATTCCACACCAACCCCAAGAGAATAGGTGGTTGAGTATTTGTCATCATAATCTTGCCATGTCTCCATGTTGGAGCTGAGTAGAAGGTTTAAGTCTTCATTTAATGAATGCTTCAACCCTAAGTTTAAGCTTCGAACCCATGTTAGTTCAGAGCTAATGCCAAAAGCGTTGGCGTTATCAAGGGAAAGGTCGTGATCAAGTTGGCCCTGATAACTGACACCCAATTGTGTGTTGTCACTGATGTGGTGATTGAGACTCAGGCCGAATCCTAGGTCGAGGCTATCTCCTTGAAGCTCTCGACCATTCAATGCTTGAGTTTCAAGCGCAGCGTGCTGCAATATCAAAGAACCACCAAGAGACAGTTGTTCATTGACCTGATATGACAATGACGACGTAAAGTTGAGTGCCGAAATGCTATTTTCTTTGATCAATAAAGCAGGGTGTGCGCCAACGCCGTGTGAGTATTTAACGCCAGTGCCGCCAGCTGCGTGCAATGCTACGCCGACGACCCATTGGTCATTGAGCCTTGATGCGTAAGACAAATGAGGGAGAACATCGGCGCTGCTTCCTGTGGTCGAAGCCGAGTTATCGTCACGGACAAAAGTGGTTTCAACATCGAGGTATTGAACGCCGAGAATCCAAGCGCTTTCTTCAATAGCCGATAACCCCGCAGCATTGGTGATCACGGCGGATGCATCGTTCGCGGTGACGTTTCCTGCGCCGGCTGTGCCAACGCTTTTGGTTGTCGCAATCTGAGATAGATTTAACCCTCCCGCGTGAGCGAGAGAGTTGACTATCCCTGTTACTAACAGAGACAGTGTGATGAAAGGTGTTTTCAAGAATAGAACCTCATTTTCAGTGTATGAGTTATGTTGCTAGCAGCTTGAGCCATGTATTTGGGGAGAGAACGAATTGCCACGAGCGAACATTAAGAACGCCGTGGCAATCGACTTGACCTACTTAATTGCCTTAGTTGGATTAATCGACGTAATTAACTTAATTGAGGCTAGAGTTTTTCAACTTGTGGCAGCGGATACTCATTGTTGAGAACGGCTTGAGTTGGCTCATACAGGCGCATGTGAAGATAGAAGTCATCTTGAGGCGCGGGTAGCCAGTTACACGTTGGATCGGACGGTTTTACGTATTGAATGCATATTGGCAAGGTGCCGTCTTCTGCGTATTTCAGCTCATCTTTACGATTGGTTGAAATGGAGTAGCGTTGAATGAAGTTCTCAACCATGAACAGGTTTTTAGCGTCGTACATGGTCAAAGACCAAAAGGCGTCAGCGGGTGCATCGGCAGGCATGGTCATTCGATATTGATTGTCTCCCGACAGCTGCTCGCCATTCGAGTCCGTGTATCGATTTGGGTAGAGTGCTCGCTCTGGCACATTCAAACCAGCCGCACGCATATTGATGCTCGCTCGGCTCAGGTAATCATTCCCGTAACGGCCTCCCTCGTACATCATCGACCAGCCATTATTGACATCGCCGATGCTTCGACCAGCGTATTGAATGATCTGCTGTGAAGACTTAATCGCGCGCATTAGCCCTTTTTTCTGTGCTGAGGTTAGCGCTTCAGGGTTAAAGGGGGTCGATCCTCCAATACCAATTTGTTGGAATTGATCAACGATGGCAACATCTTCTGGAATCGGGTTTTTACGTAGTTCACGGTCAATTAGCGAATACCACTCTAACCCTTCAGGCCTCGCCATGGGTGGGATACGACCTGTCGAAGCTTTGAGCTCTACGATGTCATGCTCTGCGCCGAGTTGATCGAGTGGGTAGCTGAGGAATTTATCGTGAATAACCAGTGCGTCATTGAGGTCTTGCTCGCCAAACACGCCCGTTCGTTGAATCAACCAAACCATAGGAGTGCGAGATTCTACGACACGATCAATTCCCTCTGGTACTTCACCAGCCCATCCTTTGTTGACCAAAAGCACTTTTGAACCTTGGTCGCCGACATTCTTCACATGCAGATCTTCAATCGAATCTGAGTAAGCATCCAATAGCTGAACAATGTAATAACGGTTATCGGTGCGAGGAATATCAATCACCATTGGACCTGATAAATCCAGATCGTAGTGAGCTTGTGAGTAGAGCGTATCGTTGTTGACGGTCGGTACAATCCTATCCTGAGGTCCAGATAGAACGCGTGTTTTACCCATCTCATTCAATGGTGCCATAGCGTTGTCCATCGGCGCATCAACAGATGTGGTCGTTTGCCTAACCGCAGCCACGGTTAATGGACCCGTACCATAGATAAATGCTTGAACACCTAGATTGTAAGCGAGCTCTTCTTCAGGATTAATAGATTGTTGGGCAAGGGATGGCATCGCGATAATACTGGATAAAGAACACACTAAACTGGTCAGTACACTTTTCTTATAGAGGAGCTTTCTCATAGAACACCTTAGATCGTAGGAACAGAATTAGGCATTTATCATATGAGCAAGTGAGATTAAGGAGTGTAATAGCCGATATTAAGGATGTTAATAGTCTAATTTTACCACTCAAGCATTTGTTTTAGTTAACATTATTTTAGGGTGGTGAAGCGACTCTACGACGTGTGCAGGTAGGGGGCGTGAGGCGCTATTGTTTGATTGATTTTCGGTTGATATGTTGGCAAAAAAGTACGGGAATCGATATGAACACATCTACTTATCCTTTTAGCTTATTCATTAAAGCAGAAGGGGCTCAATGCAATCTGGATTGTAGCTACTGCTATTATCTTAATAGACAAGATGTCGATAAGAGGTCTTCAATGTCTCTGGACATGATGGAGAAAATTGTCGGTGCTCATATCGACGCGCAGCCAATGAAAGATCAGCAAGTGGACTTTATCTGGCATGGTGGCGAGCCTATGTTAAGAGGGCTCGATTTCTATGAAGCTGCGATGAAAACGCAGGCAAGCAAAGCGACTACCAAGCTCGTCGTGAATACGATGCAGACCAATGGAACCATGATTAACGATCGTTGGGCGAGTTTCTTTGCTAAACACAATTTCATGATGGGCATTAGTATCGACGGGCCCAATATCCTGAATGACATCGCTCGGATCGACAAAAATGGCGAGTCGTCTTTTGAACGCACAATGCGTGGGATGTCTTATCTAAAGAAGCACAATGTTGATTTTAATACGTTAACGGTCGTGAACAATAAAACCTACAAACACGGTAAAACGATCTATCAGTTTTTGGTTGAAAATGGCAGTGGTTACATGCAGTTTCAGCCTTGTATCGATCATGAGTTGGACAGGCGAACAGGGCATGATTGGTCGTTAACCGGTGAGCAATGGGGGCAATTTCTTTGTGATTTGTTTGATGCATGGAGCGCCAATGATGTCGGTAAAGTGTATATCCAGTTTTTTGAAAACTGTCTAATGGTATTGATGGGTTACCAAAGCCAAATGTGCCATCACAGCGCGACTTGTGGACAGCAATTAATGGTTGAGCATGACGGCAATGTTTACAGTTGTGACCATTATGGGTATCAAGATCATCAACTGGGCACCATGAACAGTGATAAGCTTGCAACCATGGCGAGCTCACCAGAACAAATCGCGTTTGGCACCAACAAATATGAAGAGTTAAACAGCACTTGTCGACGTTGTGACTTTGTTGAACTCTGCCAAGGTGGTTGTCCTAAAAACAGAATAGCAACAATCGAAGATGGCAGTCCGATGAATCATTTATGCCAAGGGTATGAGATGTTTTTTCGTCACGCATTACCCAAATTATTGCCTATGGTAGAAGCGATGAAAAAAGGGTATTCGCCAGCGTACTTTCCACTTTTCTAAATCATTTGGAGTAGGGCATGACCAAAGACCTAAACTTACTGCGGCTCATTTTGGTGCTTAATGAAACTCGTCAAACGGTGAGTGCAGCCAAAACCTTGAACGTAAGTCAGCCGACGATCAGTGTCATGCTTCGTAAGCTCAGAGAACAATTTGATGATGAGTTGTTTGTTAGAGATAAAGCAAGGCTTGAACCCACCCCAAAATGCTTGAAGCTCATCGAAACCTTGCCTCTACTATTAGAACAGCTAGACAACCTTTACATACCCAATGATGAGTGGGGCTTGGAAGATTTAAGAGGGGAGGTTCAAATCATGCTGCCTTCCCCGCTGTTGATCCCAGTGGGTGTGCCACTAATCAAAAAGCTGACCAAAGAAGCGCCGCAAGTGACGTTCCAATGCTCACCTTGGTTAGATAATGGCGTCCAGTCTCTAGAGACCAACCGAATGTGTTGGGGAGTGAGCTATCTTCCTATGGACGTCAATAAAACCCTGACTGAACGCCCAGTTGGCTTTGATAAGTTCATGTTGGTGCTAAGAGCAGACCACCCAATTCAAGGCAACTCCCTTGAGGACATTCTGAAATACCCACTCTGTATCAATATGATCCCTGGTTACATTCAGCCGACCAAGACGGAAATGTTGATCAAAAAATACGACTTAGATAAACACATCGGGCTCAGAAGCAACAATATGAATTTGATGCTAGAAGTCGTTAAGGACAGCGACTTCATCTATGTAACATCGTCGAAATGCCGCTATTTGCTTGATCACTCTTATCGTTGTATCGATTTACCGCCGGAACTGTTGAAAGACACCTATCGTCGAGAATTAGCACTGTTTACTCATCAAGCAAACCGTAATAACCCGTTCACGGATTGGCTTCAAAAAGAAATTACGTCGATTATTCAATCCTAGCATCACGCTACTATTCCCTTTAAATAACTCCCCTTTCTAACGGCCACTATTAAGAATCGTAATAGTGGCTATCAAGCCATTTTTGGCCTCTTTCTTATACCATTTACCTCAACAATGGTTCGTTGTGACTTCAGCGATTTACTCATAGTGAATGAGGGTTATAAATGTATAAGTCTTTTGTTAAATCCGCTCTGGCGCTCTCGGTACTGGCGAGCGTCAATGTACACGCAGCGAGCCAACCCAATGTGGTTGCCATCATGCTCGATGATGTGAGCCCAACGGATCTGTCTGCCTACCACCGCGGTTTAGGCGCAGTGGATACGCCGAACATTGATCGAATTGCCGAGCGCGGCATGATGGTCAGTGATTACTACGCACAAGGCAGCTCTACCGCGGGGCGCTCTGCCTTTATCACAGGTCAATATCCTTTCCGAACAGGCTTAACGTCTGTCGGTCAGCCGGGCTCTTCACTTGGCCTTCAAAAAGAAGATCCAACCCTAGCCGAAATGCTGAAAGACAAAGGCTATGCGACCGTGCATGTCGGTAAAAGTCACCTAGGCGATAACAACAGTCACTTACCAACGGTGCACGGCTTTGATGAATTCTTCGGTTTCCTTTACCACCTCAACGTTATGGAGATGCCTGAACAGCCGGAATTCCCAACAGACCCTAACTTCAGAGGTCGCCCTCGTAATGTTCTTCACACCATCGCTACCGAGAGTGTGGACATGCAAGAAGACCCAAGGTTTGGTGTGGTTGGAAAGCAAACGATTGAAGATAAAGGTCCTTTAGGCTCTAAACGCATGCAAACCGTTGATGGCGAATTTTTGGAGTTTGCTACTAATTGGCTCGATAGACATGAAGCAGAGAAAGACGAACAACCTTACTTCATGTGGTACAACCCGACTCGTATGCACCAAAAAACACACGTGCGTCCTGAGTATCAAGGCGCGAGCCAAATCAACACGTATTACGATGGCTTGATTGAACTTGATGACCAGATCGGTGTATTACTCGATAAGTTAGAAGATCTTGGTGAAATTGATAACACGATAATCTTGTTTACCTCAGACAACGGCGTAAACCTAGATCATTGGCCTGATGGTGGTTCTGCCTCTTTCCGTGGTCAAAAAGGCACGACGTGGGATGGCGGTTTCCGTGTACCAATGCTGGTCAGCTGGCCAGATAAAATCCCTCAAGGTGAATACACCGATGGCTTCATGACTTCTGAAGACTGGGTGCCAACCATTATGGCTGCAGTGGGTGAAGGCGACATTAAGCAAGAACTGCTTGATGGAAAAGAGTTAAACGGCGAGCGTTATCAAGTCCACTTGGATGGTTATAACCAGCTGGATATGTTGACCAAAGGTGAGCCGAGCCAACGCCATGAGTTCTTCTTCTACAACGAGCAAGATTTGAATGCGTTCCGAGTTGATGATTGGAAAGTGCACCTAAAAACCAAAACGGAGTGGATTGCGCCTCCTGAAGAGTGGCCACTAGGGATGCTCATCAACATCAAGGCTGATCCTTATGAGCGTAGCCCTGATACTCGTGGTTGGTTCTTATGGATGAAAGAGAAGTCTTGGGTACTACCAAAGCTGCAAAAATCAGCGGCGGAATATCAGAAGTCACTCAAAGCGTTTCCACCAAGACAGAAAGCCGGTGGTATTGGTATGGCAGACAAATCAGTGGTTGCTGACTAACGCCAAATACGACTAATACAAGGTGTGCTGTAACAAGCGCACCTTACTATCGGACAATAATATGAAGAAACCGTTACGTCTGCTCACGGGCACCTTTTCCACTTTTACACTCTCTATCTTTGCGCTTATCCCCTTTGCATTTTGTGTTTCCGCTCAAGAAGAACCTGCCAGTGACATGGCTGATCCAATGGCTGTTTATACGGGAGGTGAAATTATTGCGGGCAATAAAGGGCTTGGCGCTACCTTCCAGTTTGGCGTGAATCGTGGCGATTGGGGTGTGTTGGGTAAGCTGGAAGGCAAAAACAACTTTGAAAACTATCGAGCACGATTCTTCACACCCAACAAGAAAACGGGCACTGGCTTGTTTGTTGATGCTGGACACGACTTCTCCAACGATGGCATAACCTCAAACTATGCGTCGGCGGGCATCATGCAGTCGTTCAAGCTGAGCGATAAGGTTAACCTGTACAGCGCCCTAACGTACGGACAAATGTGGGAGGAGAGTAATCAGTTTGAGGACACGCAAATCATCAGCAGTATTAACTACTTAAAGTACGATTTTGCTGACCAATTTTATCTTCTACTCGCTCCACAATACACCTACGGATTAGATGGTGAGAACACACGAGATTTCTCTGCTGAAATGCAACTGGGCTACAAGGTCGATAGTGACAACATCATCATCTTTAGTGGTGATACTGACAACAACACTTGGATCACCTTCCGTACTCGTTTTTAGTTAGGACATTAAATGATGAAAAAAAACATACTTGCGACAGCACTGGCTTGTGCTTTCATGGTTGCACTTCCGTCTCCGGTACTCGCGAGCCAATCCGTGGACGCGACGAGCGTAGCTGTGGCAACAAAAACAGCAATGGAGATAAAGACGGAAACTCTCCCCGTTGAGATGGCGAGTTTAGCGTCGCTCAAAAAGGATAATCAGCTATTGGCACAACTTGCCTATGAGTACGCGTACTCGATAGATGAAGCCTACAAATACTTTTACAAAACCGTCGTTGAGCAAGATTACCCTTTGAATCGATTCCAAAATATTCGAATACTTGCTGACGACACTTACACTGCGCACCCGACGATTAACAATGACACGTTACATTTGATGGGTTGGATGGATCTAGCAGCAGAGCCTGTCATCGTTACGATTCCAGACCATGATGACAATCGATACTGGTTGTTCCATACCATGAATATGCAGCACTTTACTGACTCGGCTTTTGGCTCTCCACAGCGAGGCACAAAAGGCGGCAGCTTCATGTATGCAGTTGAAGGGTGGAAAGGTGAAGTGCCTGCGAGTGTCGATCAAGTCATCTATGTCGAGCATCCGCTGGTCAAGATGATGGGGCGAATCATGGACCTTGGCGGTGACGATTCTGCAACTGCTCAAAAGTTAATGGATCAATGGAATATTAGGACGTTGTCGGAATATTTAGGTCAGAAAGGGCCAGATCCTGTTGAGCGCGAGTATCCAGACCCTGAAGATTCTAATTGGGTCGAACGAACCAATTTCATTCTGTCTGAAGGAACTATGAAGGCACATGACCAAAAGCTGGTTGAACTGTTCGAGTACATTGGCTTAGGAGATCTTGAATTAGGCAAAGCCAATCATCCATTTATGAAAGAGCAGCTTCGTATGATCGAGTCTGGTCAAAAAGACGGACTGGAACGAATCATTAATGCGGGCTTTGATGATTCACGTGACGTGTTAGGCACTCGTGATGAAATGACCAAGGTTCCAAGCTTTCAGCACGCCTACGGCACCTTAATGGGCCAATGGGGGCTGCCTGCAAAACACACTATGTACAGCGGTGACTTCTTCGATAGTGAAGGCGGTGCGCTCGATGGTAGTAAGTATGATTACACGGTGACCTTCGATTCGCCACCGCTAGAAGAGGGTGGTTTTTGGTCATACACGGCCTACAGTGGTGAAAGCCGATTGATGGAGAAAAATGACTTAAACCGTCATTCCCGTGGAGACAGAACGCTAACGCCTAATGTTGATGGCAGCTACACCATTTACATGAGTAGCGATGTAAAAGGGCATGAAGATGATCCTAACTTCTTACCTATCCCCGCTCACCAATGGTATTCAGTGTTACGCATGTACACGCCCGGTGAAGAGGTAAGAACCGATAAATGGAAATCGACACCGTTCACTAAGGTCAAGAAATCCACGATAAAGTGATGACTTAGATCGCCTGTTTAAGGTTTTGTTTATAATCAATTAATGCCAGCGGCTATGCCGCTGGCATTTTATTATTGAGTGAAATTTGCTTCGAAATAGGCACTAAATGCTCAGAACTGTCGAATAAAATAGGGCATACTGGACGCAATATATAGACCAAAGAAAGTAACCACGCGCATGAATCCAATCTGCCTCAACGACCCTTTTTCTCTTCCTAATGGCCAAGTGATCAAAAATCGCCTGTTCAAATCGGCAATGAGTGAACAGCTAGGTGATAAACATCATAACCCTAAGCAAGGTTTAGTCACGCTTTACCAGCGTTGGGCTCAAGGAGGAATTGGCCTATCCATGACGGGCAACGTGATGGTCGATAGAGGTGCGCTTGGTGAACCTAAAAACGTTGTGTTGGATGAGCAAAGTGACTTAAGCGTATTTCGTGAGTGGGCGAAGGCTGGAACACAAAATGGTTCGCAGATATGGATGCAATTGAACCACCCAGGAAAGCAAATTCCTAAATTCTTATGTGATAGCCCCGTTGCTCCTTCGGCGATCTCTTTAGAGCGCGGGTTAGAGAAAGGCTTCAATACGCCACGAGCTCTGATTGAGACGGAAATAATCGCAATCATTGATAAATTCGCGCTGAGTGCAAAGCTTTCAAAACAAGCAGGCTTTACTGGCGTGCAGATTCACGGTGCTCATGGTTATCTCGTGAGTCAGTTGTTGTCTTCGAGACACAATCAACGCCAAGACAAATGGGGTGGCTCACTCGAAAACAGACTTCGTTTTGTGCTTGAGGTTTATCGCGCGATTCGAAAAGAGGTCGGTGAAGATTTCCCTGTCGGAATTAAGCTCAACAGCGCCGACTTCATGAAAGGTGGCTTCACTGAAGAAGAGTCGATGCAGGTTGTGCAAACACTGAGTGATAACGGTATCGACCTGATTGAGATCTCTGGCGGCACCTATGAAAGTCCATCAATGATGGGTTCAAAGAGCAAAGCTGAATCAATCAAGTCCAGCACGGTAAAGCGTGAAGCGTATTTTATGGATTACATGGTGAAGGCGAGAAAGCTTGTGAGCACTCCGCTGGTGGTCACGGGTGGTTTTCGAACCGCGCAAGCAATGAATGAAGCATTAAACACCTCGGCGACCGATTTTATTGGTATTGCGCGCACAATGGCGGTTGATCCAGATTTCCCTAACAAGTTAATTGAAAACCCTAGCCACGGTATGCCGCTAACGGTGCCAACCACAGGAAAGCCCGCTTTAGACAGGATGGCGATGGTCGGGCTGGTTTGGTATGAACATCAAATGTGGCGCATCGCCTCTGGCAAGAATACCGACCCTAAACTAAGCGCATTAAGTGTGGTGGTAAAAACAATTCTCAGCGCCGGCTGGCACGCTTTCAAGAAGCGCAGAGCGTAAGCAGTCATGGATTGTTAAATCAGAACTTTAAGGAATTGAAGTTCTGCTTTTTTCTATGATGATTTATTGTTTAGTTTGTCTAGAGAGTAAGAAAGAGTTAAAGATCGTTAAGCGAATCAATCGTCAAATGAGCCATAATGAGAGAGATATTCGCTAAGTTAGCTTTTATCGCCAGACGGCTAAATATCTCCCTGACCAAACTTTAATGACAGGTAACTATGAAACAATTGGATCTCAATTTAATCCGCGTTTTTCTGGTTTTGCTAGAAACCAAAAATACTCGCATTGCTGGCAATAAATTGGCGCTGAGTCAGCCCGCAGTGAGTAAAGCACTAGGGCGATTGAGAGAATACTTTGATGACGAATTGTTTACTCGTGTCCATTCCGGTTTGAAGCCAACTCCACGTGCGTTAGAGCTTGGTGAACGGCTGCCAATGATCATGGAAAGCTTGGACGACGTGATTCTTGAAACCCCAAGCTTTGACCCTGCCGAGTATCAAGGCAACATCACGATTGCAATTAACGGTTTTATCTCGAACTGGCTTGGTGCGCGTTTATGCCTTGGTCTCATTCAAGAAGCGCCCAATGCTCAAGTCAATATTGTTAATTGGGGCTCTCAAACGCTGAAAAAATTGTTGGATGGCGAGATACAAGCAGCTATCAACTTTTCTCCAATCGACACGAATAAGCAGTTTACCCATCAGATTATCGGTGAGGATGACTTTGTCGGGTTGGTTAAAACCGGCCATCCATTAGCTGGCAAAGTGATTTCACAGCAAGAGATAGATGAAGCGGAATACGCGAGTTTGGTGATACCGGGGTGGAATGATATTCAGCCTTATATCGCCAAGCATTTGTCGACAGAGCAGCTTAAAGTGAAAGCAAGAAGCTCGTATTTGCACACGCTATTAGAGGTCATTAAACAAAGTGACATGATTCTACCGTGTTCCAAGCAGCTTGCTCTTTATCTTAATGAAGAGTTCGATTATCTCTCTTTTCCTGATTATGCACCGGAAGAGCTCAAAAAAATCGTGCTGGTGGAATCTCATAACAAGAGAATGCACCCGATGAATCAATGGCTTAAGCGAAAAATTATCACTACCTCCCAAACCATCATAAAAGAAAAGCAATAAGCCTCTCAAATGAGAGGCTAGGTTATTGTTAGTAGCTGTTATTGTTAGCAGCTGTTATTGCCAGTTAATTAACACTAATCACTCGCAACTCAGTCGTTATTCCCCGCTATTGAGCAGTGACCTGTGGGAAGTTGTGCATCTCACCTGATGCTACCGCTTCATCACTAGGACGGTATGCACGAACCGCAAAGTTCCAGCCATCATCGTTTACTTCAATTACGTTATTTGCAGCGTCACAGGTTTGCCCTTTTGGCGCAAAGTGGATCGTGTAAGAACCGTCTTTATTGGGTGTTGATGTCGTTGAATCAGCACTGTTGTTGTTCGTCATCAACCAGCCTTGGCTTGAATAGGCCGTAATTGACCAATAACCGCCTTCGTCATAACGTAATGAGGGTGCTTCAAACGTGATGTTTGCACATTCTGTTTTACCTGTGCCCGCTCGTGATGTATACACAGCATGCTCTGCCGGCATACCAGCCCAACCCACCGCAGTACCAATCATAAACTGCTTGTTATCTGATGTTGCTGTGATGTTTGGTGTGAAGGCTTCTTCTGTCTTGATGTCATTAACTAGCTTCTCCCATTTTGCTCGGACGTTATCTCGAGATGCATCATCCCAATCTGAAGCAGGTTCAAAAGGCTTAGCTGATTTCGCATTAATGACCGCCGCATCTTGCAGTCGATGCGCTTCATCTGCGCCAGCACTTGTTGCAGTTCGCATCAGTATGTAGATGTAGTCTGAACCTGCGATTTCTGAGTCGATGTAAATTTCTTCGCCACCATAAATGGCCATGTGGTTATCATGATTGTTATTGAAGATATGCATGATCTGGTACGCATCGCCTTTCGCCAGTTTGAATGTTGCGCCTTCTGAGACATCGACAACCGCGGTTGAATAGAGCAGGTCGGTGTTAGAGCGGATAATCATTTGGTTCTCTACCGTTACGTTTTCGCGATTATGCTCAAAAACATTAACCGGTTGATGCTCTAACTGTTGAGTGAAGTAAAGGTCGCTTTCTGCACGAGCGAAGTTTTCGTCGGTTACTTCAACTGCTGCCATTGTTTGCATTGATGTGATGGTAATCAGTGTTGCTAAAATGGTCTTTTTCATATCGTTTACCTTGAGGTCGTCATTAGGAGATGACACTAATGTATCGGTTTGGTGATGATTCTAAAAATGAATTGATGTTATTTATGTAATAACCAAAAGGAATCGGAAGGCTGGTTTTTGTGAAGCTTAGAGAGAGTTGTGACTGTTTTTTGTTCGTTTGGTGAAAGTTTTTTGCACAGAGACTGGTCGTTAGTTAATGAAGCGATGCTTTGTTCATTAACTAAGGCTTTATCGGCAGGTAAGGCTTTAGTTAATGACTGAGGTATCCGCGCTTTTAAGCACTATGCTTTAGTCATGACTAAAAGAGGATTAATTATGAAATGGCTTATCTTATCTGTAACGCTATTGTTCGTGGCAGGATGCCAATCGACAGGCTCTGACACGTCTTCACATGATCAAATGAATCGAGTTCATTCTGGTGGTTGTAGCAGCTAATCCTTTTTTGAAAATACTTTTTAGCTGCTGTTATTATCATTTCTGTCACTGTTCTTATAAAGAACTCACTTCTACAAAGCCTTGCGATTACGTGAGGCTTTCTTCTATGTAAAACAACGCATCCCTGCCGATTTATGTTGTAAATTTGTGAATCTGAACTGTCTATATTCTAGGCTGTGTACTGGATCTCATTTGTTATTTGAGTCCCTTGCTAAGGTAAATAATGAATGTGTACTACCAATCACTTTACTCAACTTAAGAGGTTTCTATGCTAGGTGAAAATCACTCTCTTGTTCACGAATTTCCTGAAATGAAAGACAAAATTGCTGAGCTTGCTAAAACTGACGATGGCTTTGCAGCAGATATGAAGACATACGACAACCTTGATAAAGAGATTCGTAAACTAGAGCTGAAAGATTCACCCATTGATGACGGCTCGATGCACCAATTGAAACATGATCGTTCTGAGCTTAAAGATTTACTGCATGCTCGTTTAACGGGCTAGTGAGTTGGTAATTTTGCTGACTAGCTAAATGGCGAATTACAGACTTAGACAAAAACTCCTTCGGGAGTTTTTTTTCGTTTCTGCATTCCAGTCTCTATCTGAACGCATAAGAATATTTGGATACAAGAAACCGTAGATATAGACAAACTCAGTTAGCACTAAGGTTTTGTAAATAGGGTGGATATAAAAAAGCTTAGCGCGGGGGACGCTAAGCTTCGTTGTTAAGTATGTTCTTGAACCATGCTTAGGCTGGTGGGGTTAGCCTACTTGAGAAAAGCTCACTACCTTGCTTTGTAGTTTCTCTTTCAGGTAATCCGTTACTGCTTGCTGCTCTGATTCACTCATGTACAGGCCAAGCTTGGTTCTGCGCCACAAGATGTCTTCGTCTGTCATCGCCATCTCTTCATTGATCAAGTAATCGATTTCAACTTGATAAACGCCATGTGCCTCGCTTGAGAATTGAATGCCAAGGTCAGCTTCGCTATTTGCGCCTTCCAGTAGTTTCCACGTGTAAGTACCGAATTGAGTCACGTAACGAAGCAATAGCGCTTCAGATGCCCAAGGGTATTTAGTGTGGATCATCTTCGCAAGCTGCTCTCTGCTGCAACTAAAGTTACCGCCTGGAAGCGTGTCGTTCGCTGTCCATGGTGCACCCATGTTGGTTAGGTGTGGCTCAAGCTTCTTAAGTGCCGCTTCGCCGAGCTTACGATAAGTGGTCAACTTGCCACCGAAGATCGAAAGCAGTGGCGCTTGATCGAGCTCTGCGTCCAATTCCAATGTGTAGTCACGAGTGATCGCTTGTGGGGAATCCGATTCGTCGTCACAAAGCGGTCTTACGCCACTGTATGTCCAAACCACGTCTTCACGGCCAAGCTGTTTAACAAAGTGCTGGTTAACGATATCAATCAAGTAATCCACTTCGACATCATCAATTGCGACGTTACGTGGGTCGCCTTTGTATTCAAGGTCGGTAGTACCGATGATCGAGAATTTATCTAGGTAAGGGATCATGAACACAATGCGATTGTCTTTGTTTTGCAGAATGTACGCTTGTGGCTCGTCATGAATGCGTGGCACAACAATGTGTGAGCCTTTGATAAGACGAATGTTACGAGGCGAAGCCTGCTCTAATCCATCATCAAAGAACTGTTTAACCCAAGGACCGGCTGCGTTAACAAGCGCTTTTGCTTTGCGTTCAAAGCGTTGGTTTGTCATCACATCAAGGATCGTTACATGCCAAACACCACCTTCGCGGTGCGCTTTTTCAACACGGCAGTAGTTACGTACTTCTGCGTTGTTTTCTTTTGCTGCCAACACGTTGAGCAATACCATACGAGCATCATCAACCCAGCAATCTGAGTATTCGAAGCCTGTCTTCATTTCTGGTTTCAGTAGGCCCGATTTCGCTAGGTTGACTGTCTTACTTCCAGGAAGAGTGGTGCGCTTACCCAAGTTATCGTAAAGGAATAGGCCACAGCGAATCATCCAAGCTGGGCGTAAAAATGGTCGATGAGGTAAACGGAAACGCATTGGCTGAGCAACGTGAGGCGCTTTTCTTAACAAGACTTCACGTTCAGCGAGTGCTTCCGAAACCAAACGAAATTCGTAATGTTCAAGGTAGCGTAGGCCACCGTGGATAAGCTTTGAGCTAGCAGAAGACGTCGCAGATGCGAAATCATTTGCTTCGTATAAGCCAACGTTTAGACCACGACCTGCTGCATCTGCCGCGATGCCTGCACCATTGATGCCGCCGCCAATCACGAGCAAGTCTAAAGTGGAAGAT
This sequence comes from Vibrio tasmaniensis 1F-187, assembly GCF_000272405.2. GTDB lineage: Bacteria > Pseudomonadota > Gammaproteobacteria > Enterobacterales > Vibrionaceae > Vibrio > Vibrio tasmaniensis_A. The sequence goes on from NZ_AJZM02000085.1 coordinate 34,055, forward strand.
GTACTGTTGTTTGAATTATTTTGTTGAGCACTCATGGTTTTGACCTCTTCTGAGCGAACGAGCATTTTAGAACATAATTAAATCCTATATGAACTTTCGTTTGCGGTCATTTATTATTTTCGTTTATGCGCATTTTATGTGATTTGGGTATAAAAAAACCTCTGCTTATGAAAGCAGAGGTTCAAATAAGTCTAATTCGAGCATAGAAGCGACAGTGACAGCGAGCAAGTTTTACTTTTTTAACTTTTCTATAAAGAATCGTGATTCATTATAGAAAGTGGCTCACCGAGCACTTATGTGAGTTATTCGCTCATAGGACGAGCGGTATCGATCACTTCTAATGGTATTGCGGAATCTTTAAGGATGTTGAGAATCTCTTCTGGTGGCTGCTTATTAGTAAACACCATGTGGGCTTGAGAGATATTACCGAGCTTAACCATCGCGTTACGACCAAACTTTGTGTGGTCGACGGCTAAGAAGATACTGCGGCTGTTTTCGATGATGGCTTGTTTCACACGAACTTCGTGGTAGTCAAAATCGAGCAGTGAGCCATCAAAGTCGATGCCACTGATGCCCAAGATTCCGAAATCAAGGCGGAACTGCTTCACGAAATCGAGTGTCGCTTCACCCACTATGCCGCCGTCGCGGTTTCTTACTTCACCGCCCGCCAAGATAACCTTGATCTCAGGGTTCGGCAGAAGGATGCTCGCAACGTTAATGTTGTTGGTCACAACTCGTAGCTGCTTATGATTCTTGTTGAGTGCGCGAGCAACCGATTCAGGTGTGGTTCCGATATCAACGAACAAGGTTGCGCCATCTGGGATATGTTTAACCAGCTCGTCGGCGATCACGTCTTTTTCGTTGAAGTTAAGCGCTTTACGCGTGTTATAAGAGGTGTTTTCCGAGCTTAAAGGAATGGTTGCACCACCGTGATAGCGACGGATTTTGTTGCTATCGGCCAGTTCATTGAGGTCTCGTCTGATGGTTTGTGGGCTGACATCGAACTTTTCAACGAGCTCTTCGGTACTCACATATCCTTGTGTTTTTACCAGGTCTACAATCTGCTGGTGTCTTGGTATCTGCTTCACTTAACTTACCACTCCCTGCGCGCAAAGGGCTCTAGCGCGTCAAAATCGAAAATATAAACTCACGCTATTGTGCTCGAATTGATGAAAAGAGAGAAGTAATGATGGTAAGGAATCATGTCTAAACCGCAAAAACGCTGCTCAAAACATGGAATTTGAGCCCGAAACGCAAAAAAGAGCACAAAATAGTGCTCTTTTTAGTTTCGTTTGCTGAGGTTCGAACAATCTAGTCGATTAGATTACTCGAGTTCCTAGGTCAGCGGCTAATGATTAACGATTAGCTGAATAATCAGTATTACTCTTCGTCGTCATCGTGCAGTTCAGACCAAACCTGTGCACACTTGATAGCACGCTTCCAACCTTTGTAACGGCGGTTACGCTTCTCTTCGTCGTGGTGTGGCATGAAGGTGCGGTTAAGAACGGCTTTGTCTTGAAGCTCGTCAATGCTGTCCCAGAAACCAACCGCTAGGCCAGCAAGGTAAGCGGCACCAAGAGCCGTTACTTCTGTTACTTCCGGGCGGTGAACTTCAGTATCCAGCACGTCTGATTGGAATTGCATTAGGAAGTTGTTCGCTACTGCGCCGCCATCAACACGTAGTTTCGCTAGCTTGATGCCTGAGTCAGCTTGCATCGCGTCTAGTACGTCACGCGTTTGGTAAGCAATGCCTTCCAGCGTTGCACGGATGATGTGGTTAGAGTTAACACCACGAGTTAGGCCGACAATCGTACCGCGAGCATAAGCATCCCAGTATGGCGCGCCTAGGCCAGTAAATGCAGGAACCACGTAAACGCCGTTTGAAGAGTCTACTTTGGTTGCGAAGTACTCAGAGTCTTCAGCACCAGCCAGTAGCTTCATTTCATCACGTAGCCATTGGATAGATGCGCCACCCATGAATACCGCACCTTCAAGCGCGTATGCAGGCTCGCCTTTAGGGCCACATGCTAGCGTTGTGAGTAGACCATTTTTCGATGTTACTTTCTCTTGGCCTGTGTTCATTAGAAGGAAACAACCCGTGCCGTAAGTGTTCTTAGCCTGGCCTGCTTCTACACACATTTGACCGTAAAGTGCAGCTTGTTGGTCACCCGCAATACCCGCGATTGGGATACGAGTACCGCCTTTACCACCAAGGTTCGTTTGACCGTAAACCTCAGAAGAGCGCTTCACTTCAGGCATCATGATTGCTGGAATGCCCATTTCATCAAGTAGCTTCTGATCCCAGCATAGGTCGTTGATGTTGAACAACATAGTACGTGACGCGTTGGTGTAATCCGTAACGTGTACACGTCCTTGAGTCATTTTCCAAACTAACCAAGTATCAACCGTACCGAACAATAGTTTGCCAGCTTCAGCGTCTTCACGAGCGCCTTCAACGTTGTCTAGAATCCATTTTACTTTGGTACCTGAGAAATACGGGTCAAGGACTAAACCTGTATTGTCACGTACGTAGTCTTCTAGGCCACGCGCTTTAAGGTCTTCACAGATATCTGCTGTACGGCGACACTGCCATACGATTGCGTTATAAACAGGCTTGCCGGTCTCTTTGTTCCAAACAATGGTGGTTTCACGTTGGTTCGTGATACCAATGCCCGCTAGCTCATCGCTGCGGATGCCTGCTTTAGCAAGAGCTTCAACCAATGTAGAGCTTTGAGTCGCCCAGATTTCCATTGGATCATGCTCAACCCAACCCGCTTTCGGGTAAATCTGAGTGAATTCTCGTTGAGAAGAACTAACGATGTTTGCATCGTGATCGAGGATTACAGCGCGAGAACTTGTGGTGCCTTGGTCTAGGGCAACAATGTATTTTTGCTCGGTCATGGTAAGAATCCTTTTTCTTTCGTTATTTATATTTTAGTAAATGTAAGGTCGCTTAGGGATTAAGCTTGAGCTTGTTCAGCTTCTTCTTCTGCTTCACATTGGTTTGGAATTGTGCAGCCTTGGCCTTCTACTGGTAGGTAAGCACCGATAACACGTGGGTACAACCAACCACCAAAACACGCACCAGCAATTGGAGCAAGAATTGGAACGATGAAGTAAGGAATATCACGAGCACCGCTTAGTGCGAAATCCCAACCTGCAAAGTAAGCGAACAGTTTTGGTCCGAAGTCACGAGCAGGGTTCATTGCAAAACCCGTCAGTGGACCTAAAGAACCACCGATAACCGCGATAAGAATACCGATCAGTAGAGGGTTCATTGCACCGCGAGATGCGCCGTTGTTCTCATCACCTAACGCTAAAATGGCAAACATCAACACTGCAGTAATCACGAATTCCACAGCAAAAGCGCCGAAGAAAGAAAGTGAAGCATGTGGGTAAGTCGAGAAGATACCAGCAGTTGATAGTGCGTCTTGGCTGCTACGAACGAAGTTATGTGCGATCTCGTAGTCAGTAAATAGGTTGCTGTACAGGCTGTAAACCAATGCTGCAGAGCAGAAAGCGCCAAGCAGTTGCGAAATGATGTAAGGCACCACTTTCGCTTTATCAAAGCCATGGAACATGGCCAGTGCAATCGTTACGGCTGGGTTGATGTGTGCGCCTGAAACGCCGGCAGTACAGTAAATTGCAATCGCAACACCGAAGCCCCAGATGATGCTGATTTCCCATTGTCCGAATGTCGCACCAGTTAATACCAGAGCGGCCACACAGCCAACGCCAAAGAATATGAGTAATCCTGTACCGATAAATTCAGCCAAGCATTGCCCAAATAAAGAAGGGTGTTTGTTTGTTGTCATGTTCGAGTCCTTTTTAGTTTTGCTTATCTAGCACGCGTATTGTGCATAAATTTGCGAACCCGAAAATAAACGAACATCAAAAGTGAGCGTTTGAGCATGAAATTGTTAATTAAAGTCACTTGAAATGTTAATCCGAACACTTTTGCTCGAAAAAGATGCTCGCATGAACGTCATTGCTCGAATTGATAGGTTGCGAAGTCGCTCAAACTACCTATATGTAAATGAATGCGCAACTGGTACGAGGAGTTTGTGCTCGGATTTGTGATGCCACTTCGTGAGTGGTGGATTATTAGACTTAATTAGGGAGGGCTGTGTGATGTTTTTGCTATGTAACAAGGGCGTTAACCAATGAGCTTATATGCATAAATGAATAAACTGCCAACTAAGTTGTAGTTTGGCAGTTTCAATTTGGATGTTTGTTCTTATTATAAGTTAAGAACTTACAGCTCTAAACCAGAGCTGCAACTTTTCCTCTCGCAACCAACTGAGCTCGGATTGAGTCATACACCCAGTTGAACGTAATCGCGTACAGCACGAAGAAGATAACAATTCCGATATCCATTACTAGTACTGTCCAGAAATCGAGTTGAAGTACCCACATCAGTAGCGGGAACGTCACCAGCATCAAACCCAGTTCGAAACCTAAGCCGTGCAGAATACGTGTTTTCTTGGTTCGTTGGCTGCGGTCAGCGCCGTAAATCTTGTCGTAACCGTAGTTGTAGACGTAGTTCCACGTCATCGCTATCAGTGACAAAGACAGTGCCAAGCCTGCCATTTTTACTGCTCCGCCCCCAACAATGTAAGTTGCCGCCACGGCCATCAAAATCAAAGCTGCTAATTCAAATAGCACCATGTGTAACATGCGTTCTTTATGTGACATCTTTTTACTCTCTTTATGTTTTCTAGCCTCTATGGGCCAATGACTTGCCTAGATAATATCTATTTAAGTGATAATATAAAGATAGTTAGCATCACATATGGTGATAGTAAGTGTTAGGAGATACCGAATGTACAACATAGAACAGCTGAAGATGTTTGTGTATGCCGTTGAATTAGGGTCATTTTCTGCCAGTGCTCGTGAGTTGGGCAAGGTCCAGTCGGCGGTAAGCCAAGGTATCAGTAATCTTGAAATAGATTTTAATGTTGAGCTTTTTGATCGTTCGACTCGAAAGCCTTCACTAACCAAAGCGGGCGAGCAGTTATTTAAACAGGTGAAAGCAATCGTGCTTCAGGTTGAAGATCTGAATGTGACGGTTAGTGCGATGGGTAGCGGTGAAGAGGGGCTCATCAAAATTGCATTAGATGATTCATTACTGGTTCCGAATTTATCTAAGATCCTTAGTCAGTTCAGTCAACAATTCCCTGCTACTGAAGTTGAACTGGTTGCGTGTACCACAACAGAGGTTAATCCGTTAATTATCGAAGAGAGAGCCGACATTGGACTGATGTTTACCAATTTGGCTTTTGATGTAGGCTCTGAGCCTTGCTTTATCGGTCACTTACCGTTTATTGCTGTGTGTCATCCAAGTCATTCGCTCGCAAAAACAGGTGTGGCGAAACTCTCTGATTTACTCCCGCATCGTCAGTTAATGTTGAGGGGAGACAAAGGCAAGGTGATGGACCAGTTTCCGCTGATTGCCGGAAAGGTATGGTGGTCGAACAGCTTTATTGTGATCAAAGAGATGGTACTTGGCAGCGATATTGGCTGGGCATACTTACCCAAGCACCTTGTCGAAGAGGAGCTGAATAAGCAGCGTTTAGTGGAGATTAATGTCTCATTCGATCACAAAACGTGGTCGCCGCCCGTTGATCTTGTTCTGTCTAAAACACGCTCTAAAGGTCCTGCATTACTTTGGCTTGAACAAGCATTGAAAGGCTTATTAGACGAAACTGAATAAAGAAAAGGCTCACCGCTTAGCGTGTGAGCCTTTCTGTTTAAAGTGATACTGCTTGCTTGCTTGCTAGATGTAGATGTAGACGCTAGACGCTAGGTTTAACCGTCTGACCGTTGTAGTACTTGTCTTTCATCTTAAGCGCCACGTTCACTAGGTAAATCAACACAGGTACTTCAATCAGTGGACCGATAACACCGGCAAACGCTTGGTCTGAGTTGATACCGAATACTGAGATAGCAACGGCAATCGCTAGCTCGAAGTTGTTACCTGTCGCTGTGAATGCAATTGAAGCGTTCTTGTCGTATTCAATACCCATCTTCTTACCAATGAAGAAGCTGATGAAGAACATCGCTGTGAAGTAGATAGTCAGTGGAACCGCAATCAACAATACGTCCATTGGCAGCTCTACAATCATCTCGCCTTTTAGGCTGAACATCAGAACGATAGTCGCCAATAGCGCAATCAGTGTGATTGGCGAGATGCGTGGAATGAACACATCGTTGTACCACTGCTCGCCTTTCATCGACACCAGGATCTTACGGCTTAGGAAGCCCGCTAGGAATGGGATTCCTAGGTAGATAAGAACACTGTGTGCAATATCGATCATCGAGATATCAACCATCATGCCTTCGTAACCAAATACTGGTGGAAGAACGCTGATGAATAGCCACGCCATAAAGCTGTAGCTCACCACTTGGAATGTACTGTTTAGAGCAACCAATGCCGCGCCATACTCTTTGTTACCGCCGCCGATGTCGTTCCAAACCAGAACCATCGCCACACAACGAGCAAGACCAATCAGAATCACGCCGACCATGTAACCTGGGTGGTCACCCAAGAAAGTCAGTGCCAACACAAACATCAGAATTGGGCCAACAAGCCAGTTCATGATCAAAGATAGTTTGATGGCTTTCTTATCTTTGACCACAGTGCCTAATAGGTTGTAGTTAACCTTAGCCAGAGGCGGGTACATCATTAAGATAAGGCCAATCGCAAGTGGAATGTTGGTGGTACCAACCGACATAGATTCGTTCCACTGCTCGATCTGTGGGAATAGGATGCCAAGCAGTACACCAAGACCCATGGCAATAAAGATCCACAGCGTTAAGTAGCGATCTAGAAAACCTAATTTTGGCTTCATGATATTTTCTCTTTGGTTGATATCGTTAATCGTCGAAAAGCGATATTGGGAAGCAAAAAAATACGCTTAATTTATTCCGTATTCGACAAACTAAGCGCGATAAATCTATTTCAAAATAGTGTCGATTAGCGTCTCAAATTGATGAATATTATCTCGATTAATGCGGTAGCACATCTTCGGTGGTATCGATTCAGCAGTGATGAAACCAGAGGTTTTCAAGATTCTTAGGTGCTCTGATACTGTCGATTGCGCCAAACCTAATTCACTAACCAAGTCACTGTTCAAACAGCCGCCCGATTTTTCTAGCGTTGAAAGGATACTCAATATACGAACTCTTGCCGGGTGAGCGAGCGCTTTGGCCAGAGCTGCCATTTGCGTTTCAGCTTCGGTATCACCATGTCCGATTGGTAGAGCACAGCCACCAGTTGTAGGGCAAGTTTCGTTCATATTGATGTTTCGCTTTCCATAATCGTTAAAAGACGATTGATGGTAGGCCTATTTCTTTTATTGGTCAATGCGAAATTTATAAGTCGCCTTAAATTGGCATCTCAGAACAATGGTTTTAGTTAAGCTTGATATTCGATTTTTATCTGTTTTTGCCTTCTTATTGCGCATAAACAAGATCTTAGATTTAAACAGAGAAATCGACCGAAAAGCATTGCATTCACTGGCTACTCTAGCGATATAATTGAACGCAGAACCGTTACACAAGATAACGAAAAATCATAATTTGCTATTTAATTTTCATACCAATCACAGTAAGTAAATGA
>NZ_AJZM02000086.1:0-7229 GCF_000272405.2 Vibrio tasmaniensis 1F-187
CGCCTGCCAGGGTGGAACTGGCTCTCTCATACAAATTCCCCCCCTAAACACTGATGTATTTTACCTTTCACTTTCCGGTGACTTTGCTCAACTATATTGTTCAGATATTTAACTTGAAATACTTCAATCAAGTTGAGTCTCTTCTCCGTCAGCCAGAGTTGAACATTGATGTTATGCAGCGCTAACGCGTTGGTACCACTCTTATCGATAACCACTTTTTCTGATAAACCATTATAGCCGATTGCCTTGGTAAAGAAGGCGCGAGCCGCTTTCTCATCATGGCGATCGCAGAGTAAAAAATCAATGACATGGCCGTTCGCTTCTCCCACGACACCAGGAAATGGACTGTTTGTTTGAGGATGTATGGCAGCCACTAGGGGGGCCAAGTTCTTCACTCTTGTCCCGCGCAAGTTTATTGCTTGGCAGTAACCTGCTTGGTAAACCATTTTGTGCAATGGCCTTATTCAGAAAGGCTTTGGCAGCTGCCTCATCACGGTTCGGGCTAAGGTAGTAATCGATCACGTTTCCAAATTTATCGACGGATCGATAGTGGCGTGATCTACAACAACTCTACGCTCAAGCTGTATCTCTTCAATTTCACGATAACTGAGTTTATAGGCGAGATAATAACGTACGGTTTCAAGAACAACTTCAGAAGGAAAGTGACAGCCTTACACATTAAGAATCAGTTTCATGAGTAGAAATCAAGCAAACCTTAACTTAAATCCTCAAAGTTTGCGACAGAACCTAAATTAGTCACCGTACGGTGCTTCTTTCTTGGATTGTATTATCGATCATATGTTAAATTGACAAAATTAGGCTGGCTTTTGCGCGGTAGGGGACGACTCTAGCTACAACCGCTCGAAAGTCAGCCATTTCTCTTTCCATACCCTAGAGTTTTCTCCTGAAAGTTAATTACAGAATTTAGTTAAATGTTAACGGGTTGTGATGTGTTTTGGTTTCGCTTGATTTTTTGATCCTAAACCTCAAAATGATCAGTTTTCTCTAAATTAGTAATACTGACGCCGCTTCGCTCTGTCGGCTTCATACTGACTCTACATGCAAGTATATAGCAGCCAGCATGAACCATATATAAACAAGAACATATTGAAATTATTGATTAATTCAACATTAATCAATTGGTGAGGATGTTTATTGTGTCGTGATGTGATTCTTATTATACTGGTTAGATATCCAGTAAAAAAAGGGCTATTTATGAAAAAAATGTTACTTGCGGTGGGAATATCATCAGCGCTATTGGGCTGTACGAACACTGCAACGCCCCCCCCCTATTACCAATCATATTGAGATTGGTAATAGGCAGGGGCACACAGTGTTATTGTGTTAAATTTTAACAATGCTGAAGCGATGCCTGAGTATCAAACCTACGATGTGTATTTATATTTATCTCAGTTGCCGGAAAGTAAGGGGTTTGAGATTTGCAATTTTGAATATGACAATTGTGGTAGTCAGTACTCCGCCTGGCAACATGTATTACGTCCCGAGCAAAATGGCATTTGGCTTAGTTATGATTTCAAGTTTCCTTTGAGCTTAACGCAAAAATACGATGTGAATTTAGCTAATATTCAAACGATAGCTAATCAGGCGTTTTTAGAATGGGATAAGGCAGAAAGTCTTTATACCAAAGAAGTTTCTATGTCAGGTAAAACAGTTCAAATCGAGTCTTTAACAGCAACAGCCCATCAATTACCTTAACCACTCCAGTATGTAGTATCGTGATCAGTTGATTTCGATACTACGGAACGTTTTCCCCCAAAGCCAGTAATTCCGTGTGATACCATGAACAACACGCTCTAATCTGCTTGTGTGTGTATTTCTGACTCTAAGAGGAAAATACACAATGACTAAAGCTAGAGCCAAAGCAAAAAGCCTTACCCCGTCACAAATCCGCAAGTTACTTGTTCGATGCCAACTAATGCAAAACCCTGAGCTAAAGCGTGTGGTTTTGGCCTTGTCTTTTTCGACTTTGCGAGTCTCTGAACTCGCCCAACTCACAGTTGATGATGTACTGATGCCTACTGGCAAAATTAAAGAAGAGATCTACCTTAGAGCTTCACTGTGTAAACGAAGAAAGCCCCGTTCTATCTGGTTAAGTAAATTAGCCAAACAAATGATCCAAGAGTGGGTTGATTACCGAAAGTCGCACAATTGGGCAACCACTTTTAACAACAGCTACCAGGGACTAAACCCGCTAAGTAAACTTGTGTTGAACAATCGTGCACGTAGCTACTCGATGAAGCGTAAAACTAGAATAAATCAGGCAGGTGAACAGGTTGATTATCAGGCTTGTGATGTACTGGAGTTGATGATCAGGAATATCTATCAGCGGAGCGGATTAAAAGGCTGTAGTAGCCACACAGGGCGTAGAAGTTACGGTTCGAACATGAATGCTCAAGGGATTGAGTTAAACGCAATACAAAGAGCATTAGGCCATGCTGAACCGTCAATGAGTTTGGAGTACATCGACATTTCAACGAACCAATTATCTAAAGCGGCTGAACTAGCATTGTAGTTATAACAATGTTGACACCAAGATTAAAATATATACAATCACTATTGTTATAACAATGTACACACATAGAGGTTGAGATATGCGCACTCAAGTACGAAAAATTGGCAATAGTCTTGGCAACATAATTCCTGCTACGTTCATTCGTCAGCTTGGTTTGGTTGAAGGGGCTGATATTGAGGTTAAAGCCGATGGTAAAAAAATCACTATCGAACCAATCAAACGCCCGAAGAAACGCTTTCCGTTCAGCGAAAAAGAACTTCTGAACGGCTTAGATGCTCATACGGCACATGCTGACGAATTAGCGGTTGTTTCTGGTAAGGAGTTAGGCGAGTAATGGCTCAGTACATCCCTAAACGTAATGACATTATCTGGTTAGATTTTGAACCCGTGAAAGGCAAGGAGATCGGTAAATACCGTCCTGCTCTTGTCCTTTCAAGTAAAGAATATAATCAGCAAACGGGGTTACTTATCTGTTGTCCGATTAGTACCAGTATTCGAGGTCAAGCTACCGAGGTTCCGGTAATGAATTTGGATAAACCTAGTGTCGTGGCATCAAGTTTGATTCAAACACTCTCTTGGAAAGACCGTAACGCGAAGAAGATAACCACCGCTGAAAACGGTGTGATGGAAGATGTTTTACTAAGACTTATCCCGTTGATTGGGGCTGAGTCTCTGTTTGAAGAATAAACGAGGGAATATGTTATGAATAATGTCGGTTGGATTTATATTATAGGATCTTCATCTGATTACTCTCGTTGTAAAATAGGCAAAACAATTAACAACCCATTAAAAAGATATCTGAATCTAAGAACAGCAGATCCTAAACTTCACCTTCAAGTCGCATATTGTGTTCCACACAAGCTTCTTTCTAAGGCAGAAGCAGCAATTCATCTGGAGTTAGAAGAATTTAGACAGCTAACTCATGAAGATACTCTATCTGAGTGGTTTTCTTTAGATACTGAAACGGCAGAGAGCTTGATTGATATGTACATTGAGTCATGGTTTTTAAAAAAGCCAATAGTTTTAGATTCATTCAGTTGTGATGCACCGTTCAAAATGTATGAAGATGCACTACGGTCAATATAAGGGGAAAAAGGTTATGGCATGGGTTATTGAAATAACACAGAGGCTTTCGGTTCGTAACAGTGAAGAGGGGCTAGACAGGTCATACGTTACCGCAATCAAACGATGCGGTACGAATTGCTCAATTACTACTTCTTTCGATAATGCAAAGGTTTACAAAAACCGTAAGCACTTTCAAAAACTACTAGATTTTTTTGAACAGTCTGAAATCGCCTATGAACTAATTCCAGTCGAAGATAAGGGGTAAAGTATGCAGTATGAAACAGATCCAAAAGGTTTGTCATGGCCTATCAAACCTTCACTTATCATTGATGATATTGCCGCTGGAATAGTGAATATTTCCTTATCACCAGAAGTTCCGTTATCCACTTTTTCACTTAAGCAATCTTTCGAAAATATGACGTTCAAGGGTGAAGCTAAAGAAAAATGGATCGAGGTGCTTCGCGATATTGCTGACGAACTGGAAAAGCAGGGGTAAATAAACACATGGCTAAATATAACCAAATCACGCAAGCAGATGGATGGTACTTTGTACATGAAAATGTTGTAGATAAAGACGATAAACCATATGTCGTCTACCGAGTGGCAGTTTGGGCTTTAGATGAAGAAAATGATGTTATAGGGCTAATACATGTTAGTGGATTAACCTTAGAAAATACTCAAACACCAAAACTAATTCCCCCACCTCCAGTACAGGGAAGCTACCTGCATGAATCAGAGCTTTCTACTGTTCAATCTAGTTGTTTAAAACAACAATGATTGAGTTTGATGTAAAAAAATCGTAGGTGAAAGCGTCTATGAACGGTTGGGGGAAATGGATGTTTTGGATTACATTTGCTATCTGTTTTGTCCTTGGTGGAGCAAGACAGGCATCAACAGAAGCCTTTCAAAAAACGGAAGGTGCGAAAAAGCTATATTTTTTGACTGCGAATGTTGTTTTTAGCGCGTTCATTGCGTGGCTAGTTACAGCAATTTTCGGCTAGGAATGGAAAAACAGTGCATGAGGATGGGGTTAATAGACCAGTCTATTGGTGGGTAGATTACTTACCAAAGATAAGCCTTGCTAACCGCTGGCGCAAATGGGCTACCTAGAAACCGCCAACCTCGATTTTGTTTTAACACATATTACTAATTTTGTTAAAAGTAAGGGGAAATTCATGCCAACAATGACACCAGAAAAAAAATTTGAAGTATCGTACAGAAATCGGTCTGGAGATATGACAACTAAAAAGACCGTAGCAACTGGCGCTAACAACACGACCGTTAAGAAGCGTTTTGAATCAATGGGCTATCAAGTTATTGCTGTTGTGTATAAAGGGCTTACTGGCCGTTCAATTCAAACAAGCTAACTAGGGGAAATTCGTGAAAATACCTAAAAGCGATTTAGTTAAGCTTGTTAATGCCTTGCCTGATGATTCTGAGGTCTCAATAAAAGATTTGAGCGTTATTTATGGTTATTACCAAAAAGGTCTTGATGATAAGTCTTGCATTGGTTTTGAGGGGCATATTACTTCAAAAATGGAGCGAAACGAGGTGCTGAAAATGGCTTACGAACTTGCTTTTAACGAGTCACAACATAGCGAACTACACGATTAAGAGGGAAAAAATGTCTGGAAAATTCAAATACTTCATAGTACTCACTCAAGAGAATGAAGGTGCTGCTAGATCAGAAGGTACGGATGCGTATTTTGTTAATCCAGTAAGTAAAGGCGATACAATTTATTGGGATAATGAACATGGTAGCTGTGGCGGTGTTATCAAATCAGTGGAACATCACCCTACGGTATCCGTTCTCATTGTTAGTAAAATTAAATTTGGGGGAGGGGTGTGACAAAGCCTGATGTGTTAAGAGTTGTTGAATTTGTGATTAACAACGCCAAGAAGGGAGAGCATTTTAGTGTTGCTGAAGCCTCTCAATCGAAAGAACTTAATGGTATTTCGATTTATCGAATCGCTGAAATACTGAGGTCTACTTGTTTGGAACCACAAGGGCCATCAAGTTTAGAACGATTAACTACAATTAATACCTCAACATATCAACACGCAGAACAAGGAAGGTGGTCTTTAAATGCACCTGCTTATTTTGGCTATCTTACGTATCAATCTAATTTGAAAGCAGAACAAGCAAATAAACATGCAAGAAATGCATTTTGGGTAGCTATAGCGACAATGGTTATTTCTATTATCGCTATATTTTTTAACTTAATCGCTTACCAAGAATAGATAATGAAGGGGCTGCGTTGTGGTGAAGGCTTGAGTTGGGCGTTACCCTTCGGGCAAGGCTTTTCGCTTGTATCTTTCATCTATGGCCTAAGAGTGGCGCTGTTGCATCGCTCAATCCTCTGGTCTTTTGATAGATCTTAGGCGCAACGATAACTTTGAGGCATCCCCATTGCGGTAAAGCGGTTCAAAACACCACAAGCAATCATCATTTCCATCTTTTGATTGTTAAAACTTCGGCTGTGGAGTTGGTTACCAAATGTTCGTTTATATCGCTGCATTGCCAATTCTCCATGAGCACGTTTTCCATACTCGTGCTTCTTTTGCCAGGCGATTTGACCTTTCGCCGCAATTTCTATCATCGCTCGACTTCGTACTCGATGGTCTCGCTGTTCATCGTAGAGCAAATTTTCCTTGGGTGGAATGACAATATCAGCATCCGGGAAGTGGCTATCTAACGTGTCATATACCGTATTTTCGTCATAGGCCTTATCCGCAAATACTTGTCCTACCGGTACGCTTATTTGGTCACAAATATCTCCGACTACAGCCTCATCCTTCGTGTTCTTGTCTGTCATAACTGCAGCTCTAATGTAGTGGCTGTGATCGGAGCCAATATGCATTTTTCGCCAACTACGCTTACTACTCACTTTGTGTTTTTCTTGATGCCATTCGTCTCTACCAAACCTCTTTAAGCCTGTAGAGTCAATGGTTAGCGCGACGACATCATTATTTTCAATCTGTGTGTTATGTTGCTTTGGGTAGAGTGGCGTTTTGATATTTAGGCCTTGAAGTCTACGAGAAAGTTGGCTGTAGCTAGGGCAAGTTAATGGGAAGTCCAACATGTCAAATAACGAATCAATATAACCTTGAGCTTGACGCAAGGGTAAGCGTAATACCATTCGGATTTCATGACATATCAATATAGCTTCATCAGTATAGTGAGGGCTAGAGCCAGTGCCGTCATAGGTACGGTCTTTATGGTTCCATGTATCTAAGAGCTCTTCGTTTATCCAAATATCGATTCGTCCTCGGTTCATCAATGATTGGTTGTATTCAGGCCAGTTCGTCAGTTTATAGGTTTGCTTTGGAATGTGGTGGCGCTTTGAATTGTTAAACTTGTTTGGCATGGATAAGTAAGCCTCGAGGCGAAAACTGCATTATATCAGTAGAAGCCTCGTGATTATTGTGCTGCTCCGAAATACGAGCGATGCAACAACGCCCCGAACAAGCGTTTTACGCTCATCATCACCTCATGTATCCTGATTCAGTGTTGTGATCCATGCCAAGGTGCACCCAAATCTTTCTTTTGACTTAATCATTGTTGCAATGATTAAGGCTGTTCCCCCGCTTTGTTTTAACAACTGTTCATTAAGGTGTAACTTTATGGACA
>NZ_AJZM02000086.1:7239-10944 GCF_000272405.2 Vibrio tasmaniensis 1F-187
GTACGGAAACAAAGCCCCGTCGCACAGTTCGAACGTGATCTATTGATCGAACGCACCCAATCTGGCCTCGCCCGTGCCAAAGCAGAAGGTAAGCCATTAGGGCGGCCATCTGTTTTATCTGCGGCTCAACAAGAGGAAGTGAAAGAAAGAATAAAAAACGGAGTGGTAATCTCAGCCATAATCCTATGTCGCATTACGTACCTTTATGCAGATGGACCCAATATACAACAAAGCTTAAAGATCTCTCAGATCATGTGTTGAGTATTTATTTCAGATTTGTGTGTGGTCAACTTTCGTGAGGTACGAGCGAATAGTTGTCCACACACAAATCAGACACAGGAACGCCAAAGCGTTCCCCGTCAGTAATTTAGTATCAAGGATTCGGATAGTTATCCACTTATCCACAGGCTTAATTAACCTAAACTGAACCTAAACTGAACCTAATAGATCCAAATTGATCCTTGATCGCCTCAAAGCCTTGTCAGTATTGGCTTTATGCATGATCAGGGTGTAGCCTAAACCGTGATAGGTGTATCATAAACTGCATTTGGTGTAGCCTAAACTGTAGACGGTGTATCATAGACTGTGTATGGTGTAGCATGAACTGCAAAGCATGTTAGTAACTAAATTTGGATATTATCTATGGAAAACAAACTCTTATCGGTGATTAGTGATGGTCTGATAATATCTGATACACATACTATCCAGCCCAATATATTAATCCGTACAGCCTTATTTACGCCAATTGCTAAGAACAGTAATAAAAGTGATGATCTTACTGTTGTAAAGCATAATGTAAGCGACGAGTTCAGAGATATATCCCTGTACAAACGTGAAGGATACGAATACGCATCTCTCAAAGGTGAAAGACTCAATGTACGAACAGACTTCAAAGTTTGGTGTGGGGTTGTCTTTGCTTTTTCAAAGTATGGTTATGATTCCGACAGGATAACAATGAAGCTCTCTGAATTTACAAAGTTTTGTGGATTCAGTACGCAGATGTTAAACACGAAGTTTCGTAAGCGTATCAAAGAGTCACTAGAGCGTATTCAGAGTCAAAAGATAAGTATGGCTACGAAAGATGGCTCTAAAGCGACATCAACCTCGTTGCTTAAGAAATTTGTTTATAACATGGATACCGATACTATCATCCTGGAAGGAGATCCTGACCTGTGGGAGCTGTATCGTATTGATCGTCAAATCTTAATTAGTATGCGCACCCTTTCGTCTATCCCAAGAGCTGAAACAGCCCAATGCCTATATTTGTTTTTTGCTTGCCTACCCGAAGACCCTTTCCCTGTATCTTTAAGTCGCATGAGAGATCGCCTTGCTTTGAATATGAGCAATAAGGAGGCTAACAGATCAATTAAATCGGCAATTAAGAGGCTAGAATCAATTGGTTACTTACATGGGCAGGAAACGACGTGGCATGGTGAATGGGCTTATAAAATCACCAAGCGAAATAAAGCTTTACCCGAAATAAAGTAGCCAGCTTCCAATTGCCAATTACTATTGTGGTGTAACCATTACTGCACGTTTGGAATCACTATGTTAGGTGTATCCATTACTGTAGTTTTGGGTTGGAAAATCGTGTAACGCATACTGTGCACTGGCAATCTTCTTAAATGGTGTAGCCCAAACTGCTTCTTTCCGCTTTCATCATTCTAAAGGTGTAGCCATTACTGCATTTTCTGTCTATATATTGATAGAAAGGTGTAGCCTCAACTGCATTTAGTGCTATACAACTCATTGTTTCTACCTCTTGGTGTAGTGCAAACTGCATTTTATTTTTGTAGTGATTTACTTTTTAATTTTAAGTTATTGAAATTATTTAGTTAAAATATCGCTGCCTTATTTGTGAATATAGCTATTACACTAGGCGTAACAAAGACTGCTATAGTTATTTACGCTTCAAAAAGCCATTTTAAGCACTACTTGGGTGTAGCGCAGACTGTTTCTAATTCTTAAGTCATTAAAAATAGTGGTGTAGCCTAACCTGCTAATGTTAATGCTTTCCTATCTGTAAGCCGCAGCTAAGCCTAAAAAATATTCAAGAAGCCTTATTCATATCAGATCAATATTTTGGCTCGTTGGAATGTAAAGGCAACGATGAAAGTTAGGTTATATCGATTACACCTACCGCTTTCTTTATTGATCAAAAATATTTGTTGTGTCGATCGCTGGTAAACTTTTGGCAAAACTTACCAATGATTAAGCGAAAGTTTACCACCATTATATCTAGGGCTTTTACGCACACCGGTTACACCGCATCTGTGCTTTGCCTGTTTTCCCCTAACTTTTGCACTGTGGCCAACATAGTCAAATCTGTCTATTCTACTTCCATCATTGCGGCCAACACTGCCAGTCTTTCTTTTGGATCTAATGCTTGGTAGTTTTTAGCCCATCGTTGGGCTTTCAGCGTTGCAAAAACATGTTGCGAAACCAAAATGAATGGCAATAGGTAAATGCAATCAGGGAACTTTTGCTTAGCGTAGGATAATTTACTAATTCCCTCTCTACCCCACCTTCAATGATCACGGGTAGAGCAAAACTGGCTAAAAGAACAGATGAGGGCTAAAATGTCTTTACCAAGATTGTAGCGTGAAGCGCAACGCGCTATAGTATCTACATGATAAAATCATTTAAGCATACTGGTCTGGAAAAGTTCTTTGTTAAAGGGACTGCTGCGGGTATCCAAGCCAAACATATCAAAAAGCTAAGGTTACAGTTAGCTGTAATCAATACCGCAAGTGTTATCGCTGATATCAATAAACCTGGCTGGAGACTACATCAGCTAAACCCAAAGAAAGATGATATTTGGGCTATTGATGTTAACGGCAACTGGCGCGTTACGTTTCAGTTTAGAAATGGAAACGCTTTTATACTCGACTATAGGGACTATCACTAATGATTATGCACAACCCTCCACATCCGGGCGAACTAATCCACGATGTGTACCTTGAACCGTTTAACCTTAGTTCTAGAGCCGTAGCCAAGAACTTGGGTGTAAGTCCATCTACTTTCAACCGCATCGTGAAAGGCCAAAGCTCTATCAGCCCTGAGATGGCACTAAAGCTACAGGTTGTACTGGGCGGAACTCCTGAGAGTTGGTTAGCGATGCAACACCAGTATGATTTATGGAAAGCAAAGCAGACTATTAACCTCAAGGCTGTTAAAACTATAGATTTTGACCAGCTAGCTTTGGCTTAGTCAGATTAGCAAGTGATCATTGGGCTCTGAGCTGCGCTAGAGAAGATATTGCAGAGGCTCGTAGAGTTATAAACATTTTTTTAATCCTAACTACTCCCCCGAATGATCGCTCCAGTCAGACTGGACACTGAACTTAAGTGAATTTTCCATACTTGATTCATTTGCAATAATTGAATTAGTGCGCACCCAAACACAAACCAACCTTTTTGCTAGAGCCCTTAATCATTGTTGCAATGGTTAGGGGCTCTTTTAATAAGTGTCCATTAAGGTGTAACTTTATGGACATTACTCACAATCATCTAATAACTGTTCAGTTAGTCTTTATAATTTAAAGTGAACATGTACACTTGTGTATCAATATCTTTAAGTTCACTTTTAGGCCATTTTATGAAAATTGGTTATGCTCGTGTTAGCACCCAAGACCAAACGCTCGATGTTCAACTTGAACAACTTAAACGTCTTGGTTGTGAAAAAATTTACCAAGAGCAAGCGAGC
>NZ_AJZM02000087.1:0-991 GCF_000272405.2 Vibrio tasmaniensis 1F-187
AGGCGGATAAGCCACTGCGTGAGGTGGAAAACATGGGGGGACCCCTTTTTCTATTTTTTACCAAAACAAAGACAATGGCCAACTGACACTTTGCATTGCTTCATCACTGAGTTGAAGGCGGTGAGCAAGCTCACGATGCCCTTTTTTTTGTAAGCATTCGTATAGGCTGAGTTTGAGTGGAGAAAGGCGCGTCTCTGAAGCGATCTCTTTTTCGATTTTAATGTTAGGGTGCACGGCACAATCTTGGACCGCTTGATGGAGCGCCCCCTTATCTAGAGAGGGCTGAGACTCGATGTAGCGCGCCACAACGTGATCTCTGGCGTCATCGTGCGAGGTGATAAACTGCGCCACTTGTGCCAAGGCGCTGCTCAGTAATGCGCCCCATAATATCGCGCCCGTGATAACAATGATTTTTAAGGTTCGTTTCATTATTCTTTCCTAATCAATCTTTCCAAATCGCGCGCGCAGGGCGCCCAGACCAACGGCTATCGTCTAAGACAAAGTAAACATCCATCGTATCGATGTAGTGATTGTCTTTGTCGATGAAAGGGAAGACGGTGAGTTTTTTAACGTCTTCTTGGCTTCGCTCTGGCTCCCCCTCTCGATTGCGCCTTGGCAGTAAGGTAAAGGCGGAAGGTGGGGCGAGACGCGCTTGAGAAGAGACCGTGGCGTTACCACTGCCTCCGGTATAACCGTATAGGTTGTCTCGAACTTCGCTCATGGTGACGCAATCTGAAACGCCGCCGACCTGATCGCAACTGTATTCGCTCTCAAAGCCCGCGCTACAACCGGTCAGACCTAAGAGTATCGATAGTGAAAACAAAGCGTGCCTATTCATGGTGATTCCTCACGCCCAAAGCCCACGCGGCTTAACCCTTGTTGGGTGATTTTTTGCGCTAATGGGTTGATGGGGGCGGTTTGAGTGGTTGGTGGAAGAGAGGGGGTGTTGGTAATGACATCTAACAGTTGATTGCTGTTGGAGACTTGCTCA
>NZ_AJZM02000087.1:1001-4388 GCF_000272405.2 Vibrio tasmaniensis 1F-187
AAGAGGAGGCGTTGGTGATGACATCCAAGAGCTGATTGCTGTTGGAGACTTGCTCACGCTGCTCATTCATGCGCGTTTCGTATTCATCGGCCAGCAATGGATCTAATGGAAAGCCTTCCAAAAAGACAATATTGACGATGGCACCAGGATTGACTTCCACTATCGGATGATAGAGTTCGGCCAGTTTGATGTAGTAGTCCGCCAATTTGCTGCCAACGCTCTCCGTGGCGCCGCCAAGCAGATTCAAGCCAATTTTATCGCTGTTGATGCTTTGACTTGGGCCGAGCGCCGTCGGTGTCGTGGTTTGTGCCAGCGCTTTACCTGCATCCCCTACGCCTTGCAAGATCCCCGCAATGCCGGCCATTTGAACGATCTTACCGTTTTTCAAAATGGTGGTACCGCGAATACCATTGCGACCAAAGTTAAACACGGTCGCATTGACGGGGATATCGAGAATATCGCCATTGGGTTGTATGCAGCTCATTCTACTGGTGCGAGCGACGCCGCGGCTGGATGAGATCTCACCGTAGACGGCGCCGGTGATCGTGCAATCCTTCAATTTAGAGGCCTGACCGTTGGGTAAGACCCCCTGATTGACTGTCTGAAAGACAATCGGTGAGGTATCCCCTTGTCCAGAGACGCCCCCATTAGCATCAGCGCCGCCGGTAATTACGGCGGTCACAAAGGTGCCGGTTGGCACGTAGTTATCGGTCGTGCGACGGGATTGTTTCTCCTCGACACTGGCTTGCCAGTGAAATTCAAAGCTATCAAAGGCATCACCACTAAAGGCCACATCATCTTGCTCTTGGTACTGGAACTCATTCACCTTGGCGTTATCCATGTTGCTATTAATGGCCGGTCTTGGGGGCAGTTTGTATTGGCCAAAGGTGTCTCCCTGGTTGGTCTCGATGCCGTGTTGAGTCGAAGGATCGCCTGCCTTGAGGGGTGAGGCTAATTGCGTCTCAAGCTGCGCCTTGAGCGCGTCAACTTCATCGAGCTTTTGTTGCATCTGCTGCTCAAGCTCTGTCAGTTGCGATTTTGTATCGCGCTCATTGGCCTTTTTAATGTTCTCTAACTCAGAGGTTAAGCTTTGTCCAAAGCGACTTAATGTGCCTTCAAACCGCGCTAAGCTTTGTTCTATTTGGTTGATTTTGTCTTGTTGAAACGTCAGGGCGGACTGGTTGTCTTTGTCGGTAAAATCATCGGTGACGACAGCGCCAAATCCGACATCTTGAATGCCCTTGCTTGGCGCTTGGGGAGACAGTGTTAACCGCCAAACAACAAAAGCCAGGGCGGTCAATATCAGCAATACCGTGAGCGTAATGGTGCGATTGCGCTTTCTTGTCACGGCATTGATCGTGCCGCCGTCTTCAAAGTCCCCGTCGGTGTCTTTGAAGACGCGTTTCTTAAAACGGCCCAAGGCGTCTTTTTGTTTATCGAGCATGGGTGGCGCCTCCTCCAGTAATGAGATAGAGCGTGGTAGTTTGCCCAGGTTTTAATTGATAGGCATCGAGCGCGGCTGAGCGTGCGGAATAGCTGTAGAACTGCGCGGTGGTCAGCGCCATGTCACTGCGGCTTTGATTTTTGAGCTGATAAACCACCCCAGAATAATGACGGCCCACGAAGACCGTTTGAGGGATGATGGCCAGTGACGCTTCATCTTTGGGTAAGGTTTTGGGGTCAACGTCGTGACGTTTAAAACCAGCAATGGGAGCGCCATCATGGACAAAACGTATCATGGCTTTGGTGAGCGCTGTCATGGCGGCGGGATAATCCGCCGCCTGCTCAATCGGGCTTTGCTGCTCTTTGTAATTTTGCGACCAAACAAACTCCGTGACCAAAGATGGTGTAGCTTTGGGGGTAATAAACAGCGCAAACAATCGCCCTTTCTCTGTCGTCAGGTGCGCGGTAAACGGTAAGGGAAGGTTAATTTTTAAGGTGATGGAGCCGGAAGCGTCTTTTTGGTTGCCCGTTGAGGTGCAAAACCCTTTCGGGCAGACGATCGAAATAATACGGTCATTGTTGACCAGTAAACGGTTCACGTTAATGGAAGAGAGTGACAAGGGGATCGTGTCGCCTTCGTCAAACTCATAGCTCACCATGGCGGCATTTTCAGCCAGGGCAAAAGAGGGGATGAAAAAGACCACCCAAAGCGCGATGGATAAAAAATAAGGGTGCCATTGCTGCGATGGGGTGAATGATTGCTCATAAAGATTCATCGGTGTTGACCTCGACTTCTTCAATGGAGAGTAAACCTATGACGCCTTGGTCATAGCTAAAGTTGACTTGATACCACTTCATCTCCGGATCTAGTGCGCGTTGGCCTACGTGCTTTTGGAGTTTCCCGTAGAGTTGTACTTGGAGAGTGTCGAGAGAAATTCGGACCAACTCGACAGAAAATTGGCTGCTGATGTTATCTTTTTTAACCACCGTGGCTTCTCGAAGCAGCTTAGGTTGAACGTTGTACCAGCTTGTCTCGTCTAAATATTCAAGTAACTGACCAAACTGACGTCCAACGCTTGCCGGCGTGATGTTGAGTTTCAGGTAGAGAAGATAATCCGCCATTTGCTCAAGATAAGGTTCATCGACCGCGCCATCTGACACCGTAAAGGCTTGAGAGAGGGTGGGCGGGACTAGGGTTCGGCTTTGATGGGTAAGAGCTTGATAACTGGTGTAACCCAACACCAGGTTAGTGATAAGCATGACAAGAAAACCTGCACTCAAAAAAAGATTGAGGAGGCTTTTGACGGCCAGCTTATCCCGTTTAACAAACGGATCCATGATGAAGGGTCTCCTTAGAAAATCCAGTAACGACGACAGGCTGAGGGGGTACGCTTAAAGAGGGTGGGATGGACAAAGGAAGCCCCCCACCAATAAAGTGACAGGGTAACGATGTTGTCACCGTATTGCGCTTTGATGTAACGTAATCCCCCAAACCAAGCCAGCGATAACGTCAGTCCTATCATTTCGTGTTTAAGCCAGAATGAGAGGCCAAAAATGCAGAGGGCAGGCACGAGTTCATCAACTGGGAACCCGAGCCAGCGACGACCTTTGTTCATGTGTTTTGGAATAGAAAAAAACTGATGAGGGTCTTCCATTGTGACTCCTTAGCCTAAGCCGACGAGTGGTGCTCCAACATTCCACAAGACTGAGCCACCAATGAACCCGCCAACGGCCGCAAACCAGTTACGGCTCATCAGTCCAGTAACGACCGCCCCCGCAAGCCCAGTCCCCAGCATCGCGGTTTCAACCGCAGAGCCTTTGCCCGCCGAGTCTTTCATGGCTTGTTTACCTGACGCGAAGATATCGGCAGCCAGAGCGGGCTGAGTGATAAGAAGTGTCGAGACAGCAACGCCAAGCCCGACAAGGAGGGTGCGCTGGGTGCGT
>NZ_AJZM02000088.1 GCF_000272405.2 Vibrio tasmaniensis 1F-187
GTCAGCCATACCCATAGGTGCGCCAGGGTGACCAGAGTTTGCTTGTTGTACGCCGTCCATGCTTAGAGCACGAATAGCGTTAGCTAGATGTTTGCGGTTCATAATTGCTTCCAAAATTGATTCGAAATTAAAAATTCGTGGATAGATGTAAAAGAGGAACGAAATTCGTTCCTCTTATTTATTAAGTAGTGATTACAGCTTAGCTGCGATCATGTCTTCTAGTTTGCCTTGGTCTACGGCGAAGTTGCGGATGCCTTCAGCTAGCTTCTCTACAGCCATTGGGTCTTGGTTGTGATCCCATAGGAACTCAGCGTGAGTCATTGCAGCAGGACGCTCTTTAGTACCGTTAGAGTCAATTAGCTTCTCTACTACTTCGCCTTCAGCTGCTTCTAGGTCTGCTAGAAGTTGAGGAGCGATAGTTAGACGGTCACAACCAGCAAGTTCAAGGATCTCGCCGATGTTACGGAAGCTTGCGCCCATAACAACAGTCTTGTAGCCGTGCTCTTTGTAGTAGTTGTAGATGTCTGAAACAGAGATTACGCCTGGATCTTCTGAAGCTTCGAAATCTCGACCTTCTTTCGCTTTGTACCAGTCCATGATGCGACCAACGAAAGGAGAGATTAGGAATACGCCAGCTTCAGCACAAGCACGAGCTTGAGCGAAAGAGAATAGAAGCGTTAGGTTACAGTTGATGCCTTCTTTCTCTAGGATTTCAGCAGCACGGATGCCTTCCCAAGTAGAAGCCAGTTTGATAAGGATGCGGTCGTTAGTGATGCCAGCGTCGTTGTACATTTTGATAAGTTGACGAGCTTTAGCAACGCTGCCTTCCATGTCGTAAGAAAGACGAGCATCTACTTCAGTAGAGATGCGGCCAGGTACAACGTTAAGGATTTCTTTACCGATGTTCACGTTAAGCATGTCACAAGTGTCTTGAACTTGTTGTGCTTTGTCGCCACTTTGCGCTTTAGCGTATTCGATAGAAGCATCGATTAGAGGTGCGTACTCAGCAATTTGAGCGGCTTTAAGAATTAGAGATGGGTTAGTTGTTGCATCTTCAGGAGTGTACTTGCTGATAGCTTCGATATCGCCAGTGTCAGCTACAACAGTTGTTAGTTTACGAAGTTGCTCTAATTTATTGCTCATTTTGATCATCCTATGTATCGCAGAACACCCCTTTAATGGGAGAGGTGTGGGCATTTGCAAGCGAACTAATGAAGTTCCTCATGGTTGTACCAGTGAGTCAAACTTACATTAATTTAAATTTTTCTCCGAACGAACATTTGCACAGAACATTTGATCGCTCGATGAGTAAATGATGTAGCCATATTTATCCGATCTAGCCCCAAAGTCAACGGTAAATAGTGCTGTATGGTGACTTCAGTCAAATATATTTCGCTCTAGTAACCATGGGGTATGCAAGCAAACGTTTAGCGGGCAAAGTGAGGTAAATTAATCAACAGTAAAATCAAGGACACTATGCTGATCAAATGCTCCTTGATGTTACATATGTTCAGGGTGTAAGCTTGTGTATCACTTACTGAGCTCTCCTTTATTAGGAAGTGCAGCAGGTAAAATAATTGTTAAATATTGGTTGAGTGGTATATGAGTAAGAATATCCAAGATGTTTCCGAAGAAAATACTGATCTCCTCACTGAAGTAGCCGTTGCTTACTATCAAGATGGCGCTACACAAGAAGAGATCTCTAAAAAATTCTCTATCTCTCGTGCAAAGGTTGGTCGAATGCTCAAGCAAGCCCGCGATGAAGGGATTGTCGAGATCACCGTGAAATACCACCCAGTATTCAGCGCGAAGATCGAACAACGTTTGATCGAACGATTTGGTGTTAAGCGTGCATTGGTTGCACTAGACCAACCAAATGAAGAGAAGCAGCGGTTACAGGTTGCGGGTTTGGTGTCGAACTACCTAACGAGCACCCTAAAAAACGGCATGGTAGTCACGGTTGGCCAAGGCCGAAACGTATCGTCGGTTGCTCACCATACTGGGGTAATTACCCCACGTGACTGTAAATTCGTATGTGGTATCGGCGGCATTCACCCAAGAGGCGGTATGTTTAATGCCGACCATATATGTAGACAACTCGCCAAGAAATACGGTGGATCTTCTGAAACCTTGTATGCGCCTGCTTATGCAGAGAACAAAGCACAAAAATCCGCGTTCATGGAAAACAGCACCGTTAAGCAAACACTCGATCTAGCTCGTAAGGCAGATGTTGCATTAGTCGGTATTGGTGATATGAGTGAAAACAGCTACATGGTCGACCTAGGTTGGTTTACGGCGGGAGAGGTCGTCCAATCTCGTTTACTACAAGGCGTGGTCGGTGACTTTGCGGGTTATGACTTTTTTGATGTACACGGCAAAGCCGCAAACACTGTGATGAGTGACCGAGTCATCGGCTTAGGCCTGGAAGAGTTCCGCCCAATCGCTGAGGTAATTGCCATCGCTGCCGAGAACAGTAAGCCATTAGCTTTATTAGGTGCATTAAGAACCGGCGTAGTAGACGTGATTGCAACCAGCGTAAGTAATGCTTTGACGGTGCTTAACTTGGATGAGCAGATGAAACATGCTGAGTTAGATGATTAGCAAAATATAAACCTGGGGAGCCCGTTTGGGCTCCCTTTTGCTCTCTCTAAAGAATAGGTTCTGACTCTTTACTCGTGATTTTGGGGAGCGAGGAGAGATACGTGCACAGTTCATCATAAGGAATAGGACGAGAGAAGTAGTAACCTTGCATCAAGTCACATCCACATGCTTTTAGAATCGCGAAGTGTTCGTTTGATTCTACGCCTTCTGCCAACACCACCATACCGAAGTTTTTACCGATAGCGATGATGTTCTGGACCATTGTTAGTGACTGTTGATCGACTGCTATGTTTTCAATGAAACTCTTATCAATCTTAAGTTCGTCGATAGGGAGTGCTTTTAACATGCTCAATGACGAGTAGCCCGTACCGAAGTCATCTAGAGAAATCTTAATATCGTTTTCTTTGAGGGCTTCAAACAGTGGTTTCACTATAGCCACATCTTCAATGAACAAGCTTTCAGTAATCTCGAGCGTTAAACAGCTTGGTGAGAACTGATATTTCTCAAGCGTAGTGAATAGGTGTTCTGAGAACGACTTATGTGAAAACTGACGTACGGATATATTGATCGAAAGACCGATCTTTTGTTCTATCGTTCGGTGTAAATGAGCGATCTGCATAACGCTGGATTCAATAATAAAGGTGCCGAGTTTTTGCATTAAACCTGTGCTTTCAGCAATAGGAATAAATACGTCTGGCGGGACAAAACCCAGTTCATCATCTACCCAACGCACAAGCGCTTCTACACCGTGAGTACTTTCATCGGCACGAACCAATGGTTGAAAAACCATAAATAAAGCTTGTTTATCGATAGCGATACGAAGCCTTTGTTCTACTCTCATTTTGTAGAGGTGGGCGTCTTGCATCTCAGTAGTAAAAATACTGTATGAGTTTTGCTGCTGTTTCGCTTTGTACATCGAAATATCGGCAGAGCGTAACAGGCTATCTAAATCTCTTCCGTGGTCTGGGAAGCGGGCAATACCTACACTGCAACTCAACAAAAATTGAGCGCTTTCAACTTCATAAGGTTGAGAAAGTACTTCAATAATTCGTTCTGATAGTCGCTTAATTTCAGATTCACTATTCAGCGTTGTTAAAAACAAGAACTCATCACTGGATTCTCGTACCAATAGGCTGACTCTGGAGCGAAACCGCATCAAACGTAATGCAATTTGTTTGAGCACCTTGTCTCCGAAGTCATGTCCATGGGTATCATTAACACATTTGAAGTTATCGATGTCGATAAACAGCATTGAGAATGGGTCTGACTCATCTTCAATCCACTTGCCAATGTTTTTACGCATATAGGAGCGGTTGGGGAGAGAGGTTAATGGATCGTGATTGGCTTGGTAAATCAATTGGCTGCGAGTTCGTTGTTCGTTCTTCGCAATCGATTTTACTAAAAAATAGAAACCAAACTGAAGAACAACAAAAACAAAGAAAAGAGCACCAAACTCTTTTGCGAATATACCATCAACGTGTGCTAGGTCTGTTCGGCCGACAACCCAAAGCTTGTAGTCTGGAATGTATTTAGCGCTAACGAGCGATGGGAAAGCGCTATCATCGATACAGAAAGAATATGTGTATTTTCCTGTTTTCGCTTCTTTGACGCTGACAGTCACTTGCTCAGAAAAGCTTTTGGTAATGCGATCCATTAGAACGTTATCAACCGGTTTTAAATAAGCGTCTAGCGACTCGATATCGCTAGAAAAAAACTGACGATAGTTGTCGGTTCTAAGTAGAGTTAACGTGTTGTAATTGCCTGCGTGCGCATTGTTTTCAAACAAAATTGTGCTGTCTAAGCGTAAACCTGCGGTCATGACTGCATCAACGTTCTTGCCATCGAGAGAAATGGATTTTCTCATTGGGATCACGAGGCTGTTAAGAGAATCATGGAAATAAGTGCGCCCCAAAACCATTTTATTACTAGATACAGCCTCTAGAAATGAGTCTTTGGTGTATGGGAGATCCAGTAAGTTAAATTGGTCAGACAGCTGTAGGTTTGAGCTGATTGACAGGTAATCCCCTTGAGGATTTAGTAACCCGAAAGCGGCTATTGCAGGATGAGTATCAAGCAGTTTATCTAATATTGGTCGAATTTGAATCGAAGCCGTTCGGGTAAAGTCGGACTGCTGAGCAAGTTGATGCCCAACCACTTCAAGCAGTGCTTCTTGGCTAGTTAATAGAGAGTTTACTGAGCTAGAGAAGATCTCGACTTGGATATGTTGTTGCTTAGTAAAGTCATCTCTGTTTGATTGCCACTTGGTTATGCCAAAGGCGCTGAAAAGTATCAGGGTAAGCAGCACGATCAGAGCGTACAGCGACCAGATATTTTTCTTAAATAGAGCCATGAGATGCCTTTTGTTGGTGACTACTTTTAACAGACTGCAAGTGACAAACGTTTATATCGCCAGTGTGATTAATACAACGAGGCATAAAAAATATATCAATGATTAAATAGTGTAACGGCTACGAACAGAGATTCTTGAATGAAATATTAACACTCATAAACGTGCTGACAATTAACCCATGATTAATCACAGTTTTTGTTAAAAATCGGATGGCTCTACACCTACGTAGTGTTAACTCTGTCACTACCTAGGTGTCTTCAAGTGACTGCGTCTTCAAGTTACAACCGTGTTAAACGCTTGAGTTCATAAGTGCCTAGCTGATTGAGCAATAAGATGCTTAAGTGTCATGGGCTTCAGCCATAACCTTTAGTGAGCTCCGTATGCATGTACAGTATATTCTAACAGTATCATTAAGCGAAGCTGAATTACTTTTTAGTTACGGTAATAGGTAGTTTTTCATTTGCGCCCCATTCAGTCCATGAGCCATCGTAAACGCCCATATCACTTGAATAACCAGCCAGTTTAGCGGCTAATAAAATGATGCAAGCCGTCACACCAGAGCCACAGCTAAAGAACATTGGTTGAGAGGGGGTTAAGTTTAGAGTCGAGAAAATGTCAACTAACTCTTCTTGAGGCTTCAATTTACCTGCATTTAAGACTTGTGCGAACGGCAAGCAAACTGAGTTTGGGATGTGGCCACTACGTAAGCCTTCACGTGGTTCTGGAACTTCTGAATCGAAGCGAGCTTGAGAACGCGCATCTACAATGTTCGCGCTCTTGTGAGCGGAATAGCTTTCGATTTGTTGAGCATTAACAAAATAGTCGTCTTGAATACTCCCATCAAAATTCCCGGCTTGAAATTCTGTTTTATAGTTAGTGTCTGTTACGTAACCTGCATCTATCCATGCTGGTAAACCGCCATCTAAGATATAAACGTTGTTATGTCCCATTGCTATAAACATCCACCATGCGCGAGGCGAGGCAAAAGTTCCTGAGTTATCGTAAACCACTATCGTACTGTCTTGATTGATACCAATTTCTTGTGCGCGTGTATTGAAGTGTTTTTCGGTCGGGAACATGTGAGGGAGCAGAGTGTGCTTGTTACAAAAGTCTTTGTCGTAATCGAAACGAATCGCACTAGGTATCATTTGTCCTTTGATCTTTTCTGACTCACTTGGGATCTGAAATTCGATACTGGCGTCGAGGATTACAATGTTGTCTTCTTCTAGCAAACGTTGTTGAAGTTGTTCTGGTGAAATGAGTGGCTGATTCATTCTTCTTATATCCATTCTTGTTGTTATATCGGCGACTAAGGCGCAGCCCGGCAGTGGATGTACTGATAGCTGCTTTGTCCGGTTATTTGATTGTTTAATGTATCAAGCACGACCACAGAATCAAGAGGGCAGTCTGTTGTTGGTGGAATGGAAACGCGAAATATTTCGTTGTCTTGAGTTTCAACCGTGAGGTAGCGTCTATGTCCGTCAAGGGATTGAGTGAGCGTATTGGAGATGACTCTGGCTTCAATGCGTTCTCCGGTAGAAGATGTCATCGGGAAATAGGTGAGAAATAAAAGTAGCCCAATACCAATCGATAATATAACGAATCCTATTTTCAACTGTTTCATAAAGTAAGCCTTTGAAAGTCATCTTTAAAAGATAAGACAGGCTTTCGATAAAGTGAACATAACCAGTACTGAAAATTGAAATTGCGCCCAAATAAAAAGGTGAGCCTCATTGCTCACCTTTATGCATTGTTATTCGACTTTCAACTTCGAGACTGCTGCCTAACTCCAACTGAATTTAGCCATTGTCTAAGTGAACTCAGCACTTTTCATTCCTTTACGTTTACCAAGTGATTTGTGATCCGTCACTTGCAACGACTTGTTGCAGCGGCGCTTGACCATCATAAAACCAGATCTCAATCAACAGAATATCTTCGCTTAGCGGCGCCGAAAAGTTGGATGTAAATGTACCGTTGTCTAAAGGGCCTCCAATGACCTTACTTGAATAATCCGGCTTGTAGGTTGAATCTGCTCTTGTGGTAAATCGGCTATATACAGATACAAACGAACGATCGGTTGAGATGTGGCTGATATCAATATTGAGGTCGAATTGATCTACAGAGTTATAATCGAAACCATCAGGTATTACGAGCTCATCCATTTTGTACGCTTGCGGGCCGTTGGAGATAACCGCATTAACTGGTGTCGGTGCCGGATTTATAGCGACGGTGACTGGTGATGAGACCACTGATGGTGATGTAACTGGCGCTGACGCCACTGGTGTTGACGTCGCTGGTGTTGACGTCACTGGTGTTGACGTCACTGGTGTTGAAGGCGATGGGTTAGGAGTTGATGCTCCTCCATCGCCGCCTCCGCCACCACACCCTACCAACGTTAGTGATGCGATTAGTAATGG
Organism: Vibrio tasmaniensis 1F-187; assembly: GCF_000272405.2. Lineage (GTDB taxonomy): Bacteria > Pseudomonadota > Gammaproteobacteria > Enterobacterales > Vibrionaceae > Vibrio > Vibrio tasmaniensis_A. Next base: position 7,369 of record NZ_AJZM02000088.1, read on the forward strand.
AATACGTATTGACTGCGACTGAGCCGTATTTTTCTTAAGTGCAGCATTCGACAGACTAGATAAGATAGCATTGGTCAGCGGCAGGTGTTTGGAACCAATCGGTGGATTGAGTACCGCCGGATTCAGCAAAGTTCGCAAAGTTTGGATAGGCGGTGACGATATCTACATATTCCAGTGGCCATTGCCATTCCGTGTCTGAAGTAATCAGCAGTGCCCACGGGTGGTTGTCTGCAGTTTTGAAATATTTGCCTGTTGATGGATTGCTGTCATCAACGCCTAGTCCTGCTTCAAAGAGATTAGCGGTATCAAACGCCTCGGTTGGAGCTTGGTCTGGCAAGTGCACCTCCCAGCTGCGCCCTGGATGTAGAGGTAGGTTTTCACCATGATAATACCCAGGCGTCGCGAAAATAAATGGGTCGTAAGGCATGTCAGTCCAACTGCCAGTACTCACTCCATCGCCAGCTAACGTAATCCCGATTTGGAAAGCGAATTGCTCATCTTCTTTACAAGAGCTGATGGTGCGGTAGAAGGTACAACTAGTACTGATTTTCTCTGTAAGGTCGTTAGCAATAACAAAGATTGCCTCGCTACGTCCTTGCTCCAAGTCTAAATCAGTGAACACACCATTGTGCTTCATGTAAGAGCTTCCGCTACTCACTAAGCTTGGGTCTAGATTAGGAAGTCGAACCGCAAAACCATTTCTGTACGAAGCACCTACTGCAGCAAGACGTCCATCGATGGTTGATTTAACGACTTTTCCATCTTTAAGGATCTCGGTAATGCGATACATAAGAACAGCATCATTCATGTCGTAATCAGCTTTATAAGGCCAGTTATCTTCATACGCCAAGGTTGCGTAACCAGAAGCACTTGGGAAGTAACGGGCTGTAGCGCCGTCGTTAAGAACATCAACTTGAATATCAACTACCTCACCAGATGTCGAACCACCAAAGTAGCTCAGGTTGGTTTGTTGGCTGAATCTGAAGCGAGCCCAAGTAGTCCCCGTTAGTGCGTTGATATCGACATTTAGGAACAGATCGTTTTCACCAGCATCCAGTTGGTAGTCGGTAAATACTTGCTCGTTAGCACCATCGAAGCTGCCATCTTGGTTCCAGTCTATCCACGCCGAAAGGTAACCGGTTGTTGAAGCTTCAATCACCACTTTTGAATCAAGCCCGGCTTCAAGCGCCGTAACAAAACCGATACCACCGTTTGCCCACTCGTCATCAATGCCAACACTTTCATCCGATTGTGGAGTTACGTAGCCATCAAGGTCGGCATCGGGTGCATCAGTGCCTAACCAAGTCACACCATCAAGTTCATGTCGAGGACCATTGCTGGCGAGTAGGGTTAGGTAGCTGTCTGGCGCATCACCAAAGTCGATGTTGGAATCTTCATCCACAACTGGCGCATTCGCACAACGAGCGCCATCATTTTGATTAGAAGAAGGCCCATTCGATACAAATTCAACGGCTGGAACAATTCCTGCTGCGATATTGCTCGCGTTGTCTGGAGACAGATTGATACGGTAGATTTTCCCGTCTTGATTTCGAGATACGTAGTAATAGCCGTTTACATCAAAATAACCCGCTCCGAATGTACCTAACTCACCAGTATCACCGATGTAAGTTTCGGCACCGGTTGTAGGATTGAAGCTGTATAAGCCTCCGGAGTTATTATCGATACCATATAAAGAACCATCACTTGGGTGGAAAGCGAAATCAGTCAGTTTTACGGTTGCCGGGCTACCAGCTATTTTGTTAACTGTAACAGTTGCGTTTGGGTCGGCGTCTAACGGCGATAGATCAACGGTGAACAAGCCTTTTCCTGTACGGTAAAGGTAATACACATGGTCATAGACATCGCCGACATAGAAAGTGTGATCGGTTGGTAATCCACTGGTATTGATCACTTCTGCTTGGAAATCCTGTCCAAGGCGCACCAAGCGTTTGTTGGTAGTGTCATAGCCATAAATATATCTGTCTTGAAAGTCGAAACCAACACCATTGATATTGGCGTTCATGCCCGTATCGTCTTCTAACAGGGTGGTTGAGCCTGTCACTAGGTTCACGCCCCAAACTTGTACGGGTGTCGATTGGAATAGGTAAGCCTGGCTCGGACAGGTATCGAATGGCGCTGCGTTGGCGACCAAAGGCGCACTTAATAGCAAACTTAACGTTGTAATTCTCATATCTACATCCTTGTCATAGAAGGTCTAGATACTTTTACAAGTTACGTGCCACTTTTAAGTTGTTGATTTTTATTGTTTATATTCTAAATTACTGAGATGTGCAATATATTCTCAAAATGAGAATTCAAATGAAACTAATATTTTATAGATCATTTCAAATTGATAAATCGATTTGAGAAGCTGATGTTGAGACCTAAAAAAGCCCTGACTTTTAGTCAAGGCTTAGGTTGTCGATTAGAGGGGGGATATGCTTAGTCTATCCGCACACCGAGCAATTAGGCATCTTCATTAAATTCATTTCACGCCAGCTGTGAGACATGGCATCGAGAATTAAAAGTTTGCCTTGCTTTGGTTGTCCAAACTTAGCAATAACTTTGATAGCTTCCAAAGCCTGAGCTGCGCCCACCATGCCAACTACCGGTGCCATCACACCGGCTTCAACACAGCTTAGTGCAGCGTTGCCGAATAGAGCACTCAAGCACTGATAACACGGCGCGTCGGCGTCTTGATAAGTGAATACGCTAATCTGACCTTCCATGCGAATCGCAGCACCTGAAACTAATGGCGTTTTCGATGTGTAGCACAAGAGGTTCAACTGATTGCGCGTTTCTACGTTGTCACTTGCGTCGAGAACAAGCGAGTGAGTTTCAATCAACTTGCCAAGAGCTTGGTCATCAAGCCTGTGGTCGACAGTTTCAATTGTCAGATGAGGGTTCAATACCTGCAGCGACTCAGCGGCAGAATTGACTTTCTTCTTACCAATGTCAGCATCGGTGTGAAGGACTTGTCGTTGCAAGTTAGAAAGCTCGACAATATCATCATCGATCAGTGTTAGCTTACCAATGCCCGCAGTCGCAAGGTATTGAGCGGAGGCACAACCTAAGCCTCCAGCCCCTAATACTAAGATTGAGCTCTGCTTTAGTGCTTCTTGGCCTTCAAAATCAAACTGCTTAAGAATGATTTGACGGTTGTAGCGAAGCATCTCTACGTCAGACAGTATTTCCATCAGTAAGCCTCGTTAGTAAAGCGTCGAGTTAAACAGTTGGATCTGAACCGTTTCACCGACTTCAACACGGCCGCGTTCGCGCTCTAGTACCACAAAGCAGTTTGCTAAACTCATTGAGCGGAAAGCGCCAGAGCTTTGGTTACCCGTTGTTTCTACCACAAATTGACCGTTTTCAATCGAGTAAATGCCACGCTGGTAATCAGTACGGCCTGGGCCTTTTTTGAATGCAGACTTGGTGATAGCAGGAATAGATTCCGGAGCTGTCCACGCTGTGTGACCAGCCAATTTAGCAAGCATAGGTTGAACCAAAACATACATGGTCATCATTGCCGACACTGGATTACCCGGTAAGCCGCAGAACCACGCGTTATCCAATTCACCAAATGCGAACGGTTTACCGGGCTTGATAGCTAGCTTCCAGAAGCCGATTTGACCGAGTTCTTCCAAAATATCTTTGGTGTAATCTGCTTCGCCAACGCTTACGCCGCCAGAAGTCACAACCACGTCTGATATTTGCTGTGCTTTCTCGAAGGTCTCTTTAAGCGTTGCAGGGCAATCTGGGATGATGCCTAGGTCTATAGCTTCACAACCAAACGCTTCAATCAGCGGTTTAATGCCGTAGCGGTTGCTGTCGTAGATCTGACCGTCTTCAAGCGGTTGACCTAGTGGCTTTAGCTCATCGCCGGTAGAAAAGAACGCGACTTTAGGCTTCTGTAACACTGTCACGTGGCTCACACCCAGCGAAGCAATCATTGGAATGTCACGAGGTGTTAAACGTTCACCGCGGCTAAGAACGATATCACCTTGTTTGATGTCATCACCAGTAGGGCGAATGTTATTGTTCAGCTTGATGTCGTCTTGTTGAATTTCAATGCCAGTATCAGTTTCAACTGTATTTTCTTGCATGATTACGGCGTCACAACCTTCAGGGATCTTTGCGCCAGTCATAATGCGAATACAGGTGTTGCTTGGCCATTCACCTTCGAACGGTTGGCCTGCAAAAGATTTGCCTGCTAATGGTAGTACTTTACCGTTCTCTAGGTCTGCTAAGCGCAGTGCATAGCCATCCATTGCTGAGTTATCAAAAGGAGGTACGAAAATAGGGGAAAGAATATCTTCAGCAAGGACATAACCTAATGCTTCAGCAAGAGGTAGAGATAAAGTCGCTTGGATTGGTTTGATTGGTGATAGCAGCTTATCTAGTGCTTCTTCAATTGGCATTAAGCCCGGAGCGTCGCAACAGCCCATAATTGAAATCCTTTGGTCGTTATTATTTTGATTTAGTGGTTGGCAATAGTGGCTCCATAATTATCAAATCACAGATGTTCGCCAACGAAATTGCAGCCACTTTAGCATAGTTTAAGCCCCGTAAATAATGACCTCCCTTAAAATATGGGTGTATTTAATCAAAATTCCGAGTATCCTTGTTTGCCATCCAGAAGGGGTATTAAAAGAGGAAGTTCAATGTCAGGTCTTAGCGAATCAGCGAAGTTGGTTAAAGATGCGCTAGCAAGCCGCGGATTAGAGACACCAATGCGTCCTAACCAGGTTAGCCGAGAAGAGAAAAAGGAACGAATCGAACACCATATGCGTGAGATTCTAACTCTCCTTGAACTTGATCTTGCAGATGACAGTCTGGAAGAAACGCCGCAACGTATTGCAAAAATGTATGTGGATGAGATTTTCTCTGGTTTGGATTACGCCAATTTCCCTAAAATCACCGTGATCGAAAACAAGATGGGTGTTCGTGAAATGGTTCGTGTAAAAGACATTACCGTCACCAGCACATGTGAGCATCACTTAGTCACCATTGATGGTAAAACCGCAGTCGCTTACATTCCTCAAGGTAAGATCATTGGTCTTTCGAAGATCAACAGAATCGTTCGTTTCTTTGCTCAACGTCCTCAAGTTCAAGAGCGCATGACACAGCAAATCCTTGTAGCATTGCAAACGCTACTAGAAACGGATGATGTTGCTGTAACCATGGATGCGGTTCATTACTGCGTGAAATCTCGTGGTGTAATGGACGCAACCAGCGAAACAACAACAACAGCTCTGGGGGGTATTTTTAGATCAAACCCAGCAACGCGCCATGAGTTCTTACACGGCCTGCGTTAGAACTAAACCTATTCAGATAAAAAAACGGAGCATTATGCTCCGTTTTTATTGGTTGCTTCATAAGCCTACAGATTTACTATTTTCTTAAACTCTTCCTCTGAGTATTTCTTCTCTGTGCTTTTAGTCAAATCTGTAATCATTTTGTATCTAAGCTCAGTTGCCATATCTAAGGTACGCTTAAGCTGTCCGTATGAGTAGTCGGCAGCCATGTTCAGAGCCGCTTGTTTATCTACTTTATACATGTCTGTTAACGTTTTATCTAAGTGTGCGACCTGCTTGTATAGTTGAGTTTCTTCTTTGTCCCAAGTTGCTTTTAGTACTGGTAAATACTTATCTGGGTTTGTAGAAGCGAGGGCGGTTAAACTACGGAACTGCCAATAAGCAGAGTCATCACTGTAGTTATCATCGCCTACTTGGTACGCTTTTGGGTAATCTTGTAGGGTTGAGTATAACGGCACTAAAACAGATTCTGGTAACACGCCGAAGCTTTGCCAAATAATACCTTGAAGCTCTTCTGGCATCTCAGGGCGAAGCTGAATAATATGCGACTCTAGTTGACGTTCAACTCTAATTGGTCGTTTCGATTTTCCTTCCAAAACCGTGTCTTTATAAGTCGCGCTAAGTACCTCTGCCACATTTTCAACTGAGATTTTTGTATCAGGTTTCATAAACAAAGGGTATTGCGTCATGCGACTTTGTTGATGCAGCGAAGGTGTCAGTATTTTTTGGCCTAACCATTCACGATCGATATTATACTCATCACCAATAACTCCGAATGCTTTAGCAAAATTGAAAGATTTTTCATCTGCGTTATCAAGCAGTTTGTTTTGTTCTACAAACTCGAATATGTCTTTTGAATGCAGTACCTCTTTGTTTGCCAAGTTCACACCATGTACACGTAAGCCATTTGCAATCATGGCGTAACTGTCATCTGGTACTTTTACAGCAATCCAATGGTGACCTGAACCAATTTCAAATAACCACGCCTCATTGGTGTCTGCAATATAGAGACTGTTTCCTTCACCAGCACCATAGGTTTCGATGTAATGACCGAGTAACTCTACGGCTTGTTTTGCGTTTTCTGCCTGAGGAAGGATTAACGTAGGTATAATGGCTTCGATTACGCCATTGTCGATTAAAGGATCTACCTTGGCGACTTTGTCGTTTATTTCTGCGCTGGTTGTTGCTGAAATGGCAACGTTGTGTTCATTAATCCCACGTTCTTCATAGAATTTTCCGTCGCGATTAACGGTATCCGCATCCCAGTCTGGTATCGCAGAGTAAGCAAAGAAGTGCTTTGGCATCGGAACAATTAACCCGTTACCTAACTGCCAGTCACCTTCTTGGTTATCTTGCGCAGGTCGATACTTTAGGTATTTGTTCCAGTTGTTAATGCTAAAATCTTCATTACGAGCAATCATAATGCTACCGTCGTTCGACGCTTCTTTGCCAACAATAAGCCCAGTACAAGCTATCGCATTACTGCTTAGAGCGACAGCTACTGCAGTTGCAAGAAAGGATACAGACCATATTTTCATTTTAATTCTCCGCTTATAAAACAAGATAATTTAAAGTTAACGTTAGTTGTATTTGCAGGTTTTTTATTATCATTTTATAAAATTAAGTGTACTGATCATCACAAGAGAAAATGCTTCTGCTCGTCACATAACTGATATTTCCATTTGAGAATAATTATCTGAAAAATATGCACTTTTTGAATAAATTGATAAGTTATAGTTGTAAAGTAACCTTGCCATATACGTAGCTTTAATTCGTCGTGTTATGAGAAGTATCATTATCACAACAAGACTTTGTTCGTCTCTAACGTATGGTTTTTGGGTTGCAATCGGATAAACAACAGTGCTGAAGCGCGGTATCTTGTGGGGGCTTTTTTGTGCTTGCAATGAAGTAAACTGCAATGACTGAGAATGTCGTCATTCTCTAAAGCGAGGAACGAGTGTAATAGGGAATCTGTTTGTCTGTGTAGTTTCTGACTTGGTATTAGATCCTCAACTCAGTCGTTCCTCCTTCTCGAGGATGACGGCGAGTGAGGTAAAATACGAGGGTGGGGGTTCAGAGTGTATTCTACGCCAGCCTATTAGAAGCAAACACTGATGATCTTGCAGAATGAGTGACTTAGTTACTTTCGTCATTCCCTAAAGTGAGGAACGAGCGTAATAGGGAATCTGCATTTTCGATGTGGGTTGGTTGGACCGGAAATTAGATGCGCTCTACAGAATCTATAAAGCGCAAATTTGGGTACAGCAGCTGGTGGAATGCTTAAGTAAGATTAAACAAACGTTTAAAGTAATGAACAAAACCGGACGGCTTATTCTCAGCTTGATAGAGGTTCAAACCATCATAAAAACTTGCCATGAACTCTACGCGAATCTCATCATCGGTGTTTCTTGATACGCGATATAGCAACGAAGCGGCTACTGCTGCGTGATCATTAGCAAGGCTGTAATCCATTCCTAGTCGTCCCTGAACGAACAACCACAAATGAGTGATTAACTGTAACTGCTGAGCGTTAGAGTTTTGAAACTTGTCGCTGTGCTCAGTGCCCACTGTAGTATCGAATACATTTTGCATTGCCTCATTCGCTTCTTTATTGCTTTCAAAGCGATAGCTTGCATCGATATGTACCTTGGTTAACAGGCCGAGCAACGTCTGACGTGCAGAGTTGTCCGGCTTGTTCTCGCAAGCGTGTCTGAACAGAGCATGGTTTTCATCAATAAATGACTTTAACTCTTTTTCATAGCCAGTCGTCAGCGCTTTGACTGAATCGAGACCTGCGAGCTGCAAACACGCTTCGAGCTTAGTTTGGCGCTGAGGTTCAGTCTGAGTTTGGGTCTCAGTCATTACTCTGTAGCTCTTCCCACGTTACTTCTGCAGATTGCGTGTCGCTGTTTACGAACGCAGAGTTACCCGACAGCATTACTGAAAGGTCCATAGTACGTTGTGTCATCGCTGCTAGCTGCTCAATACCATCGTTGTCTAGACGAACGATCTGAGCCTTCAGATAACCGAATTTACCTTTGTTCTGTTCCCACCAAACATTCGATTTAGTGTTGAAGCTGAACACGCTAACAGACTTAGATAGGCGAGTCGCTTTCTTAACGCGTTCTGGATCGGGTTCACCAACATCAATCCACTCTAAGATTTGGTCATCTAACGACTTCTGCCATAAATCGGGTTCTTCAATGCTAGACAACCCTTTAGTGAACTCAAGTTCAGGAGATGCATTGATACAGAAAGCAATGATACGAGCCATCATGCGTTGTTCTGTTTCAGAAGGGTGTTGAGCAACCGTTAGATTAAAAGAGTCGTAATAGTCGCGATTCATATCGGTTAAAGAAATACGAAACTTATAGATTGTTGGTTTGAGAGCCATTGATAGGGTGTCTTAGATAGAAATAGTGAGGGGATGTTACCTTAAATCTCTGAATAGCGGGTAAAAAAATAGCCAGCAGAGGCTGGCTATTTTTAGAAAGATGTTTACCACTCTGTTCGCTTCTGTTTTTTACGAATCGAAACAGTGCTCAGTGTGACTTTAGCGGCATTTATTCTGGCTGTGATTGCAGTGAGCTTAATTCTCAAATATTGCTTAGAGAGCTAAAATATTGAAAATTAAATGCAGCGTCTAACACATGTCTAATATTCAAAGGCTTAGCATCATATCCACCACAGTAATGGCGTGTTATAGTTCTTAGCGGTTTGCAGTTTATCGCAGGTAGTCATATACAATACCGACCTTAAACTGCGGCTATAGTTTGTTATGCGATGACTTCGTTACTAGGGTAATACGCTTTAATGTGCTCTTTAGTCTCTTTATGGAGACTGGGTTGTGAGTTTGTGGAGAGAGGCTATTGCAAAGTCCATTTTCTGTTGGAATGATAAAACCATGAGAAACAATTGGTTAAGTAAATCTCATCACATCACCGATGACAATGTCACAGAGATTTCGAATGTTAAGTCTGTGAAAGCCACTTCTCAAATAGGCGATATGTGCGCTGTACCCGTGTACAACGTTTATGCCTCTTGTGGGTTTGGTTCTCAAAACGATACCGAGTACCAACTCAGAACCGAATTCCTACCTTGCTTGTGGTTAAGACGTTTCGGCCTGACAGAAGAAGATGCTCGTATCATTATTTGCCACGGTGACTCAATGGAAGACACTTTGAGCGACGGAGATGAAGTATTAGTCGATACCCGAGAACTCGATCACCCAGTAAAGCATGGTGTCTATGTTGTTCGCATTGGTAAGCACGTTTACATAAAGCGCCTGAAGTACGACATCATGGCTGAGGGCTATAACGTCATCTCAGACAACAAAGAAGAATATGATTCGTTTATCGTGAATGAGGAGAAACTCGACGAGTTCGCGGTAATCGGGAAAGTTGTAACCACCGTCATGAAGGCGGTAATTTAGATTTAAGCCACCAGTGAAAACTGGTGGCTTTTTTGGCTAGGTTGTCCCGTCCTGAAATGTGTTTA
>NZ_AJZM02000089.1 GCF_000272405.2 Vibrio tasmaniensis 1F-187
GGCTCTTTTTTTGTCTTTTCTACTTGTCTTTGATTTCTTCTTGGGCATAAAAAAGCTCCCTTGCACACAGTACAAGAGAGCTTTGAAATAACACTGAATAAGGAGTAATTAGCGAACTATATACTCCCCATATTCGATTACTTTATTTAGCGGTTTCGCTAACGTTTTCTTGTGCTTTATCTACTTCAGTCAGTAGACCTTTCAACAAGCTAAAACAGCCAATCAGAAGAATGATCGTAAACGGCAGTGCAGCAATGATCGTGATCGATTGCAGAGCTTGAATAGATTGAGTACCACCAATCCACAACATCACCATTGCGATAGCGCCTGAGATAACCGCCCAAACCACTTTCTGTTTCACTGGCACTTCTAGTTTACCACCCGCTGTCATGCCATCGATAACGATAGAGCCTGAGTCTAGCGTTGTAACGAAGAACACAATGATCAGTGCGACTGCGAGAACTGACAGAATGCTACCGAACGAGTAAGCATCTAGCATGTAGAACAAGCTTAGAGATACGTCTGTAATGCCTTGGTCGAGGCCAAGTTGTCCCACATGGTTAATTACTTGCTCGATAGCTACGCCACCGAAGATCGACATCCAAGCCGACGTTACCAATGTTGGGATAATCAGTACGCAAAGTAGGAACTCACGAACCGTACGGCCCTTAGAAATACGCGCTACGAACATACCGAAGAATGGTGCATACGCAACCCACCATGCCCAGTAGAACACAGTCCAGCCATGCAGCCATGTTGTGTCTTCACGACCCGCACTTTGGCTCAAAGCTACGATGTTTTTCACATAGCCCGTTGCCGCAGTCGCCACAGAATCAAGCACTGTCGTAAAGTTCAATACAGCGATAAGACCAAGGAATACGAACGCAATAACCATGTTCAGGTTACTTAGGAACTTAACACCACCGTCCATGCCACGCATAACAGAGATGATCGCCAAGCCCATAATCAAAACGATAATTGATTGCTGAAGGTAGATGTTGTTTTCCAAGCCAAATACGTGGCTAATACCACTTGCTGCTTGCGTACCACCTAGGCCTAATGAAGTCGCAAGGCCAAACAGGGTAACCAGTACCGTTAGTACGTCGATCACATCACCTGTTTTACCCCAAACTCGTTCACCCAGTATTGGGTAAAACACAGAACGCATTGATAGCGGTAAGCCTTTGTTGTAAACAAAGTACGCTAGACAAAGCGCCGTCATGCCATAGATAGCCCACGCATGAAAGCCCCAGTGGAATACGGTTGCACCTAATGCCAGTTCACGGCCTGCTTCTGTAAAAGGTTCCGCATCTAATGGTGTGCCGAACCAGTTAGTGAAGAACGCGGTTGGCTCAGCAACGCCCCAGAAAATAAGTCCGATACCCATACCGGCTGCGAATAACATCGCAATCCAAGATGACATCGAATAGTCCGCCGTCGCGTCTTCGCCACCTAGGCGAATCTTACCCAACGGTGAAAATGCTAGAACAACAGCAAACGCTAGCATGATGTTAGCTCCCCACATAAACAGGAAGTCAAACTTTGATAAAACAGCACCCTTAATAGAATCAATAGCAGCTTTAGCATCTGCTGGAGGAAGAGCAAGAAGAGTGATGATGAAGAGAAGAGATAAGCCTACTGAGGCTATGAAGACGGTATTGTGGACATCCATGCCCCATTTACTGACGTTATCTTGACCAACTTGATAGTCAGTAGAATCGATACTGTATTTTTTTGATTTAAAACTCATAAATTATGATGTTCACATATCCGAATCAACGAATATAAGGACGCTCTCCATATCCAATTACTACTTGATTGGCTCGCCGAACCGCCTAAATAAAAGGCAATAAAAATCACAATAGTTAGTGATAAATGGACTTACTGGCTCAATCCCAAGGCGCACATTATAGCACAGCTCAAAGCATTTTGACTGAGTTTTAGCTCAATAGTCACCCAAACCACCGTTGATAGTGATAGTTAACCCAATAAAAACAGAGTAAAACAAAAGAATAAAAACGTTCAAATACAACAATTTAAATTAAAATGACGAACCGTAAAATTACATCCAAACTTTTTGCAGATAATTTTAATAATCAGCCAATTTACTTATAGCTCTAATAAAAAAGCCCCGCTATAGGGGCGGGGAAAGTTACCAAAGGTAAAAGAGAAATCAGTGTTCAAATGTCAGTGCTGCGTCTCACAGATCAGCACTGCACATTTCAAAGACAGTACGTTAGATTGCGAAGCAAAAACCGAGGTTATAGTCTTCACCATTTTTCGCCGTGAACTCTTTGTCTTCACTTGATGCATTCGGGCGGCCACTTTCATCGCCTTTTACTAAGCTCACCCAGTGACGGATGCCAGAAGAACGGCTCGCCTCAGTTTGACCAAACGTGGTGCATGTCTCTAATTGGATATCTTGAATATCAACCAACTCCAGGCGGCCTGTGCCTTTACGAGCGCCGATTGTCACTTCAACGTGCGTACCGCTTTCATCACGGAATAGGATTGCTGAAGGCTTAGATTTATCACCTGTGTAAGCCACAAAGTGTTTAGCGCGTTTCAGTCCAGTATGTTCGCCATTCTTGAAGTAAACCTGAACGTGTCGGTAATCGATCTCGTAGCTCACTACATCTTCATGTGAACCCGTCTCTAGAGGAAATAGAGTATCAAGCAACTGTTTCGCCATTTTTTGTTTTTCGAGTTGCTTGTCTGCTTTCACCATTTCTACGGCAAAGACAGCTTCAGCAATAAATGTTGAATGGTTTCTGTGAAGTTCTGTTTTGTCTAGTGTCAGCATATTCATAATCTTTCCCTCTTACGGCTTTGAATTTCATGTAGGTCAAAAATCCTGATTGACCCTTTTCAAATGTGTTCTTTACTGTGTGGCTTCCATGTATTTCATACTACTTGTATTTTTTAAACAATTTCACAACAAAAATTTCACAGTGTGAATTTTACTAAATTGATTTTTTACACAAACCGGAATTTCCGCCCCTAGCCCTTTATCTAATTGGGCTGAGAGCTCATTAGACACACTTTTACGTGTTGTTTGAATTTGTGTAATAACCAACACCAACCAGCTTATTGTCGATCACTCGATAGTAAGTGTGCTTGGTTTCCACTTTGCTCGACAACGGGTTTAACCATTGATAGGTATAAACGCCTCGGCCATTTTCTTTGGCTAGGTTTAACATCTCAGTGAGAATCGGCTTATCGTCAGGGCTTAGAATTTCGTTGTGTGAACGCCCAACAAGCTCAGGAGACACGCCATGCGCGAGCAGTTTTCCAGAGCTCATATCCATCACAAACACATATAAGTCTCCTTCTACAAAACTTCCTTCGGCGTCATTGAACTCCGTTAAACTCTCTTGTTCTGACTCCACTATCGCGGTCATGGCTCTCGCCAATAAATTCTTAGCCTCAGCAGCACTGGAACGTTCTGGGTAATAACCCACAGCGACAATCACATCGCCGACACGCTCAAAGAAAGTCGTTTTCGGCTCACCCATGCGATCGGTTGGGTTGGTCCAGTGATACTTCACTTCACCAAAACCCTTGTGTACCGCTTTGGTAATCATTTCACGGAAAAAAGGATTGCCGTAAACGTCTTGGGTATCCAACACACTGTCGCCCACCAGCACCATAGAAGATCCGCCACTGGCAAGGAATTGGCCATCAATACCAAGAGCAAACACATAGAGCTCACCGTCTATATATTCGGCATCACTCATGAAGTCTTTCACGCTGTCGTCACCTTCTTTTTGAACGTGCACCACCGCTTTCGCCAACAAGGTTTTAGCTCTTCTTTCAGCGTCACTGACCACATGTGGCTCAGAGATATCGAGCACATTGACTGGCTTTATCTCTTTCTCGACTTCTGAATGCTCTGCACGTAATCCAATGCCGCTGACCACAGCAAACAAGGCGCAACTTATAAGGATTATTCTGGATAGATTCATCGTTGTGTCTCCTAATAGCCGACTAAGGACGGTAGCCAAAGCGTGATTTGTGGGAAGAAAGCGATAACGAAAACGCCTACGACAGATGCAAGTACAAAGGGATGGATCTTCGCGGTGATCTGCTCGACCGTAGAGCCACCGATCCCCGAGGCGACAAAGATATTTTCACCGAGCGGTGGTGTAGCAAAACCTATCGAGAGCGTACACACCACCACGATACCAACGTGGGTAGGATCGGCGCCCAGCATGTACATGATTGGCAACAGCACTGGCACAATGATCATGATCGCCGCCAAGGTTTCCATGAACATGCCGATGAACAGCAGCAAAGTGATCGTTAACGCCCACACCATGTACATGTTGTCGGTAAAGCTGAGTAGGGACTCGGCAACCACTACTGGGATTTTTTGCTCAATCAACAAACGTCCGAACACGGTGGCAGCAAAAAGGATTAACAATACACGCCCAGTTATCCATGTGGTGGTCGACAAAGATTTCATCACGCTTTTGAACGATAATTCTCGGTGAATAAACATACCCACAAATAGCGAATAAAAAATCGCCACAACCGCAGACTCTGTTGGTGTGAACATACCGCTGTAGATACCACCAAGAATCAGGAATGGCGCTAATATCGACCATAAACCGCGACGCAAGTAATGCCTTACATCACCAAACGACCATGTTTCGGTTAGCCCTTTATAGCCTTCACGCTTAGCAATGAAATAGTTAGTGACCACTAGCGTCGACGCCATAATGAAACCCGGCACAACCCCAGCAACAAACAGTTTTGGAATAGACAAAGAAGCAAACTGCCCATGCTGAGCAATGGCTTCTGGCGGTGCCATTAAGCCCATCGCAGAAATGCCGAAAATAACCAAAGGAATGGATGGCGGAATGATGATGCCCAAGCCACCTGATGCTGCCGTTACTGCCGATGCGTAGCTCTTATCGTAGTCTCGCTTAACCATCGCGGGCACCATTAACATACCCACCGCGGCGGTTGTTGCAGGGCCTGAACCCGAGATAGCGCCAAAGAAAAGACACGCCATTACCGTTGCCGCGCCAAGGCCACCCGTTACGGGCCCGGCCAAGCTTTCGGCGATATCCACCAGACGTTTGGAGATCCCCGCCGCCTCCATTAGTGCGCCAGCAAGAACAAAGGCTGGCAGCGCCATTAATGGGAAGTTACCCACCGAAGTAAACGCAATTTGTACCAAAGCGATGGGATTTTTGTCGAGCAACATATAGGCCGCCATTGAAGCGCCGGCCAGTGATACTGTGATTGGTGCACCCAGAATTAACAGGGTTAAGAAGCCACCAAATAAAATTAGAGTTAAATAGGATTCCATTATTACATCTCTCTATTACGACTATTCTCTGTGATGACTACTGCGCTGACTTTTGTGCCGTCATTTTTCGCAGCTCTTTGACTTCTGGATCTTCGTTGGTTGCGCCTTTGAATAAACGCTCGTAGTTGTTCCAGATAATTCGAATCATCATTAGGGAAAACGCGATAGGTAAAATCATGTAGAAATACTTCATCGGGATGCCTGTGGTTTGAGATTTCCAAAACAGGTTCATTTTGTTAAACACGAAGTCGTAACTGAGGTAAACAAAGTAACCGTTGAAGCAGAGCCATAAGAAGTCAGCGATGGTTTCGCTAACGGTTTGTACGATTGGCGGAAAGAATTTGAAGTGAAAGCTCACTCGGTTATGAGCCGACATTTTGGCCGCTACAACAGCTCCCAAGTAAGCAAACCAAACGAACATGTAAGTGGCCACTTCATCACCCCAAGGTATGGAGTAATCAAAGAACTGACGAGTAATGATTTGTGTGAATAGCAATAGGACAAAGCTTGCGAGCAGCAGACAACAGGTATATTCCTCAATGTTGTTAAGGTGCTTTTTTATTGTTTTAGCGACTGACATATAACCTCCAATGTTGATTTCTACATGACAACCAGTCGCTCACGGTCCTAAAAAGATCAGGTACAGAACAGATCAACGAGTAAAGCCATGTAAATGCCCTATCTCACTGTTCTATCGCTAGGTGATTAAGTAGCGGAGAACAGCAGATAGGGCGTATCTAATTGTTACTTTCTACCTAGTAACTCAAGAACGTCGTCTAGCTTGTCTTTGCCTCCAATGCTTGAATAGAACTTAGGCCAAACTGACTTAGTGACTTTGCTGATCCACTCTTGCTCGTTGTCTGCTGGGTCAGTGAAGACCATGCCTTTTGCTTGCAGTTCTTCACGGATCTTGTTTTCAGTATTTTCTAAGTATGCAAAGCTGTGCTCTGTCGCTTCCTGACCCGCTTCAAGAATGATCTTTTGCATTTCAGGCGTTTGTTGTTGGAAGACAGTTTCACTGACGATTAGCGGCTCAAGAGAGAAGATGTAGCGAAGGTTTGTGACGTACTTTTGTACTTCATTGAACTTCATCGCATGCACAGTGATGTATGGGTTGTCTTGACCATCAACCACGCCTTGCTGTAGGCCAGTAAATGTTTCTGACCATGCCATTGGTGTTGGGTTTACGCCCCATGCTTGGTAAGAAGCAATCATGATTTCGTTACGAGGAACACGAATCACTAGTCCTTTTAGATCCTCTGGTGAAGCCACTGACTTTTTAGAGTTAGTCAGAACTCTAAAACCAGAATAAGCCCAACCAACGATACGAACGCCTGCATCACGAATGGTGTTATCGACAAGGTCTTGACCCACTTGGCCTTGAGTTAATAGCACCGCTTCTTCTGCACTTTGAATAACATAAGGCATGGTCAATAGACCAACCGTTGGAGAGAAAGGCGTCACGTTGTTGATCGCCAATACAGAGAAGTCGAGAAGACCGATTGCCGCGTCGTTCACGGTGTCTTGCTCATTACCCAATTGACCATTCGGGAACAGGTCGATTTTGACTTTACCGTCTGTTTTTTGCTCCATCAATTCAGAAAATGATGTCGCTAATTCCCACTGCGTACCACCAGCAGCATCGCCGATAGCCATTTTAAAATTTGCTGCTGCCGCGGTATGAGATAGCATCGCTGTTGCTACAATTGTGACGCCAGCAATAATTTTATTTTTAATCAATTTCATAGTCTTAACCTTTCATATCATACAGACGTCCTGCCTGTACTTTGCTCACAAGGTGACCTGGTACAACTTTCCTGGTCGTAGTTCTATTTCCCTATTTTGGAAACAATGTTCGAGTAGTTAAAGCACTTCATCCTTTAACGAATACCACTGATAAAGGAACTGTTGCCCTACTCTTCGAAATGGTGCAAACATCTCAGATTCCACCACTTCCCTCACGTTGGGGAACGGAAGTTTTGATTCAAATATTGGCAAGTCAAGCTTATGACCTTCACCTGCGATCCACTGGGCAAGGCGCTTGCCTGCTTGAGCGGAGTACATCACACCATTGCCGCCATACCCTAGTGCGTAGAATATGGATTGCTTTGGATTCGGCTGATAGATTCTTGGCATCATGTCGTGGCTAACATCCACCCAACCCCACCATGAATAATCGATTTTGATCTGATCGAGAGAAGGGAATTTTCGGGTTAAATCCGCTCTCAACATATCTTCGTATTTCTTTTCAGGTGCATTCTTGCCACTGATGGCACTGCGTGTACCAATTTGCACTCGGTTATCCGGTAACAAACGGTAGTAATGACGCAGAATTCTGGTATCAGTAATCACCTGATTGGTTTTAAAGTTACACGCGGCGATTTCGTCTTGAGTTAACGGACGCGTCACCATCGAGTTAGAAAGTACGGGGAATAGGCGATTCTTAAGCTCTGAATGCAAACCTTGGCTTGTGTATCCGCCGGTACAAACACCGACAGAACGAGCCTTAACCACACCACCTGGCGTTTTCAGGTAATGCACACCGTTACGTGTTTCCCAACCCATCACAGGGCTTGCTGGGTGAACTTTTACACCGAGTGCTCTCGCCTTTCTTAGATAACCAAACGCCAGTTTCCCAGCATGGATACCAATACCTTCTGGCTCATGCATTGCGCCTGCCGCTTCTTGATCACCAACGTAATCACGTTTTACGGTTTCCGCATCTAAGATCTGCGCATCGTAATCGAACGTGTCACGCAGCAACTTGGCTTCTTTCTCGAGTGTTGCCATCACTTTTGGACGGTGAGCAACGTATAAGTGGCCACCCGGCTGCGGGTCACAATCAATGTCTTTGATTAGAGATTTAAATGTGTTCATGCCATCGACGCATTCGCGGTGCATTTTTAGCGCGGTTTCGAGTCCCCAGCGTTCAATCCACTGAGAACGCTTCAAACGTCCTGACGCACACTGAGCCTGACCACCATTTCGGGTACTGCAGCCCCAACTCATACGGTTAGCTTCAATCACAGTCGCTTTAATGCCGTACATTTCAGCAAGGTGTATCGCGGTACTTAGGCCTGTGTAGCCTGAACCGATTATCGCCACATCGACATCCATATCCGATGTAATTGGGCCATCATCTTCAGGTGGTGCACCTGCGGTATCTACCCAATAAGTCGGGGCGTATTCCTTACCGTGACCGGGGCTCTTGTCTTTAAGTGGATCGTATTTTGGATCGTATTTATCTTGTGCTTGGGTGCTTTCTTTTGCTTGGGTGCTTGTCACCTTTGGCGGCACATCGGCTGCCGGTTGTTCCATTACTAAACTCATAATTCGACTCTCCTAGTCATAACACGTGAACGGGGTGCGATTTCGTGTCTAGCTCTTGGGAGTATTGCTGGGAGTCAAAAGAGGTCGTGTTTTACGGAAGGCATTTTTTACGCTGATTTTTCCCTCTTTCAGGGTAAACACATCAACCATACGAGCTTCGATGACAGTGCCATCAGGGTTAGTTGCAGAGAACGTTGATTCACTCACTGCGCGGTCACCACACACAAAGTGGACAGGGTCGCTCCAGGCTGCATCTGGAAAGTTCTGCCAAACCAATTCAAAGCTATTGCGAACGGCTTCGTACCCTTCGATAGTGTTTCCAAGTTCGCCTTCTCCTGCCACGGTGTGGAAGACACAGTCTTCGGTCATAAACGACATTAGCGCTTCAATATCATGGTTATTCCATGCATCACTAAAAGACTGTAAAAAGGCGGTGTCGACTTGGTTTTCCAGCACGAATGTCGCTGCATTGGTTTGCATATTCATATTCCAGAATCCTTTATGTTTTCGTTATTGGTTTAAATTTCAGTAGCTTTGCGCCACTTTTTTATTAGAGTGTTTAAACTAGATCTGTGAAATTTAACAACTTGATAACAAGCTTCGCCACTCTAACTTCGAGTTACTTTATAAACAATCTTTAAGCTCACAGATTTCATCTTTTTATAAATTAATTAGTGTTCTAATTTTATTTACACAGTCACTCACTAGATTTATACGAGGTCTAAATAAAATAATTATAAATATTAGACTTTAGTCGAAGTCAAAATCTTGATGGTACTTTCTGCCATACTGTTCAAGCTGGCGATCATGAGTATTAACTTGTAATTCGATATTACCCTCACCTTTATTAATTGCTTGATTGTTATCTACATGGGCTTCATTTTTCAAATCAGCCAGTTTCTCTTCAATATATTCTGTCGGTTCATTTAAAACATTCATGGAGGTTAATTCCTTTATCAGGTTTACTTTCGCTGATGGAAGAATATGAACGGACACTAGACCGTTTGAATATTCTTTCTCATCGTACAAAGGCTGAATGGCATCATTGCCACCTTCCTTAAATGGGTGAATGGAATACCACTTGTCCTTGCGTGGCTCTTGCTGATCACAATCAGCCACATTGAATATCTGAGTCTTATTGAAGTCACAGGGTGAGTTAAAAACACTAACCTTATGATAATCAATGGCTTTAATAATATTGATACAGTCTTTGCTTTGGCTATGACACACAGACCACAACGCATTTACCAGGTTATCTGTCCACTCAAGTAAACGGGTTGGAAACCCCTGTTTCTTGGCTAAACACATCAATAACCAATCGTTTATCTCGTGTGCATTCAACGAATGCCCGCCATAAATTCTCACGGTCGAGAGAAGCTCTTGTTCGACACGGCGAATATTCTTTCGATTTGAGCGACCTAAGCTTGGCATCAGGTTATTATTTTCATAATCACACACGTTATAAATTAAACCACGATGTCCACTACACTCAGCAATTAGCGAATCGATTATTTCATACAGTTCTTCTATTGAACTTATATAACGTTTATTTTTAACAACATGCATACTACGATTCACTTAATTTAAATCCGGAAAAATCCAAATATCAACAACCCTATCAATCGATGATAAAAACCAACCAATAATAACGATTGATCAATAGTCAACGAGTGTCGTTATTGTATTTTTCTAAAATGATAATAGGTATATATATTCATAAACAAGTATCAGTAATAGAACCATTCGCTAAGGCGCTATGAGTTAATGGTCGATTAATAATAGCGAGTAACAAAGTTTATATAGCTAGAACCACCTATGTACCGACGGAACATTTAATTAGTGTTCTAATGTTTAAGTAGAAATTATTGAACTAAGCGTTTACGTTCTTCACTTAAGCACTTTGCCAATACCCGTTAATATTGCCCGACCACGCTCTTTATAATGCGGTGGCCGGACAAACTTCCTATGACTTATACGTAATCTTTGTATTTATCTAGGAAACGAACCGGTGTTGATAGTGCATCTCGGCGGAACGGGTCGCCCAATTCCTGAGTACACATGATTTCAATGATGGTTGTTTTGCCTTCGTTCATCTGCATGTCGATGGCTTTTTGCAAGGTTGGACCTACATCTTCTAGCTTATCAACCGTGATACCTTCAGCACCCATTGCTCGTGCAATCTCTGCAAAGCTTTGGTTTTCAAGTTCACCGGCAACAAAGCGTCGGTTGTAGAAGTCGACTTGGTTCTTCTTCTCTGCACCCCATTGACGGTTGTGGAATACCACAGCTGTCACTGGAATGTTATGGCGAACACATGTCATGGTTTCCATCAGGCTCATGCCCCACGCACCGTCGCCTGCATATGAAATAGCGGGACGATGAGGTGCCGCAGCTTTCGCACCAATGATGGTCGGGAATGCGTAACCACAGTTACCGAAACTCATTGCAGCAAAGAAGCTGCGTGGTTTTTCAAAGCGTAAGTAGCTGTTTGCCACTGAGTTGATGTTACCGATATCCGTCGAGACCATAACGTCTTCAGGCATCGCTTTTTCTAGCTCACGCAGTACTTGGCGTGGGTGTAGGTATTCACCACCAGAGAACGGAGTCTCGTGTGAGTTTTCCTCAATCATATCTAAGCTGAACGAGTCACGTTCGTGTGTCCACTCATCAAGCTCTTTTTCCCAAAGTGCTTTTTCTGTAGCGACGGTATCTTGGCGAGCGCCTTTGTTGTCATCACACAACAGTGCACGACCTTCCAACCTTTCAGATAGAGCAACCGCTGCTGCTTTTGCATCACCACAGATACCAACCGAAATCTTCTTAACCAGACCAAGCATCTTGTTGTCTGCATCAATCTGAATGATTTTCGCGTTCTTCGGCCAGTAGTCCATGCCATGTTGAGGCAAGGTACCAAATGGACCAAGACGTGTACCCAAAGCGATAACCACATCCGCTTGAGCCATCAATTTCATTGCTGCTTTCGAACCTTGGTAGCCTAAAGGACCACACCATAATGGGTGACTCGCAGGGAAAGAGTCATTGTGTAGGTAGCTGTTCACTACAGGTGCACCTAGTCTTTCTGCTAATGCCGCACACTCTTGAACTGCATCAGCCATTACCACACCGCCACCGGAAATGATGACTGGGAATTTCGCTTCAGCTATCAAGTCTGCTGCTTCATTCAGAGATTTCTCACCACCAGGACCACGGTCTAAACGCGCTGGTTTAGGGATTTCAGTTTGAGTTTCACCGTAGAAGTAGTCACGAGGAATATTTAGCTGAGTTGGACCCATTTCGCTCATCGCACGGTCGAAGCATCGGCCTGTGTATTCCGCCATACGATCTGGGTGCGTTACGTGTCCTTGATACTTAGTGAACTCTTGGAACATTGGAAGCTGGTTACATTCTTGGAAACCACCTAAGCCCATTGTTTTAGTGCCTGTCTCTGGCGTCACAATTACGACCGGGCTATGTGCCCAGAACGCAGCTGCAATTGCTGTTACACAGTTACTGATACCCGGGCCATTTTGCCCGATGACTACACCGTGGCGACCCGATACACGGGAGTAACCATCTGCCATGTGGGCAGCGCCTTGCTCGTGTACTACTGGGACCAATCGAATGCCAGCAGGAGCAAAGATATCCATTGCGTCCATAAATGCCGACCCCATGATGCCGAACATATCGGTAACATCATTAGCAACCATAGTTTCAACGAACGCTTCTGATGGTGTCATTGTTACTGTGCCGGAAACAACCGTACGTTTTTCTTGCTCGCTCATTCTTCCATTCTCCTTGAGTTAACCAAAATTTCATTTTTCGGAATGAATTGTCTCTTTTTCGAATTCATTTTCACCTTAGTAGTAGAATTTTTGCGCGTCAACTTTTTATATTAAATTGGAACAATTCATTCTAATTAATAAAACCGGATCACATTATTGGTAGTTTTTCGTACAAAAAGTGCCGTTAACTTAACTGGAGCTGTTAATAATCGATGACATATCGCGATAGCAGCGACAAGTGATGAGCTATATAGAGGGAAATATGATGAAAGAGGCGGAATTGGTACCAACGCAGCCGGTAAGCGTGAGAGAACGCTTTGGCATCGACAGTAACCTAACGGTGATGGCATTTGAACATCCGGGTGAATATGTGCCGAGAGTCGATCCTAATTACTGTTTTGACCCCGAAGTGACGCTGGCTATATTGGCAGGGTTCACCTCCAATCGTCGCACATTGATACAAGGCACGCACGGAACGGGCAAGTCTTCTCACATTGAGCAAATTGCCGCGAGATTGAATTGGCCGTGTTTGAGGATCAACCTAGACGGACACCTGAGTCGATTGGATTTCATAGGTAAAGACAGCATCGTCATTAAAGACGGAATGCAGGTAACAGAGTTTAAAGAAGGCATTCTTCCTCAGAGCATTCAACAACCCATCGCACTGGTGTTAGATGAGTACGACGCTGGTCGTCCTGACGTGATGTTTGTGATTCAACAACTATTAGAGCAAGACGGGAAATACACCTCTTTAGAACAAAACCGAGTGATCACACCTCACCCTTCTTTTCGCCTGTTTGCTACCTGCAACACGCTTGGCTTGGGTAACTTTTCAGGTTTGTATTCGGGTACTCAAGTGCTTAACCACAGTCAATTAGATAGATGGAACATCATCGCTACGCTCAACTATTTAGACCCACAACATGAAACCAAGATCGTGTTATCCAAGCTTTCAAATCTGAATAATGAAAGTGGCCAGCAGTTAGTAGAGAAAATGATCGCGACCGCAGGATTAACGCGTAACGGGTTTCGGGCTGGCGACCTTTCGACTGTGATGTCTCCGCGAACAGTGCTCACTTGGGCTGAAAACATCCAAATATTCGACGATGTAGCGACGGCATTTAGGCTTTCATTCTTAAATCGCTGCGAAGACGAAGAGAAAGAACTGGTTAGCGAATACTATTTCCGTTGCTTTGGTGAAGCCTTGGAAGCGCATACTCAAAACTATTCGCACTCGGAGTCATAAACCATGGCCAATGTTTCTTCTCAGCAGAAAAAGATCCTCGATATTGGTGTGTCTGTCGCCAGAGCAATCAGTGGTGAACTCGATCTGAACTATCGGGGAGAACGACTCTATAAAGGCAATAGCCCCTGTTATTACCAGTCTGCTCACACCAACGATCTCACCTTTGTGTCTCGTCATGAGTTAACAAACAGCAAGCTCTCAATGCAAGGCAAGATCGATTCATCAGCGCTGCGACTGCTGCTTTCCGACGCTGAACTTCACTACTCACTGAGACCGAAAAACGAAGTCGAACGTCTGTTATATGATTTCTGCGAACAAGTGCGAATAGAATCTCAAGTCCCGCCTTATCTAAAAGGCGTGACCACCAGTATTCAATTCAACTTTGCGTATTGGAGCGACCAATATCATCAAAATGGCTTTACCGAATCACGAATAGGCATGTTGCTGTTTACTCTGATGCAAGTGATTCACACCCGCTTAACTGGCGTTCCGGTGTCTGAGCCTATCGCTGAGACCATTGAATCGACTCGCGCCGGCATCGTGCCTAATTTTGGGCATAGCCTGAAGCGCTTAAAACAACATAGAACCGACCAACAACAGTTTGCACACTGCGCCAATGAGCTTGCGTCTCTAGCACAAGAGCTCATTAACCAAGAGCAAGAGAGTAATAACTCGCCGACACCAACGGTTGAGGAAGACATCAAGATCCTAGCGCAGCTTGCCCTTATCGTTGATGGTGACATTCAAGATCAAGACGTCGATACCGACATCACAGGCAGTAGCAAGGTATTCGAGTTGTCGGGCGCCAATTATCAGGTCTTCAATTCAGAATTTGATCAAGTCATCTCAGCAGACAAACTCGTCAGGCGCGCCCTATTACTCGAACTGAGACAAAAGCTCACCGATGACATCATGGCGAGACAAGTCAATACTCGCCGTTTAGCCGCTATACTTACTAGCTTTGTTGCCACACCACAGAGGAACCGACGTCAGGACCATTTAGAAGAAGGCATTGTTAACGCCCCCACCATCACCAAGCTCATCACGTCGCCATTGGATCGCACTGTCTTTTATCAACCTGATATCGGTGCATCTCATCAATGTGCTATCACGTTTTTGATGGACTGCTCAGGCTCAATGCAAAAGCACAGTCACAAGCTAAGTCTGCTGATGGACACCATTCTCAAATCCGTAGGATTGGCTGATATCCCATTTGAGATCATTGGCTTCACTACCAACAACTGGAACGGTGGCAAGGTTTATCGGCAGTGGCTTAAACAAGGCCAACCAAAACACCCAGGCCGCTTGAACGAAGTTCGGCACATCGTGTTTAAGGGTTTTGATACGCATTGGAGACGATCTCGCCTTGGCATTGCGAGTCTTCGTAAAGCAGACGTCTTTAAAGAGGGGATTGATGGCGAAGCGGTGCAGTTCGCTAGCCAGCGGTTGCAACAGCACACTGCTCAAAGAAAGGTTTTGATCGTGTTCTCAGACGGCTGCCCAATGGATACCGCCACCAGCACTGCCAACGATCAGTTCTATTTGGATAACCACCTCAAACAAGTCATTGAACGTGAGTCGACCAAAAACGGAATTGAGATTCATGGCGTGGGGATGGGAGTGGATTTGAGCCCGTACTACCGCAACAACATTACCTTGGACGTACAAGAGAGCTGCTTGTTCGGGCTATGTAGGAACATCTTTGAGATGCTAAAGCGCTGACGTGTCAGTGAGGAGGGTGTCGTCAAGCATTAAACGAGAATCAAGCCCTCCTCCTTCAAAGATAATTTTGATAAAGAAAACGTTCTAAGCCAAAAACAACGACCATGCAGAGACCGCCATCAAGTACCCACCAATCAACATCAACACAATAAACACCAGCTTTCTGAGTTGATCATTGGACAACGGTGGTGGGAAACGTCGAGCAAACATCGTGACAAGCGCCACCAAGGGAACAGCAATAGCAGATAGCCACAGTATGCTCTGTTCCATGTCGCCTGCAGCGTAGACATTGACCGTACGTGACATCGACGTACAAGCGAACACCATCAGCAGTGTGCTTCGCACCAGATCGAGAGAAAAAGGTTGCCGATAGAGATGATAAACAATCGGTGGACCTGCCATCCCAAATAACCCACCCGCGAGCCCAGAACTAAAACCAGATAACAAGAAAGTTACCGTTGCCGAACGGTCCTTTCTGGTTTTAGGTTTGAACATAAAACTGGCTTTGTTGCGTAATTCAGTGG
>NZ_AJZM02000090.1 GCF_000272405.2 Vibrio tasmaniensis 1F-187
TGTCTCGTCCTAAAATACGTTGACAGTTTTTCTACTAAGCCAACAGCGTCAGCTGTTGGCTTTTTTCATGCACCTCATTTGGAGTTTTCATCCTGAGACTAAGGTGCGGCCTCATGTTGTTATAGGTACTTATAGACTCTTTTACTAGTTGTTTAAGCTCTCCGAGGTTTTTACACTTATCAAGTAAGAACTCTTGTTTCAGGATTCCATTTATCCTCTCTGCCAAGGCATTTTGGTAGCAGTCATAACCATCTGTCATCGAAGGCATTATGCCGCTACTTTTCAACTTATCTTGATAAACACCTGAGCAATACTGCAGACCACGATCTGAATGATGGATACAAGGACGATGATATCGACGCCCTTTGATAGCCATATCCAGCGCTTTCACGACATCCGTCGCTTTCATTTCATTGCTCAGCTCATAGCCCATTATTTTTCGACTAAACGCATCCGTAACCAATGATAGGTAGTGAACCCCTTCATCAGATTGAACATAGGTTATGTCGCTCACCAACACACTCTCCGGACTACATGGTTGGTAGTCCTTTAATAAATTCGGGTGTTTCTTCATCCAATGTCTACTATTGGTCGTTTTTGTAAAACTACGTTTAGGTCTTACCAATAATCGTTCATCGCGTAAGTAGTTGAAAAGCGCATCTCGACCTAACTTGATACCTTGTTCTTGTAGTTTGGGTTTAAGCAAAAAATAGAGCTTTCTAGTACCAACCCGAGGCATATAACGCCTAATATCCAACACCATTTTTTTAATCGGTTTAAGCTCTAACTGACGATGATGAATTCGCTTCTCTCGTTGATAAACACTCTGCCTCGTTATACCGCATAGCTTACATATTCGAACTAAACTTATTCCTTCCTGTTTTTGAAGGCTTCTTGCTCCTTGGCTAGATACTTTTTTCTGAGACTGGTTCCGTGCTCAGCATCAAGAATATCAACCACTCTATTTAAAAAGAGATTCTTGATTTTTTCGTCTTCTAACTCTTTCTCAAGACGTTTTATTTTCTGTGCAGGTGATTCTTTAGGCTTAGGTGATTGGTGCATGGCATTCATCCTTGGATTTTGCGCCCAACCCATCTTACCGTGCTTTCGAAGCCAGGTTAAAACGGTTGAGCGGCCTTGGATACCATAAATGGTTTGGGCTTGTTTATATGTCATATCGCCTCTTTCTACAGCAGCGACAATCTGTAATTTAAAGCCTAGTGTGTAATCACGCTGAGTGCGCTTAACATAGGTCCTATTTGAAGTAGTCATAATTCGTCC
>NZ_AJZM02000091.1 GCF_000272405.2 Vibrio tasmaniensis 1F-187
GTGAAACTGTGGCGGGCGATTCTGGATACGGAGACCGAGTCGTACCCAAATATTGAAGTCAGTGGTGAAATTATTCCTGTAGCAGACGCTCATGGAGAACTTCTGATCCCTTACTCTGCTGATGTAGATCCTCTAGGTGGATTCAGCAGTAGTGATGAAGTCGAAGCATTATTGGTTGATCAGGAAGGTGTCGAGCGGTTTATTGGCGAGGTGTCACTTAAGAAGTCAGCACTTAAAGAGATCCGGCTGGTCAAAACCCGTGCGGCAGCATATAAGTTGACCGACTCCGATATTGTATTCTTCCGTACCAAGCAGGATCGTGCTTCATATCGCAAGCGTAAACGAGCTTTGGAGCGACTACTTGATCGAGAAGGCGTAATGCCCGACTTGATGGATCTCTTCGACCCATCTTGCGAGAAACCTGCTCTAAACTACGGCATTTCGTTAAGTGATGCTGACTTCACTAGATATGACCGTGAAGACCAGCACGGAAACCAGATCAGCCTGAATGAGCAGCAAAGAGAGGCGTTTACCAAGTTGGTTAACAATGGTCCTCTTTCCTTACTACAGGGGCCGCCAGGGACGGGTAAAACCGAGTTTATTGCGGCCTTTGTGCATTATTTGGTTGAGAAGCAGAACACCAAACGCATCTTGCTAGTTAGCCAGTCACATGAGGCGGTAAATACAGCAGCTGAGCGGATCAGGAAGCACTGTGCTCGTCTGAATACAGATCTGGAAGTTGTTAGGTTTAGTAACCGTGAAGGGGCTGTTTCTCCAGGGCTCAAAGATGTTTATTCGAACGCAATCACAACTGAGAAGCGTGAACTGTTCAACGCAGAGAGTAAGTACCGTGTTGAAGCCTTGAGTGAAGCTATTGGTTTGGAGCCTGAGTTCATTTCCAGTGTTGTGCTAGCAGAGCTTAAGCTGTTCAAGCAAATTGACCACCTTGAGACATTACTTTATCAAGTCAATGATTTGAGTGATGAAAAAGACATAAAGGAGCTGAAAGAGATTTCAGTAGAACTCGACCTTTCAATCCGCTCCAAGCTGAGCACAGAGTACGGTATTAGCTTGGATGCAGAAGCAAAGGTCTCTGAAGCAAAAGAAATTCTAGTTTCCAAGCTGTGTAGGGAATATGGTGTCAGACCTGATGAGGCACGCAGAGTCAAAGCGTTAGCTAAGATATCGCGAGATATGCAGGATGCTTTATCGGGAGAGCGGGTTAACGTTGACGAGTTCTATGCGCGCTCGAGACAGTTGGTGGCAGGTACATGTGTCGGTATTGGACAAGGCCACATTGGCATTCAGGATAATATCTACGATTGGGTGATCATCGACGAGGCTGCTCGCTCAATTGCGAGTGAACTAGCCATCGCAATGCAGTCAGCTAGACGCGTCTTGCTAGTAGGAGACCACTTACAGCTTCCTCCATTGTACTCCGACGCTCATAAGGCTGCTTTGGCAAGAAAATTGGGTATTAACAGTTCGCGCACTGAGATCGATGAAGTGTTGCGAAGTGACTTTGCCCGCGCATTCAACTCTAGCTATGGTGAGCAAGCTAGCGCAGCACTGCTGACGCAATATCGTATGGCTCCGCCTATTGGTGATTTGGTATCGCAGACCTTCTATGACGGTAAACTTCGAAATGGCGAGCGAGCAATTCCAGATGTCTATCAGCATGCGCCACGAGCCTTGCGCAGTATGGTGACCTGGCTGGATACCTCTAACTTGGGCCAACGGGCGCATCATTTGGAAGATCGTGGGACAAGTATCTACAACCGCTGCGAAGCCGATCAGATTATTTCTGTGCTCAAACAGGTGTCAGAGAATGCTGAATTCGTAGCGGAGCTATCGAAGCTCACTAGCAAAGATGAAGCTGCTCTCGGTGTGATTTGTATGTATGCCGAGCAAAAGCGATTACTGCGTCAAAAATTCAATCAAGAAATCTGGAGTGACGGCTTCAAGGACCTAGTCAAAATTGACACGGTAGATAGCTATCAAGGTAAGGAAAACAGGATCATCATTCTGTCCTTAACGCGTTCGGATAAGCGGCATAGCCCAGGGTTCTTACGAGCACCTAATCGGATCAACGTGGCGATGTCTCGTGCAATGGATCGTTTGTTGATTGTTGGCAATGCGGATATTTGGAAGGGGAACAACAAAGAGCTGCCATTAGGCTCCGTTGTTCGTTATATGACTGAGCGTGGTCAGGATGCAGGGTACACATTCCTTTCAGCTAAGCAGGGTGGGAAACAGAAATGATGTCTGATAACAAAGTAACTTATCACGAGGTTGACTTCCTGCTGCCCGCGCAGAGGTTCAACATTCAGTTTTCATACGTCTCTCAGAAAGGGCTGCCATTTGTCAGAGAGTTTGTGCTC
>NZ_AJZM02000092.1 GCF_000272405.2 Vibrio tasmaniensis 1F-187
CACTGAATTACGCAACAAAGCCCCGATCACCACGTAGATAGTAAATGCCGCAGCAATAATAATCTTCGCAAGGTTAAGGTCGATGTCAGCAATCCACGCTAGGTACATGCCGCCACCTAGAATATGCGCACCCAACCAACCGATTGACGCGATAAAGATAAGCAGACCAACCACGTTTTTCACGATTCGGTTAGCGCCAACATAGTAAGCCAGCTCTTCACTCATGGTCATGAAGTTCAGTTTACGAACCGGAGCAAACCAAAGGGCTAGCAATAGGATGCCGATAGCACCGCCAATTCCGTACAGAGCACCTGCCCAACCATTCGCGTAGCCGAAGCCAACCGCACCCATACTTGAGCCCGTGCCGACCATAGTCGCGACGGTTGTACCCAGTACTAAGAATAATGGCAGGCCACGGCCGCCTAATAAGAAATCTTCGCCAGACTTTTGATTACGCGAGACAAACCAGCCTAACCAAATTAAAAACATACGTACACGCCGAAGCCTGTAAGAAAAAGTGTGCTGTTCATTTGACACCTCTCAGTGAAATATTAAGTTCATTCCTGAACTTTATTTATGATTCATTCATTTTATATTTCATATAATTACTTTATTGGTTTTGTATATTTTTAATTAAAGTAATTTTTATAAATGTAGGGTGAGAGTATTAAAGGATAATAACAGGGATGCTTACCCCCTAGTACTCTCTAAGTAGGTTATTGTGATTAGGTTATAACTAAACGCGATCAGCGCGGTAGCAAGTCACATCTACTTCAACTTTCACGTCTACCACTAGGTCACAGACCATGCAGATACGTGCCGGTGGGTTAGCACCGAAGAACTCTTTGAATACTTTATTAAAAGATTGGAAGTAACGAGAATCCGTTAGCACAACCTTTACGTGCATTACGTCTTCTAGGCCGTAGCCCGCTTCAGTCATGATATCGACACAGTTTTGGATCGCTAGGCGAGACTGGTCAACAATGCCACCCTCAACCACTTCACCATCTGTCATCGGTGTCTGGCCAGAAACGTACAGGAAACCACCCGCTTCAGTTGCGCGTGCAAATGGTAAATGTTGTCCGCCTGTACCTGTACCGCCTTCAACACCGTAACGTTTAATAGTCATTTTTTAACTCCACTTCTTTATAGATAATATTGGCTATGTTCCAATATATTTAAATTAATTCGTCGTTTTTATATTTACCGTAAATTTAATTTGATAATTAAAATCTAGTTTCGGTAAATAAAAACGCCTGAACGATTATTTTTCACTTTTCCTTTTTGGTAAGTTAACTCACCATTTACAAATACACTTTCTATTCCCTCAGCAACTGAAATAGGATTTTCAAATGTTGCTGTGTCTTTAATATTCTTTGGATCAAATAAAACTAAATCGGCAAATGCACCGCAGCGAACTTCGCCTCGGCCCGCTAAGTTGTAACGCTCTGCCGACATTCCGGTCATTTTGTGAATCGCTTCTGGCAACGAGAACAGCTTTTCATCTCGGCAGTAGTGACCCAATACTTTCGGGAAGGTGCCCCACAATCTTGGGTGTGGATGCGGGTCATTTGGTAAACCATCAGAACCGACCATGGTCAGCTTGTATTTCAATACGCGCTTTACGTCGTTCTCATCCATACAGTGATAAACCGCACCTGCTGGTTGAAGTGCTTTCGCCGCATCCATCAGAGGTAGATTCATTTGATCAGCAATCTGCTTAAGCGTTTTTCCTGCATGTTCTGGCTTTGCTTCAGACCAAGTGATGAAGATGTCGAAATCATCCGTCACCTGTTTCAAATCCAGTGTTGAAGAGCTCGCTGAATATGGGTAGCAGTCACAAGACACATCTTGGTGTTCTGAAACCTTGTCCATCAAATCAAGCACTTCAACGGTTCTGCCCCAGTTGCCCGCACCCGCACATTTAAGGTGAGAGATAACAACGGGCACTTTCGCGTATTGTCCTGTCTCAAACGCTTCTTCCATCGCGCTTAAGATCTCTTCGAATTCGGTACGCATATGCGTGGTATAGATGCCACCGTGGCTAGACAGTACCTTTGCTAACTGCATCACTTCGTTGGCATTCGCTTGCTTCGCACTTGCGTAAGCCAGACCAGAACTCAAACCTAATGCACCTTGCGCCATCGCTAAATCAAGGTTGCTTTGCATCGCTGCAATTTCATCTTCGTTTGCGGTGCGTTGCAGGTCGTCCATCACTTGGTTACGCAGTGTGGTGTGGCCAACTAACGCAGCTACGTTTACTGCGGGTTGAGCTTGCTCTACCGCTTGTGCGTACGCCGCAAAAGTTGGGTATTTAAAATCAGCCTGCGCACCTAAAAGATTCATTGGGTCAGGTGGATCACCAGCCAAAACCGTTGGTGATGCGCTGATGCCGCAGTTGCCAACAATCACGGTTGTCACACCTTGGCTGATCTTAGGTAGGCAATCTGGGTAACGAATTACGTTGGTATCGTCATGTGTATGTACATCGATAAATCCAGGAGCCAATGCTAAGCCTGCTCCCTCAACCAACTGGCCACAATCTTCGTGATCGATTTGACCAATTTCGGCGATTTTTCCATCTCGGATTGCTACATCGGCACAAAACGATTGTTCGCCGGTGCCATCAAACACCTCTACATTTTTAATTATCGTATCGAACAACATTTTTCACTCTCTCAATCCACTGTGTTGATGGAGCTATCTTAAAAATTTGGCCGATTGTTTTCAGTGACAAAACACACATAATACTTTAAATTGTGTGATAGTTTCTATCACAAACAATAAGAATGATAGATTTACACATAACAAAACAACGACTTACATCATGTTAGGAATCAGCAATGAAAAATAACCCTGCACTCGAAAATGTTAGAAAGTATCAAAGAGAAGGTTTTATCTTAACTGAAAAAGGCCAAAAAGGGAGAGCGGTATCACAATCTGAGAACGGTGTTTATCGACTGATTGACGAAGATGTTTCGCTCCCAGTTGCGGTTATCAAGCAATCCGCCTTAACCAATAACCTAAATTGGATGCAATCATTCGCCGATCATCATCAGGTTAAATTGTCGCCACATGGCAAAACATCAATGACACCTGCTTTTTTCCGCCAACAGCTAGAAAATGGCGCTTGGGGTATTACAGTAGCAACGCCTGCACAGGCAGAAATTGCCGCTATGGCGGGTGCAACACGAATCATCATGGCCAACCAATTGGTGGGTAAAACCAACATGGCGATCGTTGAACAGCTGATCAGTGAGTTTGATATCGACTTTTACTGTTGTGTGGATTCTTCGGTAAACGTGCAGCAACTTAACCAATATTTCTCTAATACAAAACAGACACTAAAAGTACTGATCGAATTTGGTGTAGCGGGTGGCCGTTGTGGTTGTCGTTCACCACAAGAAGTTCTAGAACTGGCTCAAACCATCCAAGACACACCTGCCCTTTCGCTGGCGGGTATTGAGGTGTATGAGGGTGTGATTCACGGTGACAACGCAGAACAAGACATTCGCACCTTCTTGAAACAGGCACTGACTTCGGTCGAAAGCCTCGTATCAGATGGTCTAATTACAGAGCAACCTATTATCACTGGCGCAGGCTCGGCTTGGTATGATGTGGTGGCAGAATGTTTGGCGAACCTAACCGATTACTTGGCGATCATCCGCCCGGGCTGCTATGCCATTCACGACACAGGTATTTACCTAGACGCACAAAGCAAGGTGTTGCAACGTGCCCAAGTAAACCAAGGTTATGCGTGTGAATTGGGCGGTGATTTAGAATCGGCACTTGAGGTGTGGGCTTATGTTATCTCTCGCCCAGAGCCGACCAAGTTAGTGGTTGGGCTAGGCAAGCGTGATGTGGCCTTTGATGCGGGTTTACCGATTGCCGAGCGCGGCTATCGCAATGGTGAAGCTATCTCAGTAAAAGGTCTCACCGCGACGGCTGTGATGGATCAGCACACCTTTGTTGAAACCGATGGTTCTTCTGAGATTGAAGTGGGCGACATGATTGCTTTCTCGACCTCACATCCGTGTTTAACCTTCGACAAATGGCGCTACATTGCCATCAGCGATGACGATCATCAGGTAAGACACTGGGTAGAAACCTGCTTCTAGTTCGATTTTTCAATAAGCTAGAATCAGCGAAGCAATAAGATATACTAACGGAGCTAAGCTTTAGCGACCAATGACTAGGTATTAGCAAATAGCCCCATCAACAAAGGATCAGGATTCTTGAGTTTAGAAGTAGATATCATTTCACAGATAACAGAGCGTTTTCCTGCTCTTCGTGATGCAGAAAAGAAAGTCGCCAAGCTGATCATGGATGACATTGATTTTGCTGCTAATGCCAGCATCACAGAACTTGCTGAAGGTGCTCAAGTGAGTGAAGCCACCATTACGCGTTTTGCTAAAGCGATCGGCTGCAGCAACGTGCGTGATATGAAGATTAAGTTGGCTCAAACACTAACCGTTGGCCAGCGCTTTATCCTCGAACCTGTTGACCAAACTGGCTATCAAGGTATCTACGAATCAATCAAGCAGAGCCTAGATATCAACCGAACTCTGTTCAAAGAGCAAGACGTTGAAACTGCAGTGAGCTGGCTGCATAACGCCAGACAGATCATTGCTATCGGCATGGGTGGCGGTTCGACCATTGCTTCTCAAGAGCTGCAACATAGACTGTTTCGTTTGGGCTACCCAGTGGTGTCGTACAACGATGGCTTGATGTCACGTATGGTTGCTGCCACGGCAGATGCCAATGACGTGATGGTGATGATTTCAGCGACAGGCTTTACGCCCGTGATCACTGAAACTGCCGAGCTAGCCAAGCAGTACGGACTTAAGATCATCGCGATTACCCCACAAGACACACCGCTAGCAAAAATTGCGGATATCTTGCTACCAATCAAGCATATGGAAACTGACTTCATCTACAAACCATCGGCTTCTCGCTACGCAATGCTGGCGTTGGTGGATGTGCTTTCAATGGGTATGGCAGTCAATCACAAGAACCGTTCGCGCGACAAGCTGCGTCGCTTGAAAGTTGCGCTAGATTCCTACCGAGGCGGTGGCGACCGACAACCTCTCGGTGATTAACGAATCAAGGATAGAATGAGCTTAAATTCACGCGCGCGGCAGTCCTTTACCAGTTCGTATAAGCTCATTTCCAATCCTGTGATTTCGATACCAGCATCCATTAGTCGACAGATTGCTAGATTCTTGTTGAGTGCCGTTCTCGAACTAATACAGTCGCCAACCACCTGAACCTTGTACCCAAGATCTAACAACCCCATTGCGGTTTGATAAACACAAATATGAGCCTCAATGCCACACACTAACCAAGTCTCCACACCCTTGTCTTGCACAGCTTCAACAAATTTGGGCTCATCACACGCATTGAACGTGAATTTAGGTATCGGCTTTGCATCATTCAACAAGTCATTAAGTTCGTCGACTGTAGCACCTAGCTTCTCTGGATTCTGTTCCAAACGAATAATTGGCAGACCCAAAACCTGCGCTCCTTGAGCTAACTTTCCGCAATTAGCAATCAGCGTATCGCTCTCATCAACAAGGCGTGCGAGCTTGCCTTGTACGTCCACAACCACCAAACCTGTGTTTGCTCGGTTTAACATCCAACTCTCCTTGTCATGATTAGAATCAGCGTACTGCTTTGCTTTCAACAAACACCGCAACAAATACTACAATAGAACAAATACAATGTTTGTTATGTTTATTTTTCAATTAGTTAGGTAAACCCGTTCTCACTTCAACCTTAAAAAACATCGTTTTATTTAGCAAATTTAACCTTTTGTCAATATGTGAATTTTATTTATAAAGAATATAACCAACAAATATGACCTTACCTCTTGATAAATCAAGGGCTACAGATAGTCACTTTATCAATGAAAAAATAGGTTTCATTTGTGAGGGTTTTATAAATCATTCGTCAGCGATACCGTGACTTACATCACAGGATGAGTAAACAAGGTATTATCATGAAAAAATCAGTATTAGCACTCGGCTTAATCGGTTTAGTTTCACTTCCAACTTTTGCAGCAAGCACAGATGGTGGCGCGTATGTAGGTGGTGGACTTAGTGTCTATCAAGACTCCGATACAGATGGTCACGGTAATTTAGATTCAGATGGTATGGGTTATAACCTATACGGTGGTTACCAATTCAACCGTATTGTTGGCGTAGAGCTTGGCTACAACGATTATGCAGATTACAAAAATGGCGCAGAAAAACTCTCGCCAACCTCTATTTCTGCATCAGCGAATATCGGTTATACGTTTGACAACACTATTCGTCCATTCGTGTTGGCTGGTTTAAGCTCTGTTGACCTTCACGCGAACCAAGCGGCAAACTATGGGGACGACAGCGGTACTGGCTTCCACTTTGGCGTAGGTGTTGAATACACGCCGATTGAACACTTAACACTTCGCCTTATTTCACAAGCTGACGCGGTGAGTGTTGATGACTATTCCTATCAGGGTTCTCTCAAAAACGATGACCACACACTAGCATTCAACAGTGTTAGCTTCGGTGGTTCATACAACTTCTAATGTGCTCCTCACGGCCACGTTGTAAGTAAATAACTCAAATTCACTTTGCTACTCTGCCCTATGATAAGGCAGCACAGTAAAGTGAATTTTTGTATCTATACACCCTATCGAGCCATTTCACTTTAGCCGGTTATCACTCACCATCACTTCTCGATCTTTATGCGTTGATATTAGAGCTTTCTTGATAGGGATACTAAAATAAAGAGATAAGATACGCAGGGAAAAAAAACCTATGAATCTACCAAGCTTAAACATGTCGATAAACAAGCTGCCCTTTGTGTTGGCTGTGTATTATCTGCTTATCATCAACATCCCTCTCTCCCTAGAACTGTTTAGTATTGTTCAGGCATCAAAGTCTGAAAGTGTCGCGTTTCTTATATCCATCCCGCTCTTCTTCCTTGCTGCTTTTAATTTCATCTTCCAAGTCTTTAATTGGCCGATATTCTCCAAACCGTTTTTCATCTTATTACTGATCACCTCAACCTTAGTCAGCTACAGCATGTTCAATTACGGCATATTCGTCGACTACGGGATGATAGAGAATGTGTTTGAGACCAATAGTGGTGAAGCAGCAAGCTATGTAAGTACCCACTCCATCTTATGGTTACTTGCGATGGGCGGTATTCCATCGATCATCCTGTTGTTCACCAAACTTGAAAAAGAATCGTGGAAAGATTTCTTTGTCTGGAAATCGATTGGGCTGCTCTCTTCCTTGATCGTCATTGCCATTATTGCCGGGATTTTCTACAAAGATTACGTATCGATTGGTCGTAATCATTCGCACATCAAAAAGATGATCATCCCGACCGAGTATGTGTCATCAACGGTTAAATACATCAATAACACCTACATAAAACAGCCTATCCCTTATCAAGAGTTAGGGTTAGATGCGAAGCAAACAGCACAAGCCAAAGCGGCAACCAAACCAACATTATTAGTGTTTGTTCTTGGTGAAACCGCACGCGTGTACAACTACCAATATCATGGCTATGAGAGAGAAACCAACGCTCATACCAAGCCTTACAACCCGATATTTTTCTCTGATGTTCAGTCGTGCGGAACAGCCACTGCGGTTTCTGTGCCATGTATGTTCTCGAACATGAATCGCAGCAACTACGATCGCGACAAAGCCTACAACCAAGATAACGTGGTCGACATTATGAACCGCGCGGGCATTCACTCTATCTGGCGAGAGCATGATGGGGGAGACAAAGCCGTCGCACATCGAATCAAAGAGATGACTCTCGTCGCCAAAGACAGCGACCCTTTATGTAATAACGATTTATGCTACGACACGGCAATGCTAGAGAACTTTGAGCAAGATACTCAAGATCTTAAGCAAGATAGCATCATTTTCTATCACATTTCGGGGTCTCACGGGCCTACTTACTTTGAACGTTACCCTGACGAACATAAGAAGTTTACGCCAGACTGCGCTCGTGCAGACATTGAAAACTGCACCAAAGAGGAAGTAGTTAACACCTACGACAACACCATCTTGTATACGGATTTCTTTCTCTCACAGGCGATTCAGAAACTGGAGAAACTGACCGACAAATACAATGTCGCGCTGATGTATATCTCGGATCACGGAGAGTCTTTAGGGGAGAATGGTGTGTATCTTCATGGTATGCCCTACTCGCTGGCACCAAAAGAGCAGACTCACGTACCTATGATCCTATGGATGTCTGATGGTTTTGCTGCGCAGAAAGGGATAAGCGAGACCTGCTTAAGAAAGGCGGGAAAAGAGCAGAGCTTCTCCCAAGATAATCTGTTCGATTCTTTACTCGGTCTAATGGATGTACAAACCAAAGAATATCGAGAGAACCAAGATATTTTTGCTTCTTGTCGCTAGTGCTTTTGCTTATGTAAACCATCGGAAAACTCAAGTTGCCTGAGCAAGCTCTCCTCAACTTCCCCTAAAAAGAAAAGACCTCGGTCTTTTTTTTTTCGTCGCTAACATGGAGCCAGAGTGCTAATTTATAACGACGAAACAATGAGCTACATTTAATAGACACAATAATGGAAGAGTCCGTCGTGCTCCAAAGACCAACCTGTCTTATTAGACTTAATCTCACTCACATCGCTCATTGAGCT
Source organism: Vibrio tasmaniensis 1F-187 (assembly GCF_000272405.2). Classification (GTDB taxonomy): domain Bacteria; phylum Pseudomonadota; class Gammaproteobacteria; order Enterobacterales; family Vibrionaceae; genus Vibrio; species Vibrio tasmaniensis_A. Next base: position 8,666 of record NZ_AJZM02000092.1, read on the forward strand.
TACCAAGATTAAGCTCAGTTCAATACGGCACCTGAATGGCGCCTAATATCAATGTTTACGTCATATCATTAAGGACAAATGAATGGACGCTTTCATAATTTCAAGCTGGCAATTTTCTGAGGGTGTGGCACATGAACACACCACCAGCCCAGCCTCATTCGAGCAATCAACTTGGTATCACTGCCAAAGAGATGCTGACGGTTTGAGAGAATGGCTCCACAGTAATACGGTTCCAAATGCCATCATCGATTCATTACTCACCGATGACACCCGCCCTCGGTTCGAACAGTTTGGACACGACTGTTTTTTGATGATTCTGCGAGGCATTAATCTAAACGAAGGTGCTAACCCTGACGACATGCTTAGCCTACGCATCTTATGGTACAAAGGCACTTTAATATCGACACGTAAAGTTCCTTCAAAAGCGGTCAGTAATCTGGTGTCTGATCTCATTCAAAACCAAGGCCCCACATCATTGCCTGATGTGTTGTTGGGCATGATCCGTGGAATCAACCACAGTATTTCAACCTTCCTAGCACCCGTCGAACTATTAATTGACGAGTTAGAATCTAACTCCAATATCGACATAAGATCCATTAACGCTCTACATTCAAGGCTACTCAGACTAAGGCGTTATTTGAAGCCACAGAAATACGTTTTTGAAGATTTAATGAGTGACCTACCTGCACCATTGAGTAATCACAACAGTCATATAAAGAACAGCCTTGATACCATCCTGAGAATTAACGAGTCTGTTGAGTTTTACATCGAACAAATTAATGTATTTTTAGCGAGCCTAAGTCAGCAACAAGCTGAAAAAATGAATAGAAATACGTACCTATTTTCTATCATTGCAGGTATTTTCCTCCCTGCTGGGTTTTTCACCGGTTTACTGGGTGTCAATATCGCGGGGATACCCGGAACAGATAACCCAATAGCATTCCCACTATTTTGCGTTGGGCTGCTCGTAGTCATAGCGGCAGAGGTCATTATTTTGAAAAAATTGAGGTTTATTTAATGGTTGAGTTTTTGCAATCCAATATGTGGCTTAGACAAGTAGTTTTAGGTTTACTTCTTATCACTGTGTATTGGGTGATCAAACGCTTAGGTAAGAACTGGATAGAAACATTAGCGGAAAATAAGCGTGTCGAATTGAAGCGAAAGCAGTTCGTGATTAAGTGTTTCAATATTGTTCTGTTTCTACTCTTCATCGCTGTGTTTACGATTGTTCTTAACTTGGGTTTTGGTGATATTTCGCTGTTCTTATCATCCATATTTGCGGTGCTGGGTGTCGCTTTATTCGCGCAATGGTCCATTCTAAGTAACCTCACAGCCAGCGTACTAATATTTTTTGTCTTCCCTTATCGCATTGGCGACAGAGTAAGAGTCGCGGAGAAAGACGAAGACATCAGCGGTGTGATCATCGATATCACCATGTTCCACGTTATTCTTCGACACAGTTCGGGTAACATTATCACCTACCCCAACAACCTGATTTTACAAAAAGGCGTGATAAAGGTTTTGGTTGAACCTGAAGCAAAAAGTGAAGCTTCAATAAGGTAACAGGCCTAACACCGAATACCTATGCCAAACAAGGTGGGTTAACGATTGATGTGTATGGAGGAGTGAGATCAGAGTAACCCACTCTTTGTCTATAACGCACATTCTTTCTATAGCGAAGGCTCTGTCTTTTGTGTCCCATTAGCCGCAAGTTTTATTGAGTTTAGATTTGCGACTAAATATACTGGGGGCATCATCAGACGGAGGACAAAAATGAATAATAAAAACAAACATATAGTTTTAATTCATGGTCTATATATGCCTGCGTTGATCATGCAATATCTGGATAGAAACTTCAAAAAACGCGGCTTTACAACGCACAAGTTTGCCTACAACTCGCTGCGTTTCCCTTCTGCAGCCAAACGCCTCAATCGCTTCGTGAATGCTCGCTTTGATGAGTACGATGAGGTCTACTTTTTTGGTCACTCACTGGGTGGCTTGCTGATTCGCCACTACTTTAAGTTCTACCAGCCCGACTTTGCAGACACCTGCATTATTACCGCAGGCACACCGCACAATGGGGCAACCATAGCCAAAACACTATCGAATCATGGGCTTGGATTTATATTTGGTTCGAGCAAAATGATCTTAAGCGATGGCCTGGGTGACTACGACATTGATGTGCCGATTGGCGTGATTACAGGCACTTACGACGCCGGAGTTGGACGTATTGTACTGGGGAAAAACCCGGGAGATGGCACGGTAACACTCGAAGACGCAAACCTGAGAGGAGCAACGGATACTTACGCTCTCAAACTCAACCACACGGCGCTTGTCTACTCCAAGGAAGTCGTGGCACTGTCGGCTCAATTCATCGAACACAGAGCTTTTAAGGACGCTTCATAGCTTTTGCGTTAGCTCGTGTCTCTAGCTCTGGTTCTCATATTACTGTTTTCTTACTTCTGGTAGACCGATACAAAGATAGATAAAAACAAAAATACCACTCTGCGATAAGAGTGGTATTCGAAGATCCATTACTGGAAATGAGCGCTTGCTATACTTTCTATACTTTCTATACTTGCTACAGACGATTCACTCGGGTTGGTAAGAACACCTCGCCCAACATGCATCGCACCGAACCACCGCCGATGTCTTCGATCGTTTTCACGTTAAATGGTAGTAGCTTACCGTGTGTCGAAAGCTGAGCTAACTGAGCTGGAGAAAACGCATCATAAGCCGATTGAGACATCGCGATCACCTTGTCGCCATTCACAGTTTCAAGCTGAAGGATGTTGCCACAAAAACGATTCATCTGATCGATTGAGATAGAGATAACTTGCTTGTCTTTGGCAAGAGACTTCACAACAAAGCGGCGCTCAAACTCTGGGATCACTTCATCACAGATCACGCAGAAGTTATCACCAATCGCCATCATCACATTGGTATGGTAAATCGGTTGACCAGACGGTAATGCCGTTTGGAACGAGACCACGCGAGAATAGCCAATGCGCTTCGCGTAATCTTCCAATACTTCGCGGTCACAACGTTGTGAAAGCGCAGCATAAATGGTCTTGTTGATATGGTCGATCACCATCACGCCAGTGCTCTCTAGATAAGAACCTTGAGCAACGTACGACTCCATAGACTCACTGTGATTAACAATGCGACCAGACGCTTCCAACGCTTCAATAAGTGCATTCGGCTTAACTTCATTTTGACGGTTTTCACACGCCATAGGGAAAGTGAATAGGCTTCCATCACTACAAGTACTGAACCAGTTGTTTGGGAACACTGCGTCAGGGGTTTCAACACCCAGTTCCGGATAATCAAACTCTACAACTTGCACACCTTCTTTACGTAGCGAAACCACCATAGCCTTAAACTCGGCCATCGTTTCTAACTTTACCTCAGCTTCAGTCAGATCGACTCTGTGCTGAAACTCGTTATCACGGGCTGTTTCTTCGTTAAATTTAAATTCTTTTGGCGGCACCATAACAACGCAATTTGCGTTTTGAACATTAGTAATATGCAGTGATTTTTTGTGTAGGTTTAACATTTTAACCGTCCCTATCTTTTATTTACATCAGAATTGTAAACAACTTGTTACGACAAAATTCACTGAAAATCACAACGATTTGAATATTTATCCCAAGTAATTACTGCGGATTTTAGATTAGTCGGTAATTTTTACTGCAAGATAACAGCACATCAGAAAGAACCAACTGTATGCATATTCGTTAAAGAATTTACTGGATAAATATTCTCATTTCATTTTTCAACTCCACACGAGTTTTGATTACAATTTAATCCATTTAACGTTAGGATTATCACCGTTGCATAACCATCAATTACGTTTGAAATAAGCTTAACTTTTCCTGTCTAATTCAATCTAAAATTAGCTTCATGAAAGACACTCTTTGGAAGTGTTCTGTGTCGCTTAAACCAAGTACTTACATAAGAACTAAACAAAAATCTATCGAATGGCTTAATACTTATAAGAACGCGTTGGCACTTATATAATTTCAAACTAAAACTGAAAAATTCAAATCAAGACTATAAAAACAAAGCTGCACATCACGATGCTCTAGCTCAAAGATGCAGTAGCTTATAAAGGGAAAACTATGTACAAGAAATTTGAAGGCTTTACTGAAGCCTTTCCAAAGGGAGAGCCAATACAACCTCCTACTGGAATACTGGCATTTTGCCGCCATTACACTCGTGGTTTTGAAAAACCGTTGATCTTGCTCGGATTGATGAGCATGACCATCGCGATCATCGAAGTTGCGCTGTTCGGTTACATGGGACAACTGGTTGACTGGCTATCAACTAGCAACCCGGACACCTTCTTAGCAGACAACCAATCCACTCTGATGGGGCTTGGTATCCTGTTACTGGTCGTGATGCCAATCTTGATCAGTGTTTATTCGCTATTGCTTCACCAAACTTTGCTGGGCAACTATCCAATGTCGATTCGTTGGTTAGCTCACCGCTACCTTTTGAAGCAAAGTTTGTCGTTCTATCAAGATGACTTTGCCGGGCGTGTTGCCACCAAAGTGATGCAAACCTCGCTCGCGGTACGTGAAACCGTGACCAAAATGGTCGATGTGTTTGTTTACGTGACGGTTTACTTTACAGCGATGCTGTTCATGCTCGCTGAATCGGATTGGCGCTTAATGGCTCCAATGTTGATTTGGTTGTTCATTTACGTTGGCATTCAACTGCACTTCGTACCAAAGCTGAAAGACGTGTCTTCAGAACAAGCGGATGCTCGCTCGTTGATGACGGGTCGCATTGTGGATAGCTACACCAACATCGCTACGGTCAAACTTTTCTCTCATAGTAAAAGAGAAACCGAGTACGCCGAAGAAGGCATGGAAGGCTTCCTAGACACAGTCCATCGCCAAATGCGCTTGGTTACTGGCTTCAACATCTGCGTTGAATTCGCTAACTACTTGTTGGTGTTCAGCATTGCCGGTATCTCTATCTACCTATGGCTAGATAACGCGATCACCGTAGGTGCAATTGCGATTGCGGTCAGCTTAGCTCTGCGTATTAACGGCATGTCGAAATGGATCATGTGGGAAATAGGTGGTCTGTTTGAAAACCTAGGTACCGTGATTGATGGTATTAAAACACTGTCTAAGCCCATTGCTATCGAAGACAAAAAATATGCGAAACCTTTGGACGTTCCACAAGGCGGTATCAACTTCGACAACGTGAGCTTTAACTACGGTGAGAATAAGGGTGTGATTAACAACCTAAACCTCAACATCAAACCGGGTGAAAAAGTCGGCTTGGTTGGCCGTTCAGGTGCAGGTAAATCGACCCTAGTTAACTTACTGCTGCGTTTCCACGATGTAGAAAGTGGTCGCATCCTGATTGATGACCAAGAGATCTCGAGCGTTACTCAAGATTCTCTGCGTAGCAACATAGGTATGGTGACTCAAGATACCTCACTGCTGCACCGTTCGATCAAAGACAACATTCTTTACGGTCGTCCTGAGGCAACAGATGAAGAAGTGTATGCCGCAACCAAACAGGCACACGCTCATGAGTTTATCGAAACGCTAACTGACCCGTTTGGTAACGTTGGCTACGATGCTCAAGTAGGTGAACGTGGCGTCAAGCTTTCTGGTGGTCAGCGTCAACGTGTCGCTATCTCACGTGTACTTCTGAAGAATGCTCCGCTGTTGGTTCTAGATGAAGCAACATCAGCTCTCGATTCAGAGGTTGAAGCTGCGATACAAGAGAGCTTGATTGAACTAATGGAAGGCAAAACCGTTATCGCGATTGCACACCGCCTATCGACCATTGCCGCAATGGACCGTTTGATCGTACTCGACCAAGGTAATATCGTCGAAGAAGGCACGCACCAAGAGCTGATTCACCAAAATGGTATCTACGCTCAATTGTGGAATCACCAGACCGGTGGCTTTATTGGTGATGATCTTGAACAGACAACGAGCGCTTAATTTATCTTCCATTTTAAAAGTGCGGCGTAATTCACACCAAAATGTTAATTGGCGGTAAATTACACATGGCAGAATGTTATGTCGTAATCATATAATGACATTAACAGCAATGACGCTTCGCTTGCGCGTTCTGGAATAAGGCTAGACTTCGGGGGGAGGCTAGCCTTTTTTATGTCTGTTATTCTTCGCCCTTTCTCGTCTGTTTTCTTTGGTTCTATAAACTTCATCGATCCTTTTGTTTTTTTCTTGGCGTTTTTTTCTTAAAATGCGCGCAGTATTCTTTCTAGAGATCAACCATGAACAAAAGTGTCTTAACTAACGTTATTGCGTTAGCACTGCTTGCTGGCGGCTATGCGACAGCAAACCAATACTTGCTTTATGCAGGTTTATTCGCATTTTCTGGTGCTATCACCAACTGGCTTGCGATTCACATGTTGTTCGAGAAAGTACCCGGCCTATACGGTTCTGGCGTTATTCCTGCGCGCTTTGAAGAGTTCAAGGCAGCCATCAAAGAACTGATGATGGAGCAGTTCTTTACCGAAAGTAACATCGACCGTTTTCTTAGTAGTGAGATGACCGGAAAGTCACTCAACCTAGAGCCTGTGATTAAGAAGATCGACTTTAACCCTGCATTCGAATCGCTGGTGCATGTTATCGAAAACTCACAGTTTGGTGGCATGTTGGCGATGGTTGGTGGTACAGAAGCACTGCAGCCAATGAAGGCGCCATTTGTTGAGAAGATGCAAGAGTCTGTGATTGAAATCAGCAAGAGCGATTCGGTAAAAAATGCTATCAAGGATGAACTTGAATCGCCTGCAATGATGGATGAAATTAAAGAGAACATTGAGGCGATCATCGATCAGCGCTTGAATGAACTGACTCCAAAACTGGTTAAAGAGATGGTTCAGACCATGATCAAGAAACACCTTGGTTGGTTGGTCGTTTGGGGTGGGGTATTCGGCGGTGTGATTGGTTTAATCTCTGCCGCAATTACGCTGTAAGGCGGAGAAGTTTATCCGATTGCTCTTTATCTGACGTTCAACAAAAATGGAAGCTTATTGGCTTCCATTTTTTATATCTAAATAACCTTGGTAAGGCGAAAGCAGGTCACTATTTTATGGTGGCCAACAACTCAGGGTTAACACCAAAGCCCTTCTTGTGTTCTTCAATCACCACTTCGCTGCGTGTCTGAATCACACCTGGCAGGGTACCCAATTTCGTTGCCATAAACGCTTGGTACGCCTTCATGTCTTTTACTCGAACCTTGATCATGGTGTCAAAATCCCCCGACAGCGAATAGCACTCTTCGACTTCAGGCATCGTTTCAACCGCTTGGGCAAATTTATCAAAAATTGAAAAACTGGTTTGATCGAGGCGAATATGGATAAACACTTGGACATCGAGCCCCAACTTTTCTGAACAAAGCTCAGCATGATAACCAGTGATGTAGCCCACTTTTTCCAATCGCTTCAACCTATCAGAGCAAGGTGAAGTTGTTAGGTTGACCTGTTTCGCTAGTTCAACAACGGGCAAACGGCCTTTCATATGCAGAATTCTTAGTATCTCTTTATCGATACGATCGAGTTGATGCTGAGACATAATATTCCTTAAACATTCTAGATTGCGCTCAGTATATTCCATACTAAGAGCAATCGAAGAAAACCTTGCTCACACATTTAGAAAACTAAATAGACCATTCCTATTCACGTTAAATATGAAACCGAACAGAGCGATAACAACCCTTATAAATCAAACTCCAGTTATTAACAAATTATTATAGAAATGACCCGATTAACAAATAAGTTGAGCCAGAAACGAAAGAAAGGATATAGGCCAAAGTGAATAATAGAATTCTCAAAGAGAAAGGATGACTCTATTATGAAAACGCAAGAACTCGCATATAAACCTTACGGAATCGGTTCATGGACACACGTAACGGTATCAAAAGATGTTGCCCAAGCACTCGCAAGTGAATACTCAAACTATGGCTGGGAAGTTAAGATTGATGGTAATGTCGTCGAGGCAGAACCTTCACTAAAAGCGGCATAAAAAACGAAAAAACCTCCATCAGGGAGGTTTTTAAATCTAAGTTAGTAAGCACTTACTACAATCTAAGCCAGACCAACTTGGGGAACTGCAGTTCCTGTTTCACAACGACAGTTACACGTTCGACAGAAGTGCTGAGTTTCCATGTCGTAGTACAGGTTTCCACTAAATAGCTTTGACGTCCATTGCATCATACGGCCAGAGGTTGTCTCAGGCTCAGATTCACAACGTTTCATTATAGACTTATGTAGTGTTGTTTTTTTACATCCTTTGCAATAGAGATCAGGCATACCTTTGTCCTATAGGTCTTTAGTGGTTACTGATAATTGACACATGATGTCCAATTCAGTGTAATAATTCACCGAGCTAATAACAAAAGTGAGCGCCAAGTTCAAAAAATAGCCATTTTATCGGTTATTTTTTGACATCAAGCGCTATGAAAAGCCTTTATCTTCTATTTATTTCCCTTCTATCATTTGGTTTCGATTTACATTGTAAACCTCATAACAGCCGTGCTTCTTCTGTATCCTACTGGTTTTTTATAAGACAAAGGTAGTGCCCACATAAAAAAATAGAGCCACCGAAGTGACTCTATTACTTTTATTTTTCAATTTCTTTTTACAATTGCTTTTTAGCTAATGTTCTTTTGCTAATTCACATCTGTTTTACAATGTAAATTAGTCTAGCTCAACTAGGTTCTTCTCGAACTCAGCGTGTTGCTTCTTAACTTCGTCTTCAGGCTCGCCAGTCATTAGGCTCACGATAACGATAGAAAGCGTCGATAGGATGATTCCCGGTACGATTTCGTAAACATCGAACCAACCGCCCGTGAACTGCTTCCAAAGTACAATCGTAACACCACCAACCACGATACCCGCTAGAGCGCCGTTACGGTTCATACGAGACCAGTATAGGCTTAATACGATTGCAGGACCGAATGCAGCACCAAAACCAGCCCATGCGTAAGATACAAGGCCAAGTACTGAGCTGTCTGGTGTCATCGCTAGAACAAGAGCAACAAGAGAGATTAGGATAACCGCGAAACGGCCTACACGAACAATCTCTTCTGACGTTGCGTCTTTCTTCAGAACTTGCTTGTACAAGTCTTCTGCCATTGCAGATGAAGAAACAAGAAGTTGTGAATCCGCAGTACTCATGATTGCCGCTAGAATGGCAGCAAGTAGGATGCCGGCGATGACTGGGTGGAACATCGCGTTCACAAGAAGCATGAAGATCTTCTCGCCATCATCTAGCTTAGGTGCGCCAGAGTTCGTCACATAGATTAGACCAACAAGACCCACAAGCATTGCACCAATCATAGACAGTGCAGTCCAGATAACGGCAATGCGGCGCGCTGTTGTTAGGTCTTTATTACTACGTGTTGCTTTGAAACGCGCAAGGATGTGTGGTTGGCCGAAGTAACCCAAACCCCATGCCGCTAGTGAGATGATCGCAATAGCAGACAGTGGCTCACCCTTCGCATCATTCCATAGCGTTAGAAGCTCTGGGTTGATGTTGTGTAGGTCGCTAGAAAGCTGACCTAGGCCACCGTTCATTGCCGCGATTGGTACAATCAATAGCGCTGCAGACATGAGTAGACCTTGAACCAAGTCAGTCCAAGATACCGCTAGGAAACCACCAAACAGAGTGTACGAAACTACACAAACTGTACCGATAATTACCGCAGTTGTGTAATCTAGGCCGAATACCGTTTCAAACAATTTACCACCCGCTACCAAGCCTGAACTTGTGTAGAAAAGGAAGAATAAAAGGATAAAGAAAGCAGAAATTGTTTGGATCAGCTTAGAATTATCATTGAAACGACGAGATAGGAACTCAGGCAGCGTCAGTGATTCAGTCGTAATGCTGTAAGTACGTAGACGTTTTGCACTGATTAACCAGTTTGCCCAAGTACCAACAAGTAGACCACCAGCAAGCCAAAATGCTTCAAAGCCAGCAGCGTAAGCGTAACCAGGCAGGCCAAGTAGCAACCAACCACTCATGTCTGATGCACCAGCAGAAAGTGCAGCAGGCCATGGGCCTAACGAACGACCACCTAGGAAGTAGTCAGTTGAGTTAGATGTACGTTTGTAAGCAATAACACCGATCGCTAGCATCATAATTAGATACGCAATGAACGTCGTCGTTATTGCAAAACTGTTTTCTATCATTTGATAGTCCTCATTTTGTAGAAAGCCTTCCATGCCCAATTCAATGCAAGGCACTCACCGTAAAGGCAAGCAAGTGCATTGAGTTAGGTATTGAGGCTCCAAAGCACTATGAGTTAAATCCAAAGATGGTGAAAACCAAAGTTGGAAAAACCAAAAGTGCTTAGAGCCAATTTTACTGAAGGTTAGTGAGCTTCGCTTCCAAGTTCGAGCAAGGTCGCGTTACCGCCCACGGCTGTTATATTTATAGTTCGCGTACGCTCGGTAATGAAGCGCAGCGATAGGTGTGGATCATTAGCAACATTCATTGTCACCAGATCCATTTCAGCTACTAAACCGACGATTGCACCGTCACGCTTAGCAAGCTGTAAATTGATAGCTTGTGCCGTTTGCGAGTTACCTACGTAACCCACGCTACGTACATCGCAAGACAACAACTGTTGAGCAGCATCATACGAGGCAACTTGCACCAAGTTAGTTGGCAAGTTCGCCGACTTAGCTGCGTCTGCAACTAAGGTATTGAACTGCACATCATCACTGCACAATTGAACACTGTTACCTGCCAATAGCGCAGCAGTAATCAAAGCCATTGCAGTTTGCAGCGCTGGCACTTTCTCTTCGCAATCATCAACAATCACCAAAGCCACACCGCGACCAGCGGCATACAACTCATTGGTTTCGCCCGTAGGACCTGCCATTAGGTGATGTTCAGAAAGCAGCGCAGACGCTTGCTCTAGATGATAAGTCGCCACCATCGCCAAAGGCGAAGACTGACTTTCGATCTCTGATTTAAGCGCAAGTACCTGAGCACTCTTGTAATCAAAATCGGTAAGGTTCCATTGTTCCCACGCTAGCAAAGCATCAGAAAAACCTGTCACTTGATGAACCATGATAATGCTCCTTATGCCTTGTCTTGTGATTGAGAGAAATGAACATCAGTAAAGCGGTATAGGTAGTGAGGACCACCCGCTTTAGGGCCAGTACCTGACAAACCTTGACCACCAAATGGTTGAACACCAACAACGGCGCCCACTTGATCACGGTTAATGTAGCAGTTACCCACACGAACGTGTTTTTCGATCCAACGGTAAGTTGTCTCGTTACGGCTGTGGATACCCATGGTTAAGCCAAAGCCCGTTTGGTTGATTTGGTCTACCACTTGCGCTAGCTCACTCGCTTTGAAGCGAACAATGTGTAGCACTGGGCCAAACTGTTCTTCTTTCAAGCAGCTGATGTCATCAATTTCAAAAGCACTTGGTGGAACAAAATCACCATGTTCACAATCACTACCTAGAGAAAGTTGAGCCACCTTCTTCTGGGTATTGGTCATGTTTTCTAAGTGCGCCATTAGCTTCTGTTTCGCGTTTTGGTCGATAACAGGGCCAACATCGGTTTTATGAAGGTGTGGAATGCCAACACTCAGCTCGTCCATTGCACCGTGAATCAATCCAACCACGCGGTCTGCTATGTCTTCTTGGATGTAAAGCACACGTAGTGCAGAACAGCGCTGACCTGCTGAAGCGAATGCTGAACGAATCACATCACGAACTACCTGTTCAGGCAGTGCAGTACTGTCGACGATCATCGCATTCTGGCCGCCTGTCTCCGCAATAAACGGAACTGGCTTAGCATTACGAGTGGCTAATGACACATTGATACGCTGTGCCGTTGGTGTAGAACCAGTAAAGGCAACGCCCGCAATCGCATCATGACTGGTGAGCGCACTGCCGATCTCAGCACCGCGACCCGGTAGTAGCTGAATCGTGCCAGCAGGGAAGCCCGCTTCATTCATCAGTTCAACCGCACGAGCTGCAATCAAGCTTGTTTGCTCGGCAGGCTTCGCCACAACCGTGTTACCCGCCACTAGTGCTGCAGTAATTTGGCCAAGGAAGATCGCTAGAGGGAAGTTCCAAGGGCTGATACAAACGAACACACCACGACCTTGTCGCGAAGCGATTCGAGTTAGACCATCAAAGCCTTTTAGCTCAAAACCTTGTAGGTTGTTCGCTTGTTTTGCGTAGTAACGACAGAAGTCGACCGCTTCACGCACTTCATCAACGCTGTCGTGAATCGTCTTACCTGCTTCTTGATGACAAATTGCCACCAGCTCAGCAAGGTTGTCTTCCATCAGGTCAGCCAGCTTATCAAGTGCTGCCACTTTGGTTTCAACTGAAGTTGCGTTCCAATCAGCAAATGCTGCGTCTGCGCCAGTGATCGCTGCGGAAACATGATCAAGGTTAGCGAAAGCCACCTGACCCACATTAATACGACGATCATAAGGTGCAGTCACTTGCTCAACGTTCTGATCAGCCTTGATCATGCTTTCGGCAAGAGATTCACCGTTGATCACAGGACCAGCAGTCCATTGATTGTTTAAAAAGCCTTTTACTTGCTCTTCAAACTGGTGTGCTTCGCTTTCGATATCAATGTTCACACCGTATGAGTTTTTACGCTCAGGGAATACCGCTGGAGGCAGAGGAATCTTAGTGTTGTTCAATGTATCGAACGCCAGAAGCATATCGACTGGGTGTTGAGTCAGCTCTGTCACTGGGCAACGAGCGTCAACCAAACGGTGTACAAACGAGCTGTTTGCGCCGTTTTCTAGCAAGCGACGTACTAGGTATGGCAGTAGATCTTTGTGGCTGCCAACCGGTGCGTAAATACGTACTGACTGTTGGTAAGCTTCCATCGCATGGTTGTAAAGAGAATCACCCATCCCGTGTAAGCGTTGGAATTCAAAGTCTTTATGGTCGGTCATTACGGCAATAGCAGAAACCGTATGAGCATTGTGACTCGCAAACTGCGGGAAGATATTGCCACGAACGCTTGGGCTCAGTAGGTAACGCGCACACGCAAGGTAAGCCACATCCGTCGCTTCTTTACGCGTGTAAACTGGGTAATCAGTAAAGCCCGCTTGTTGCGACCATTTGATTTCACTATCCCAGTACGCACCTTTCACCAAGCGAAGCGGGATCAAATCACCCTGCTCTTTCGCTAGGCGGTTTAACCATACTAGAACCGGTAGTGCACGCTTTGAGTAAGCTTGAATAACCAGACCAAATTTACCCCACCCTTTTACAAGGTCAGTGCGGTACAGCTTTTCGAATAATTTAAGAGAAAGCTCTAGGCGATCCGCTTCTTCAGCATCGATCGTAATTGCAACGTCAAGCTCTACTGCGCGGCGCAATAGCTGCTCTAACGTGTCGCAAAGTTCCGTCAATACGCGGTCTTCGTTCGCCACTTCATAACGTGGGTGAAGCGCAGAAAGCTTGATAGATACCGATGGCGCAGGGCTCGATTTTGAAGAGACCTTCGATTCTGGAGAAACATAGTTGTCTCGACCTACGGCTTCAATCGCCATTAGGTAATCTTTGAAGTATTTGTTTGCGTCAGCTGTAGTCAGTGCCGCTTCACCTAGCATGTCGTATGAGTAGGTAAAACCTTTATCACGCATAGACTTACCGTTCTTTTGCGCTTCAGCAATGCTGCGGCCAAGAACGAATTGGTGACCCATCACCTTCATTGCTTGGTGCATCGCTTTACGAATTACCGGCTCAGAAAGCTTGTTCACTAAACGGTTAACCGCTTGACCTGCACTCTGTTCTTTAGATGAAAGCCCAACTACCTTACCCGTTAGCATTAATCCCCAAGTGGATGCGTTCACAAACACTGAGTCAGAATTCTTTAGGTGAGATTTCCAATCCGCAACGCTGAGTTTGTCGCGAATCAATGCATCAGCCGTTGCTGAATCAGGAACACGCATCAAGGCTTCCGCTAGACACATCAGCAAGATGCCCTCTTGAGTATCTAAGCTGTATTCAAGCAACAGTGCATCGATCATCTGGATAGAAGTCTTATCCGCACGGATAGCTTCGATCAATGAGGTCGTTTTCTCTGAAATTTGCTGCTTCTCTGACTCAGAAGGGGTAGCTAGCGGCAGAAGTTGCTCTAGCCATTGGGTTTCATCCACCATATATAATGGTGAGATAAGCGACCATAGATCAGCAAGCGACTGCTCGTTGAATTCTGGCTTTAACACATCAGTAGCTGTAAACATGCGTTTTCCTTAATCTCACACCCGGAATTAGCCCAGGATCTCTACAATGGCTGCAGTGTATTTAGAGTATATAAGGATTACTTGTCAAAAACTCCGAGTTTTTTGCTAAAAACTCGCTTTATTAACAAAACAAACACAAGGTCACATATGAAACTTTAAAATAATATGCCGTTTTGTTTCACTATTTAACAGAAATTTTCTTTTTGTATTGAGATGGTGACATGCCTTGAAGGCGTGAAAAGGTGTGAGTAAAGGAAGATTGACCGGAGAAACCAGCCAGTTCAGCGACCTGACCAAGGCTGAGGTTACCTTGTTCGATTAAACGACGAGATCGGTCGATACGCTTACCTAACACGTACTGATGCGGAGTAATACCCATTTGATCTTTGAATAGCATGTGGAACTGGCTTTCACCCAAGAACACACTACCCGCAAGCTGCGCGACGGAGATCTTATTTGCTAAATGCTGTTCTATGTAGCGATCCAACGCTTCAAGATCAAAGCGTGAATCTTTGATTGAGGTTTCGAATGCCGAGATGTGTCTTTGCATCAGCGCGATCACTGTGTCATTACAGGCTCGGCTTAGTAGCAGATCATTAGGACTCGCCTGCATTTCTTGCACCAACATATGGATAAGCTTTTGAATTTGCGCGTCTAATTGGAAGTAGACGTTCGATGATTCTAACTGATTGATCTTCTCTAGCATCAGAGGGTCATCATCCGTTGGCACTGGCATATTGAGTACTAGGATGTCCGACTGGCCAACCACACCACCGAAAGCATGATCAGAGCTCGCCGTTACCACACAACCTTGACCTGGGCCGACAAGATTACCTTTACCGCTCACTTCAAATTCAGCCTGACCTTTTAAACCAATCACCACCTGCGAATAATGATGATCGTGACAGTCCATATGCGAAGGCAAAGTTATGATTTCCGCTGGTCGGGGGCCTGTAAGCCCTAGCGGAGACAAGTCTAGGTTTGGAAAGGGTAAAGGTTTTGGCATGACAGCAAAGTACTTAGGTCGACATGATAAGAATAATACTCTGAAATCTGCAGAAGATGAATTTGTAAATGATCATGAGAGATGTTTTCTCTTCTTCAAAGAAAGATCATTATTGATAACCACGTGATCATGTCTCCGGAAGTATGATCAAGTGAGCCCAAACTACGGGCTTTGTAAAGTCAACCTTCCAATCTTTAGGCCACTCTTCCTTGTTCCAAGAGCAAATAAATCTGAACACCAAAAGTCAAAGCAAGTCACAAATGGAAACCAAATGACTACACCATAACGACAATATTTTCTTATATAGCTCAATTATTTCGGTGTAAATATGTAAAAAGTGTATCCGAAGTACCGAAACTTAGCTTTTGAGTAGATTGGAGGGCAATAAAACGGTATAAAGACGGGTACTGTGTTAATTGCTAATAACTAGTGACTGACAACTAGGAAGTAGACACTTTATTAACGAGCCAATTTTAAATATACAAGTTGCAGGGACCTATGACTAACTTTCGAATTTCAGCGCTTTTACTTGCGCTATCCCCACTTTGGGTATCTGCATCGTTATCAGCTGAAGAACTGAATCAAGTCGATCCCGTTTCAGCTATCGATGCAAAGCTAACAGAGAAAAACTCAGATATTGAGCGTATTTCAGCGACCAAAGTATCGGCAACTGAGACCTTAAAACAACTTCAAAACCAGAACAGTAAGTTGTTACGTGAAGGTGAAGAGTTAAAGGCAAAACGTAACCGAGCTAAATCTGTACTCGACAAACAATACAGTCGCTTACTTGACGATCCAGAAACGGATCTGGTTTCTTTTCAGAAAGGATACCAAGATGCTTGGGCTGCGGTTAAAGAGAATCAATCGTCTCAGCTAGATAATCAGCAAGCGATGAATGAGAACGAAATTTACCTTTCTCAAATTAAGCAAAAGCAAGCTCGTTTGAATAATGAGCTGGCTAACTTGAAAGAATCAAAAGTTGAAGCTCGCGTTAAACGTATTGCAACAGAACTTCGTGAAAGTGCCGTTCTTGAAACGAGCTACACCACCACATGTTCATCAACAATGACACTGGGTGAGTGTATTGCTCAAGGTAAACACCTGACGAAGCAGAAAGCAGTACAAAACTTCAAGAGCAAATTACTTGAACAGCTCACAGAAAGCACGCTAGCGAAGCAAAACTTACAAGGTGTTCAATTGAACATTCATGTTCAAGACAGCCAAGCAATCAAGAGCGGTTTCTCTGGAAACAACTCTTACTTTGTGCAGATGCAAGCTCAACTTCAAGCAAAACCAGAAGCGATTGCAGCATGTAACTTATTGAACGTTTCAACTCGCTACTGTTTAACGGACAGCGACGTTAAGGTTACAAAGAAGAGCGACAAGCAGTGGGCAAACGTGATGGTACGTTCTGATCAGTACAATGACTCAGTCACTATCAACGGCATTAAATACGGCAGCACACCCCTAGAGGTTTCGCTACCGAGCGGTCGTCATCAAGTAACCATTTCAAAAGAAGGTTACGAGTCATACAACCGCACAGTGACTATCAACGGCAGCGATACTATTTGGGTGAAACTCCTTCCTAGTAAAGAAAATGAAATCTAAATATATAAAGCTAAGCCTGATATAAATAGCCGTGCCTATTTCACAAAGCTGAATGAATACTCGCCATCTTGTTGTAGTTATAGAAAGTAGCTTCAAACGAAATGGCGTTTTCGTTAGAATATTCAATTAACCTAAATTACGACTGAAGTAGCCCAACATGCGCCAAGGTTTTCCTACTCTATTATTTGCACTTGCTCCATGCTTAATGACGCCTGCTGTTTTCGCTGAAGCGACATCTCCAGCAATCACGTCATCAGTCATCGACATTGAAAGCTCTCTTTTCGAAGAACATGCCAGTTTAACGGCTATCGAGAAGAAGATGGCGGACAAACAAAATCAAGTCGACAACCAAGCAGAGCAAATGGCACGTCAAGCCAAGTTATTAGCTCAATCAGAGCAAAAACTCGCAACGGCGAAAACTAGCCTAGAGCAAGATTACACTCGCATGATTGATGAGCCAGATTTCGATATCTCACCAGCTCAAAACCGCTTTCAAGATGCCTGGAAATCGGTAAAAGAGCACAAGCTTACGATTTCGGATTCAGAGCAAAAGCTTCAAAGCTTAGTGATGGAACTAGAGGCCATCAAAGCCGAAAAATCGGCTGTAGAAATGTCTATCGCCCATTTGAATCAAGACAAACTAAGAGCAAGAGCTGAGAGATTAAGAAGCGAGGTCACTCAAACACAAGAACATACTGTTAGCTTTACCAACCGCTGTAGCAGCGACATGACGTTAGCTCAATGTTCAGACCAAACGGTGGCTTTGACACTTCAAAAAGCAGTAAAACAATTTCAAAATAGCCTTGTATCCAACGCGACAGAATCAAAAATAGTAAAAGAACACCTAGCGTCTGCATCTTTGAATATTCACGTTCTACAACACAGCGTGAAATCATCTGGCTTCTCCGAAGATAACCGTTACCGAGCAGTGGTTGCTGCGAATTTAGAAACTCGTCCAGATAAGAACACTCCTTGCCGCTTACTTGGCATTCAATCCTCAAACTGTTTCGATCAGAGCGATCTGCAAGCCGATGATCAGCAGAAAGAAGTTGCTTGGGTTAACTTGGTGGTTCGCTCAAATCAATATAATGACAAGGTTTCTATCAATGGTGTGAACTATGGCAGCACACCGGTGGAAGTGATGCTACCGACAGGGCAGCACATGGTTACGATTGAGAAAGAAGGTTACCTTTCTTTCCACCAAGAGCTGAAAATAGCCCGAGATCACAACCTAAGAGCGGTATTACAAGCGAAGCAGAACTCACTGAATGTGGGGACTAAGTTTGCTGACCCAATGGGCAATGGTGCTCAAAGTCCAGAAATGATTGTGGTTGGATCTGGGACTTACCTACTCGGTGAAAATAACGCTGAGCAAGTCACTATCAAACACCCATTTGCATTAGCGGCAACCCCAACTCGTGTTCAAGATTTTAAAGCATTTGTGAAAAATACGGGGTACCAGACAGACGCTGAGCTGATGAACACTTGTGATACCTTCGTGAATGCAGAAATCACGACTGTGTCAGACAATGACTGGAAAGCTCCTGGTTTCAAGCAAGTCGATAACTCACCCGTTGTATGTGTCAGCCAAAGCGATGCGAAAGCGTACACACGTTGGTTATCTAAAAAAACAGGCTTTACTTACCGCCTACCAACACAACAAGAGTGGGAAGCGGCGGCAAGAGCGGGTCAAGATACCAGCTTCTGGTGGGGCAACAAATTCCGTTCAGGTAGAGCTAATACTGGTTGGTCTGGTACACAGTGGTCAAACGTCAGTACTTCTCCTGTTAAATCATTCTTGCCAACGCCAACGGGTTTCTACGACATGGTAGGTAACGTTTGGGAATGGACTGCAACCCAAAAAGGCATCGCTAAAGGGGGCGCGTGGAGCTTCTCTCCTGAAGAGGCAAAAGTGTTTGCTGAACTGTACGTTTCGCCTTCTACTGCCGCTAACTACTTAGGATTCCGAGTATTACGAGAGCTATAAGCTCTTGGTATTACTCAAAGCCCTCAAATATTTACCTTAGATTCTCCTAGTATCAGGTTGAGTCAGTGTTTATAGGGGAATTCCCTCCTTATATTCGATCTCGCCTAGGAGTAAATTCGTCGATAGAGTAGTAAGTCACTCTGGGTATCTAACTGATACCTCAGCTTAATTTACATGACCCTCGTAAATTAAACTGGAAATCTTCTACGTGTCGACAAGGTATATCTTGTCTTTGGCCAGCCCTTCTTCAGGCTGGCTTTTTTTTAGCTTCTTTCTCATCCTTTTTGTTCAGCCACCGATCAATAAAAGCGCACTTAAACAGCACACCGTTCAACTATTGATCACACTCCATTTTTGATGCATAACTCGACTTCTAATTGTCATTGCAGCTCTATAAGAAACTGATATCATTGCAATACTCCCTCTTACGAGATAAAGCCTTGCCGGATCCCCTCAACTCCATACATCGTTCTTTATTTGAACAACTTCCAGGTTGCTGGGGTTGCAAAGATACTGACTCTGTCTTCGTGTATGCCAACCTTGCTTACAACCAATTAATTGGCTTAAAACCCAACGAAACTTGTACGGGCTTAACCGATTTCGATATGCCTAGTCAAACAACCGAATGCGCGCAGGATTTCAGGGCTCAAGACAAACATGTAATGGATACACGCAGTACTCTTAAAATCCTCGATATTCACCCTTATCCAGACGGACGCTGGCACGCCCATATTTTTACTAAAACCCCTTGGCTTGATGGGAATGGCGAAGTTCAAGGCACCATTTTTTATGGTCAAGAACTCACCGACACAGCCATCTTAGAAGTAGGCCATTGGGTGTGTCAGGCACTTGCGAAAAAGACAATCAAGTGTCCATTGCAGGATCAAAGCCACGCATATCAAAGCTAAAAAAGCGACTGACTTCGCGAGAATCAGAAGTGCTGTTCTTGCTGCTATTCGGCAAGAAACCACAGTACATCGCGTCTACGTTGAACATTTCAATCAAAACGGTCGAAGGGCATGTCGCTAGGTTGAAACAGAAATTTGATGCGCGCAGTAAAAGCCAGTTGATTGAGTATGCGTTGGACTCGGGGCTAGGCTCTATGATCCCAGAAACCCTGCTTAAAAAGCAGATCTCCGTTGTTCTGCACAGTGACTAGATATTGGTTTGAAGAGATACAGACAAAAAAATACCGTTGATAAGTCTAATCAACGGTATTTTTGGATCAGTTAAGCAGTTAAGCAAATTAAGGCGCCAGGCGGTCGATATCCCAACGGCTATCTTGGCGTGAGAACAAGAAGCGATCATGCAAGCGGTGCTCTCCACCTTGCCAAAACTCAATGCTATCCACACGCACACGGAAGCCACCCCAGAAAGAAGGCACAGGAATCTCTCCTTTCGCGAACTTCTGTTTAAGCTCTAGATATTTACCTTCTAAAATCCCACGAGCAGAGATACGGCTACTTTGCTTACTTGCAATTGCGGCCAATTGGCTCTCTTTTGGTCGTGACGAGAAGTACTTCATATTTTCCATTGCTGTCAGTTTTTCAGCCGTGCCCGTAATATGAACTTGTCGCTCAAGAGGGTGCCAAGGGAAATGCAAACTGATTTTGCTATTGTGTTCTAGCTGATGCGCTTTACGGCTACCTAAGTTGGTGTAAAAAACGAAGCCGTCTTTATCAACATTCTTTAGCAGAACAATTCGCTGGAATGGCTGACCATTTTCATCAACCGTAGCAACTGTCATGGCAGTAGGGTCCGTCAACTTAGCTTCAATAGCTTGCTCTAGCCATAGATTGAATTGCTCAATCGGGTCTGCGGCTAAGTCTTTACGTCTCAATCCACCCTTAGCGTATTCGCGACGAATATCGGTCAGTTCCATTTGGTTGCTCCTTTCAATTTTTTTTGATTTTGCGCTGTAATCCTTTGAAACACAAGTCTAAGCCATGGTTTTGTCTCACAGAAGGTGCTCTGTGTTAACAAGATCTCGGTACTCTATCCATCATATTGATAATCTTTATACAAACCGATGACATGCTGAGATCCTAGTGACTAAGATACTGCTTAACATAATGACTCCCTTCGTTTTATTCTCATTGTTATTGGGGGCTATTGGGCTGAGCGCAACTCATTTTTTGGCAGTACAATTTCAAGAAAAAGTGGTCACTCAAAAGCTCAACGAAGCAGCCAATAAAGCGAACCTACAAATCGACTCTGAACTGGATAAATTCAAACAGATCCCTGATTTGCTCAGCCATGACCCACGTCTGCTCTCTTATTTTGACTCATCACCACAAACAGACAAGATTTCCGCGGCGCAGCTCAATCAATTGCTATTTGAATGGTCTAATCAAAGCCAAGCTGACACCATCTATATTCATGACCCGAGCGGTACTGTGGTCGCTTCCAGTAATTACCAGAAGCTAGGTACTTTCGTGGGTGAGAACTTCTCGTTTCGTCCTTATTTTGCGTCCGCGATTGAAGGTAACAGCACACACTATGTCGCACTGGGTGCTCGCTCCAACGTACGCGGTTACTTTTTGTCTTCGCCCCTGTATATAGAGAATGACATTGTTGGGGTTATCACCGTTAAAGTGAGTCTAGAGAACCTTGAAAACATCCTAACCAGCGATGATTTTGAGATTGTGGTACTCGACTCTAACCAAGTGGTTTTTCTCTCGAGCCAAACTCAGTGGCTTTATCACTCGTTGTTGCCGTTAAGCCAGAAGCAACAAACCGATATCGCCCTGCAACGCCAATACGGTCAAAGCGAAATTTCGATCATAGAAGCTTTTCGCTCTTCCAACTATCAACCACAAGTTAACGACGCTAATCAGCCCAACAACATTCAACCAAATCGAGTACAAAAAGAACTTACGGCAAACCGATTGTTTAAACTTGGGCCGTTCAATCTTTACCCCGCCACCTTCAGTAACAATCAGTACCAAGTTGTCGCATTAAAAAAGGCCAAAGCAGAGCTTATTAAAGTGCTGCAGATCGATGTCATCTTCGTGGTGATTTACAGCTTGGTGATGCTCATCGCGTGGTCGTGGCGACAGACTTACGTCGCGAAAGTGGCGCTAACCCGGCTCAACCAAAACCTAGAACAAACCGTTGATAAACGTACTCACTATTTAAAGAAATCCAATCAACAACTTCAGCAAACCATTTTTCAATACCAAGCATCACAGTTAAAGCTGAAGCAGACAGAACAAGAGCTGACCCAAACAGCAAAATTAGCGGTACTCGGAGAGCTGTCAGCCAGCATTAACCACGAAATCAACCAACCGCTTGCAGCACTTCGAACTTATAGCGAGAACAGCTTAAAGCTGCTAGAAATGGAACGGACAGATTTAGTGAAGAGCAATCTTGAGAAAATGATTGGCCTCAACAACACCATTACCGACATCATAGCGCGACTCAAAGTCTTTACTCGCAAGGTCACTAAACAAGAACATCATGTCGCGAACCTGCACCAAGCGGTCAACAACGCCACCAGTATTCTCAGTGCGCTGATGATCAAGCAAGGCATTACACTAAGACTAAGCACGGTGCCAAATCACATTAATATTGCAATTCATCCAACCGAACTCGAGCAAGTACTGGTGAATCTAATTCACAACGCGACCCAAGCGCTTCAACAACACGTTCTTGAACAGAAAATCTTGCAGGAGCAACAAAACCTGGAAAACGTTGACCAACCGGCCAGCCCACAGATAGGCATCGAATGGCAATTGCATCATAACTCTTGTCAGCTGATCATTTGGGACAACGGAATTGGCATGCCGGACGATAAGCTAGAACAGCTTTTCAACCCGTTTTTTACCACGAAACCGGAAGGCTTAGGGCTAGGGCTTTCAATATCGAAACGGATTATTGAAGCTTATCACGGCACGATCAGCGCCAACCGATTAGAGCCTTCAGGCATGGTATTCTCGCTAAGCATCCCGTTATATAACGATAAGGGCTAACGTGCCGTTGTTATCGTTGATTAGAAAATGAATTTTACATACTGCTAATTTCACACATAGTTAACCTCACATACTGTTAAGGATTCGACTTTTGCACCCTCTGCCTAAACTCTATTTTGTCGATGATGAACCCGCCATTCGAGACTCTGTAGAACAAGCCATGCTCATTGAAGGCATCGATATTGCCTGCTTCCCCAATGCCATTGAGGCACTAAAGAGAATAGATGTGACGCAAGCTGGGATTGTCATTACCGATATTCACATGCCAGTGATGGATGGCATTCAATTGACACAAAAGCTGCTGAATCAAAACCCTCATTTTCAGATCATCGTGCTGACAGGCCATGGGGACGTGCAAACAGCCGTATCCGCAATGAAAGCTGGCGCTTATGATTTTTTGGAAAAACCGTTTGTGGTCGATGCCCTGCTGACCGCAGTAAAAAAAGCATCGGATAAGCTGGCACTGGTTGAAGAGAATAATCTATTACGTAAAGAGTTGGCGGTACAGAATCAGGTGGGTCCAAAGTTGATTGGTCAATCGCCATCAATGCAGACATTACGCCGAGAACTGATCTCTCTAGATACCAAAACTAACCCACTTCTACTGTTCGTCGGCGATTTAGGAACGGGGAAAAGGGTCACGGCGCAGTACACGCACGATCTTCACAGCCATCAAGCCGCAGAGCTTTGCCCTGTTGCTGCGTTTAATTTGCCACGCAGTGACGAAGCGACATTCCATCAGTTTGTTTTGCAACTGTTCTTGAAACATCAGGGTGGGACACTTTATATCCATGAAACAGAAGCATTAACTCAAGACCAATGGCAGTGGCTAGCGAACCTAAAACCCACTCTACTTCGTGAAAACTCATGCAAGACCAGTGCAACTTGTATCATTTTAGCAACCACAATACTTCCTACTACAATGGTAAGTGAGTTCCGTCGATTTGATTTGCTACCGCTAGCGCAACGAACAGAAGATATTGGTTCTTTGTTTAAACATTTTGCTCGTGGTGCGGCAAGTCGATATCAGTTACCCCCTCCGGTGATTACAGAAAAAGAGGTTCAACGATTGATCGCCACTCACTGGAGTGAAAATATTCGACAGCTTCGCCAACATGCAGAACTCAGAGTGTTGACTAAACCCAAGCTGGCATCGCTTGAATCAGAGCCTAATCATAATCAAGAGCAAAGCGACAAAGACCACATCGTTCTAAAGACTGAAGAGCAACAACTGTCATTAAGCCAACGAACCGATAGCTTTGAGCAAATCCTCTTGATAGAGGCACTACATCGTCATCAAGGGCGTTTAAAAGAGGTACAGCAAGAGCTGCAAGTATCGCGAAAAACGCTTTATGACAAGCTGAGAAAGCACCAACTTGATAAAACAGATTTCAAAAAACAATAAGAGTTAAAAAATATATAAATTCAAAGATTTAAAGGAGCAAAGCCTTAACATTTATCAAAAGTAAGAATACACTCACAAAGCTTGCACTTTTATTTAGCGAACAAGGACTGTTATGAGTCAGAAAAATTTCAGCAAATTGAATGAGACCGAACTTGAGTATGTCGATGACAAAACAGCGGCACTGCTCCTCAATACGCCCACCAGTGCGCGTATTATGTTGTGGGTTATCGTTCTGTTTTTTGTCGCTGCTATTGGTTGGTCTGCTTGGGCTGAAATCGACAAAGTGACTGTTGGCCAAGGCAAGGTGATCCCTTCCTCTCAGATTCAGGTGGTGCAAAACCTTGAAGGTGGTTTGGTTAAAGAAATTTTAGTCAAAGAAGGGCAACGAGTTCAAAAAGGGCAACAATTACTATTAATAGATGACACTCGATTCCGCTCTGACTTTCGTGAACGTGAGCAACAAGTTGCGAACTTAACGGCTAATGTACTCATGCTGTCCGCCTCACTGACCAGTGTTGTTATCAATGAAGAATTCTCAGTAAAAGAGTGGAAAAAAAGTGTCTTACTCGACTATGGTAAACTTGCCTTCCCACCACTATTCTACGACCTTCACCCCAAATTGGTTAATCGCCAAAAAGCAGAGTATCGTCAAGATCTGAATAACCTGAAGAACCAACTTTCCGTTTTTGATCAACAGGTTGGACAGAAGCAACAAGACCTAGTTGAAATAAAAGCGCGCGTTCAGAATTTAAGACAGAGTTACAAGTTTGCCCGCCAAGAGCTGGATATTACCAAGCCTCTTGCTGATGAAGGGGTGGTGCCAAAAATTGAACTGCTCAAGCTGCAAAGACAAGTAAACGACACTCGCCGAGAAATGACCTCTAGCGAACTCAAAATCCCTCTTCTGCGTTCAGCAATCAAAGAAGCGATGCTCAGTCGTATCGATGCTGCATTGAACTTCCGATCAGAACAACAAGAGAAGCTAAACCAAGCACAAGATAAGCTCTCTGCAATGACGGAATCAGCGGTTGGCCTTGAAGACAGAGTTAATCGAACTGTAGTAGTTTCTCCAGTAACAGGAACCGTCAAAACGCTTGGTATTAATACCGTAGGCGGTGTTATCCAGCCGGGTATGGACATTGTTGAGATTGTACCAACTGAAGATTCCCTATTAGTTGAGGCGAAAATTGCTCCACAAGATATCGCATTCCTCCGTCCAGAATTGAGCGCTGTGGTTAAATTCAGTGCCTATGACTTTACTAAATATGGTGGTTTAGTGGGTGTGTTAGAACACATCAGTGCTGACACCACTCAAGATGAAGAAGGCAATAGTTTTTACATCGTGCGTGTTCGTACCGAGAAGTACAGCTTTGGGGCTAATGAAGAGCTGCCTATCATTCCTGGTATGACCGCTTCTGTCGATATCATCACCGGCAAAAGAACCGTGCTTGAATATATGTTGAAGCCAATTTTGAGTGCTCAAAACAATGCACTAAAAGAGTAAGGACGGTTAATGCTTGATAACGTCTTCCTACGTGCAGTGAAAAAACAAGAGCAGCAGCAATGAAGTCTCGGTTTTCGTTATTGCTACTGTTCCTTACCTCTTTTACTTCCGGGGCACTGAACAAGAGTGACCAAAGGTGGATCGACGCAGTCTCTGTAACCTACGGAGAAAGAGCAGGGAAGCGAGTGTCGACATGGCGCTCAAATATGACGTCGTACGCAGGGTTAAGTGAAAAAGAGAAACTCGATTCGGTAAATAGGTTCTTCAACCAAATGTACTTTGTCGATGACAGTATACTTTGGGGAAAGAATGACTACTGGGCGACACCGCTGGAATTTTTGGGCAGTAACGCGGGTGACTGTGAAGATTTCACTATCGCAAAATACTTCTCTTTACTTGAACTAGGCGTCCCAGATAAGAAATTACGATTAGTGTATGTAAAAGCACTTGAGTTAAACCAATTCCATATGGTGTTGGCTTACTACTCTACACCCAGTGCAGAACCACTAATTTTAGACAACTTAAACCCTGAAATAAAACGCGGCTCCAAGCGCAGAGATCTACGACCGATATACAGCTTCAATGGTAAAAACCTATGGTTAATCAAGTCGGCGGCAGGCAGCGGCAAGTTATCAGGAAAATCTTCAAGATTGAGCTTATGGAACGACTTACGTTCGCGTGAGCGCTCTCTAAAATTAAACAAACCCATTATCAATTACGATGAGTAGGTACAATGACTTTATATAAACAGCTTGTGGTCGGAATGGTTGCGGTTTTCATATTACTGATGACCTCAGTTTTTATGATCGAATTCAATACCACCCGTGACTACTTAGAAGAGCAGCAACGCTCTGAAGTAAATAATACCATTAATACTGTTGGACTGGCGCTCGCCCCTTACCTCGAAGAAAAGGATCAAGTGGCTGTAGAGTCTGTTATCAACGCACTGTTTGATGGTAGTTCTTACTCTGTCGTACGATTGATTTTTTTAGACACAGGAGATGATATTCTTCGTTCATACCCTGTGAAACCAAGTGGTGTCCCACAATGGTTTACCAACCTGGATTTGTTTAAACCGATTCATGATCGCCGCGTGATTACTAGTGGTTGGATGCAACTTGCTGAAGTTGAGATAGTGAGCCACCCAGGCCCAGCCTATACTCAGCTTTGGGAGGCATTTACACGGCTAGTGACCTTCTTTGGAGCGATTTTCTTACTGGGTTTGATCTCGATTTCATGGATACTCCAACGAGCGCTACGTCCGCTGTCATTAATCATAAAAAAAATGGATCAAATCGCCAAAAATCAGTTCGGTGAGCCTCTGGTTCGCCCTAAAACAAAAGACCTCATCTTAGTCGTCGACGGTATTAACCACATGTCGACTCAAGTTGAACTTGCATTTAAGAGCCAAGCACAAGAAGCGCAACGACTTCGTGAACGCGCGTATATCGATCCTGTATCTCAGTTAGGTAACCGTGCTTACTACATGTCTCAACTAACTCAGTGGTTAGAAGAGTCTAGTTTAGGTGGTCTGGCGGTGCTAAAAGCCGAATTTATTAGTGAAGAATATGATGACAAAGGCTATCAAGAAGGCGATGCCTTAGTTCACCAATTAGCTGAACAGCTACAGGCTTCTATTTCATCTCCAGATATTACTATCGCTCGTATTTCTAGTGATGAGTTTGGCTTCATTATGCCGAACATTGATGAAAATGAACTGAAACTCGTCGCGAGCAGCATCGTAAACTGCATTCAAAATCTAGGTTCAGATCCAACAGGTATGGCGAATCCACACATAGCTCTCGGTGTGACGTACAGTAAGAAACGTAAAACCAGTACTGAAATCATGTCTTTGGTCGATAACGCACTGTCTAGCGCGAAAGCGAACCGTGAGCTCGCTTACGGTTACGTAACTGCTGACGACCATGGCGCTGTAATGGGTAAACAGCAATGGCGCATGTTGGTCGAAGAAGCAATCATCAATGACCTAGTAACTTTCCGCTTCCAAGCTGCAAATAATAGTTTTGGCAAAACCTATCACCAAGAAGTGTTCTCTGCGATTGAGAAAGAGGGGGTTCGTTACGGTGCCAACCAATACTTATACGCATTAGAACAGCTTGAAATGAGCCACATCCTAGATCAATACGTTATCGAGAAGATGATTGATAAACTGAATGCAAAAGAGCTTACGAGCCCCGTTGCTATCAATATCTCGCCAAGCAGTATTTCTCAGCCAAGCTTCATCCGTTGGATCGGAAAGTCTCTTGAGAAAAATGCGTCAATCGCTCATCTGTTGCATTTTGAAATTCCAGAAAACTGTTTCGTCAATGTTCCTCACTACACAGCACTATTGTGTAACACCATTCGCAACGCTGATGCGGTGTTTGGTGTCGATAACTATGGACGCAACTTCCAATCACTCGATTACATCAACGAGTACCGCCCTAGCTATGTGAAGCTGGATTACCTATTTACTCATAACCTTGATGACGAAAAACAGAAATTTACGTTAACGTCTATCTCAAGAACGGCTCATAACCTTGGTGTGACGACTATTGCGTCACGAATTGAAACTCAGACTCAGTTAGATATTTTGTCTGATAACTACGTAGAAGTGTTCCAAGGCTTCATTGTTGATAAATAGTTGTAAGGTTATATCGCATGCAAGATCCACTATTAAACTCACTGATCTACGTTAGTCGGTATTACGGGTTAGCCAACTCGCCCGAAGCGTTGATCAATGGGCTACCACTCTCTGATGGAAAGCTAACCCCTTTCCTATTCCCTCGCTCTGCAGAGCGTGCGGGGTTAGTGGCCAAAGAAAACCGTTCCGATCTAGAAAACATCCCTCACTTAATTCTGCCAGCCGTATTGTTACTCAAGCAAGGTGAGGCTTGCGTTCTTAATAGTATCGATATTAAGAAGCAAGAAGCCGAAATCATCACAACGGAAAGTGGGATGATGCCAATCATCATCCCAATCGAAGAGTTGAAAGAGCAATTCATCGGCCGTTACTTCTTAGTAAAGAAACAATTCCGTTATGATGAACGCTCACCAGAAATTTTAAAAACGCGCGAAGGTCACTGGTTTTGGAGCACAATTTGGCAATCTAAAAAAATCTATCGAGATGTGCTGATCGCATCAATTCTAATCAACCTTTTCGCTATTGCAGCTCCAATGTTTACTCGTTTGGTGTACGACAAAGTGGTGCCAAACCTTGCGTTTGAGACGCTATGGGTACTCGCGAGTGGTATTTTTGTCGTCTTCCTCTTTGACTTGCTTTTAAAGTTAATGCGAAGCTACTTTATTGACGTTGCGGGTAAGAAATCCGATATCCTGATTTCATCTAAGTTGTTCAGTAAGGTGCTCGGGATTCGTATGGAAGCGAAGCCTGCTTCTGTCGGTGCTTTTGCTAAAAACCTGCAAGAATTCGAGTCAATCCGTGAGTTCTTTACTTCGGCAACAATAGGCTCATTAATCGATTTGCCATTCGCTCTTATGTTCCTGGCGTTAATTTGGTTAATGGCTGGCAACCTTGTGTTTGTTCCTGTCGTTGGCGTGGTGATACTGATCATCTATGCGTTGTTAATACAAGGCCCGCTGCGTCGTACCATTGAAGAAGGCTCTCGCCTTGCTTCTCAGAAGTACGCAAACTTAATTGAGAGTTTAGCGGGGCTAGAAACCGTTAAGCTATTCAGCGCTCAAAGCCAGTTCCAATTCCGCTGGGAAGAAGCTATTGCGCACATGGCAAACTGGAACATCAAAAGTCGTCGTATTACCGATAGCATCCAAAATACAGCAGGCTTTGTTCAACAAAGTACCAATGTGGGGATGATCATTTTTGGTGTGTACCTAATGGCAGAAGGCACTCTTACAATGGGTGGCTTGATTGCCGCTACTATGTTGAGTGGTAGAGCAATTGGTCCTCTTGTCCAATTATCATTGCTTTCTACGCGTTATAACCAAGCGAAGTCATCAATGACCTTGATTGAACAAGTCATGTCGATGCCCAGTGAGCAAGAGGAAGGTAAGCGATACATCCACCGCCCTATTATTCAAGGGCATATCGCGCTTGATAAAGTAACATTCCATTACCCTGATTCGCCAATCGCTTCTATAAGAGACCTGACTCTTAATATTAGTCCAGGTGAAAAGGTCGCGATTATTGGGCGAATTGGTTCAGGTAAAAGCACACTTGAACGCCTGATTATGGGCCTGTACAAGCCCACAGAAGGTCATGTTCGCATTGATGATACCGATATGGAACAACTTCACCATGTCGACGTACGACGCAATATAGGCTGTGTGCCGCAGGACAGTAATCTATTCTATGGCACGGTAAGAGACAACATTACCTTGGGACGCCCGTTGGTTGACGATCGTGATGTCATGGATGCAGCCAACCGTGCAGGTGTTACCGCTTTTACTCAGCAAGATCCCGCAGGCTTAGAACGCCAAGTCGGTGAAGGTGGTGGTTTACTCTCAGGAGGTCAACGTCAGTCGATAGCCATAGCTAGAGCCTTCCTAGGGCGCCCTCCTGTATTATTGATGGACGAACCTACCAGCGCTATGGATAACCGTTCAGAGATGCACATTAAGCATCAGCTGAGCCAGCTGTTACCTAGTGAGACTTTGATTCTTATCACCCACAAAACGTCGATGTTGGATATCGTGGATAGAGTGATTGTGATGGAGAAAGGCAGCATTATTGCCGACGGACCAAAATCACAAGTTCTGTCAGACTTGAAGCAAGGAAAGGTAAAAGCGGCAAGTTAAAGCGCTCATGTGACTTAAAGAATAGAACTAAGTCAATATCAGCAAAAGCAAAGGGGGAGCATCAGCTCCCCCTTTCTTATTTGGTCTAATGAGCAGAAAACTGCTCGAACCGCTCTATTCAGTATTGGGCAATTTCCGAGTCGCTCAATTACAATGAGATATCTTCTTTCTCCATTTTGAAAGAACATTGAATTTCATATTGATTGAACGAGAAAACACTGCCGCCGTGCGTTCGCTTAGTCGTCACCATCTCATCACCAAACAAAACAGATACACGGGTGTACACTTTCTCGTGCGCCTCTACTGTGCACTCGGCAAGGTTTGTTTCAAATTCAGCTTCGAGTGTATCCAACTGCGATTTAGTCTTCTCTATCGCTTGATTGTTTTTTTCTCGTTGCTGCTCAATCTCCAACGCTTGCTCTTCGCTTCTTTCCGCTTTTGGTCGCTTCTTAAATTCGAGTTCTTGACGGATGACGTCCATGGTTTGTTCTTGAGCGTGCTTATAAATCTCCTTCAATTGAGCTATCTTTTTTTGATATCCCTCGAAGCGAGCAAAGCCATGAACCTTAGTTGCTGTATCCCCTTCAACGCCTAAGAAAACACATTCCACTTTACCGCCGACTTTAGCTTCACCGCCACTAAGTGTGCCATGCTTCTTAAAGGTATCCATCACAATGAGGTTGTTGCCACAACGAATGTCGTTACTCATGCTATGTAGGTTGAGTAGAATGTCATTGGCGGTTTGCAGTTCAGTATTCTGTGCGTAGCTTGCTGTGATAGAGCCTTTGCTAAGTACCTTACAACTTTTTGGCTCATCCTCTTTGGTCGTATGACCAATAATTCCTTTCGCGACTTTTATATCCCCCTGAGCCTGAACTTCTGCAGATTCAATAAAGCCACCAACAGTAATGCTTCCGGTCGCCTTCACTATCATTCCAGGTTCTATATTCCCAGAGACAAACACATTACCTTTGAATTTAACGTGCCCAGTAGATACGTCGACATTGCTAACACATAAGGCGTCATCCACTTCGATACTTCGCTCTTTAATAATGGGCAGACCAGAGGATGAAGAAAGTAATAAATTAGGGTCGTCAGGGGAAATGTGGGTGCCTTTTCCTGGCTTAATCAAACTGTCTTGGCCCGGAAGGGGTGGGATAATTCGACCTTGGACGGTAAAGCCCGCAATACCTTTGGTGGCAGGAGTACGCTTCATTAGCGGGTCATTCTGACCAACGGTAATGGTTTCACCGAGATCTCGCATATCGATCTTACCGGCGTCTTTACTGCGAGGCTTTAATACTTGATGAGTAATATCTTCAACCAATGCTGAAAACTTAGCATCTTTACCCTTCACAGCTGGAGAACCTTTGGCTACGGGCTGAGTAAATTTTTCACCCGGCTTTAGCTTGCTGCTCATCATCAATACTTTTCTAAGTGCTAGCTTATTAATTCCTTTCGTTATGTGAGCCTGAGCCAAGCAATGAATGATATCGCTGCCACGTAATGCCTGCCCATTATATGCCCCAGTTACAACAAGACTTGCGAGCATCTCATCATCAGACAGTTCAACCGTAACACTGGAATTACGAACTTCAGCAATTAATATTCCTTGATAAGCTTCTCCCTTACCTTCTTTAGCAAGAGTGACAAAACGCAGTATCTCTTCTTCGAAAATAAAATAGTTTGATGCGTTCAAAGCTTCTAAGGTTGTTGGCAATGTCTTATTGTCAAAGCTTGCGTTGACCACAAACCCAGACGGCAGACATGCCATCACTTGCTTCCTATCTTCCGACAATGTAACGATGCTATCCCACATTCGAATTGTGTACCCTTAATAACTCTGTTGTTATGCAGTCTATATAATTCGCTCAGTGCTTAGAATCACTACAGTAGAATAATCAGCGTCACATCACTTACTTTCGATGTTGCAAAGGGACTCATAAATAAGACTGACCGATTCTAATCTCTTCTTCACCTTTACAAAAAAGATTCTTTCACGATTTTTCAAACTATGAATATTGGGTACGAGCATAAGATCGCAATACAGCGACGGATCTTCATCACCAAACGATTCGGGATGAATTGATGTGATAATATGAAATTATACCTTCCAAACAACGGCGATGATTAGATCGGTAGAATTGAGATAGGAAATGAGCGCCATGATGGACATGTTCAACAAATTGAGAAATTGCATAAAGATTGGATAATTGAAATCACATAGGTCATTACATACCGCGGTTCAGTTTACAGTGTAAATCCGGCCTTCTAATTTACACTGTAAATCTAATTAACAGCTCGACATATGCTCTGTCGTTCCAAATTTAGTGACGATCGTTGACCTACTTATTTACAGTGTAAATTTAATAGTAGAGTACCGACATCTTTCCTAAACTGTAGCTCAGCTTGTTTTCGTCCGACTAGATTAAACTGTTCGACACAAGTCCCCCACTCTTTCTGCTGCACGACTTTCGCGATAAGTAAGTCTGAAACAACGAAACCTGTATCGATTATAGCGTCAGATTCAGTTATGTGCGCTTGATGACCATTACTTTGGAGAATCAAATTCAGGACACTGAAACCAATGCTGTCGTAACTATTACCACCATCGACATAATTCCTGAGGAGTTGGATTTCAGACTCTGCCATAGATTCCGCTTGCCTTGGTAATAATGCGCGCACCATATCAACCTCGAGAGAAGCCAAAGAACCAGAAGTGAGAAAACAGAAACTACGTTCAAAGTGACTTATCAGATTGTAGACCCAATTCTGTGCGCTTTTATTAAGTGGCTTAACCATCAATACCGAGTGACAGCCGCTTGCTTGATCGCGCTGGTGGCCAATGTGCACAGGTACAAAATCGTTATCGCGCCAGAATGAAATCAATTCACTGGTCGCGCCAAAGCTCGTTGCTAAGTAATCCGCCTGATTAGTTTTCTTTGACAACTGCCCCAACATCCAACGACCAATCCCCGAACCTTGATGACGTGTTGAAACGGCAATACGCATAACTCGAAGGCAACGACTGAGCGCCGCTTGCGTACAACCCAGTTGGTTTGCGAGTAACACTGGAGCTAGGTGACCTTGAGGTCTTCGTTTTCCAAGTTGAATCTGAGCAATCAGATCGCTATCCAACCCACCTTCTTCAGTTACCAACATACAACCTAAACATTCGTTTTTCTGCCAAGCAGCGTACAAACGGATTGCTGGATTGTTGAGAAACTGCATTAGATCGTTTGGTGACGTTTGATAATGAGCGTCAACAAGAAGAGAAAAGCATTGCTGTAGCGGCTCCGGGTTCGCCAAGCATTCTGCCTTTGATAACTCGACCAAGCTCAGTTGGTTGATTGCCAGATCAGAAAAGCTATCTAACTCATGAATCACCGAGTCACTTAGCGACGCGTCGTTACCAAGCAAGAAGCAATCAAACAACCAACGCTCTAGTGGATCATTGCGATTCCAACGAATGGGCTGATCGAGCTTAAAACCTTTCCACCTTGGGCGATGCTCTGAAAGCCAAGACTCGAACTTAAGTCCAAACCCTCTCCCACTCCCCTCGTATCCGTGAACGGTGGTTGAAAAAACCATACGATGATAAATGCCAACCATAGATTTGAGCATCGGGATTGGAATTGCAGCCGCTTCATCGACTAATAGCAAATCACAATCAGGCTTAGACTTAAGTAATTCATCTGGTGCTACGAATCTTAAACTTCCGCTTTGATAGCAAATGTAAGTTGCGTTGAGCACTTCACAGTCTTCTAGGCTTTGACTCGCGTGGGAAAATACAGGCTCGATTGCTTTCACTGAAGGCGCTGTCACGATGATATTTAATCCATGACGCTCAACCAAAAGCTGAGCAGCGGCAATACCCAATGTAGAGCTTTTACCACGTCCTCTATCTGCCGTGAGAACTAAAGGTCGTTTACGATGCCCAGACACCACTTTTTTAACCAACTCAACAGCCAGATTTTGCTGTTCGAATTTGTCCAAACTGTTTTCAAAGTCTTGCTTGAGAGGAAGTGCTTTAGTCGCTTGAACAACATCGTCTGTTTCGTTGTGTCGTGAAACCGAAATGAGCTTATTGAAATTCTCCTTTAACCAACGTTGGCCAAAGCTCTCGTTATCTTCAGAGTCATCAACTTTTGGCGGCAACACCAACAACAGCCCACCACCGATTAACGAACCTAGTGCAGCGCTAAAACCATTCGCATCAAACTGCTCTCTAAAATCACAAACAAGAACTTGGCACTCACGACCAAGCAATTGTTGGCCTTTTTTGACTGGAGCATGAATCACACCTTCAAACGGAGTTCCACCAATCTGGAAGATGCTCGGAGTGTACGAATTTTCAAGGAAGGTTAAAACAGCAGAGTTTTGCCAATCAAAGTCGCCATCAAAGACCACACCGTAACGGTGACCATTGTGTTGGGCAATATTAGAAAGTGTATGCAGAAAAGTATTGGTTGGGTTTGTCATAGTTAGCGTCCAGATTCATCTAAACACAGTTTATCACAGCCAAATAAAAAGCCGCATAAAGCGGCTTTAGAGGAGTAATGAAAGTCGTGACTTAGTCTAACTTAGATTGTACGAATGCTAGGATTTCTTCCATTGTTGTATCATCAACTTTCTTAAGATTTAACGCCAAGTTTGAACCCTTACGGCTATATGACGCTCGACCTTTAATAAGTTCAACTTTTGGAGAAGCTTTCTTCGCGGGTGCTGGTGCTAGTTCGAGCACCCAACCTTCTAAAGTCTCTGTCACGTCTTTTGTTAAACGAGTTACGCCTTGAGCTTCGCTGCGCTGCCACACAAAACCTTCAGAAGCACCACACTTGGTCAGTAATGTTTGTTGCTGCTCACTAGTAAGACCGCTAAATTGTTTGTGTAACTTAACAATAGTCGGACGGCCAAGATCGCTCACATTTGGGTAAGCTTGTAATAATTCAAGTGGTAAAGCGGCCGCTTTCAACGCGCCACTCACCAAAGCTTCACTGCACTGGAACATTTTAGCGAGTGCTTTCTGGTCTTCAGCTTCGCCTTTATCAAGCTTCGCTTGCATCTCCTTCCCCTTCTCATAGAGAGAAAGTGGTTTATGAGCGTTAGCTACATCTGATAAAAACTTAGCATGTTCGCCGTTAATGTTTTCAGCGACATAGATCAAGAACTCTTTGTCAGCCAAAATACATGACATACGACGACGGCTACCATCAAGAACTTCAATCTTGCCGTCTTTGTTCTTACGGCCAACCGCTGGATATTGCTGGCCGCGCTCTTTAAGCGTAGTTAGTACGTCAGAAAGCGCGTGCTCATTCAAGAAAGACTGCTCACGAGCATTCTCTTCAAAAACAACCGTTCGTGTTGCTACATCAGCGGCTGGAATTCGAACCAATTCAAATGAAACTAAATCTTCACCCGCAACAGAAAGCTCAATCACTTGAGCTTGCTCTTTTACCGCAGTTTGAGCTTCTTGTGGCGTAGCTACGCGACGTTTGTTTGCTTTACCAAATAGCTTTGCATTTAAGTCAGATGTTTTAATTGCCATTCTTGTTATCCCTGATTAAGTGAAGGCCAGTTGCTATGTAATACACGCTCTAATTCTAGAGCACTTTTTTGTACTGCGTCTTGAGCCACAGCCAGAGTTTTCTTACCGCCCTCAAAGTCGCTTACCGTCAGATCGAAAACCGTGCTGTAAGTGTCAGCACAAGTTTCAAAGGCGCGGCTTCTTGGAATCGTGGCCATCATTACTTGGTCATTCAACAGGTAGTTCATCTCAGTCAGAACTGATACCTGCTTTTTATTGTCGTCTTCAAACATCGTTGGCATTAGACGAACGAACTCAAGCCCTTTCCAATCGTCCGGGAACATTTCATAAACCGTTGGCAAGTGCTGGAAGAAGTTAACCGTTGAAGCCCAGTCCAAACGCTTGGCTGCACATGGTATTAAAAGCGCGTTCGACGCGTACATTGCATTCCACACTAACGGGTCCACGTGTGGTCCAGTATCAATCATGATCACATCAAAATCATCGGCGATTTTGTCGATAAGCTTTTCTTTCAAAAGACGAACAATATCAAGTGACTGATCTCTAGACAGACTTTGCCATGCTTCAGCGTTAAACATCGCATCTTCTGGGAAGGCTGAAATAGTCTTCAAGTTAGGATACTGAGTTGGCAACAGCACGTTCTTACGCAAGAATTCTAGGTCAACATCCTGCTCTTCTGGCACATTATCCAACATGATATCGACTGCAGAATAAATGCTGTCATGCTCTGCACCACTAATTTGTGGGTTTAAGAACAGACGCAAAGAGCCTTGTGGATCCAAGTCAATCAGACAGATACGGTAGCGCTTATCCAAATTTAGAGATAAGCACGCAGCTAAGTGAACTGCCGTCATTGATTTACCCGTACCACCCTTTTGGTTTTGTACGTTGATAATCCATGGTTTATTGTCAGCATGCTGCTTACGTTGATGGAACTTTGGCACTTCTGCCGCGTCCATCAACATGTGAGCTTCTGTCAATGAAATCGAGTAGTGATTGGCGTTGTTCTTTGTAAACTGATGGCCATCAGCTTCAAGTTTAGTGATCGCTTCATCGAGTTTACGACGCGTTAAACCAGAACGAGTCTCCATCATAGCTTTAGACATTGGAGGGAAATGTTCATCACTTCGCTCTTCCAAAATAATCTCAATTCGGTCAGCCTGAACTTGTTGAGTTTGTTCGGCTAGCTGATAGAGCTTATCAATCGTTTGTTCTCTTTTCATTGCCAGTTTCCGTAATGATTAACTAAGTACAAATTGTACAGCGATTAACAACAAACACAACAAAAACATGAACATGCATTTATGAGTAAACTCACATAAAATAGACAGTGTTTTTACAATTTGATGAAACATCACCTCAGAGTAATACTAAAAGTCATCATTTTCACCATGCACAACCATGTTATTTCTAGTGCACATTTAAAATGTTACAGCATCACTTATTTACAATGTAAATGATATTATCGCTAAAAAGCTGCGGAACGATTGAAACACAACCACAGATTACGGTTGGTGTGATTTGCATTCGAATTTATAGATTTTCAATTCAATAAAAATTAAATAACGCTCAATGGACAAAAAATTCAAAACATAAGAGAAGAGGAGTTGCAAAAAAACAACAGAGGATTCTAACCAGAGCGGAAGAATGATCATGGAACACATCTAATGTAAGAGAATTAATAACACCAAATTATGAAGCATGATCAAGGCGCAAACTTAGCAATATTGATCCGAGCAACTGCACATTACAAATGATCAAACTCCGGAAAAATGATCAAGTAAATATCGTTCCGGAAGCATGTGATTTAAGAGCTAAGTTACGGACAAATGCTTTTGTAATGGGGATTCAACGCCTATAAGGGCTCAATGATTGAAAATTCAATCTACACTGACCGAGAATACGCAAACATGACAATTTCATGATCATGCTTCCTAGTTAACTCCCACCTACGCTAAATACGTCAAAGCTATCCATTTTCAACAGATACAGGTTAAATTTTATCCTCAATAGGGCGGGAAGGATAAAAAAGTACCATCACTTGATCATTGTTCCGATAGATTGGCCATCATAAATATCCGTATTGAGTTGTATGAAGTGACTTAGAAGATGATGTTGACTTCCGAACTGTGGATAAGCTGTATAAGTATAATGATCATGCTTTCAAGCCAATAATGATCATGCTTACAATGACTTAATGATCATACTTCTGGTGTTCTGTGATCATGCTTTCTTTGATTTAATGATCATAGTTTCGGGGTTTTTATGATCATGCTTTCCAAGGGGTTTTATTTTAAACGTTTAAATTCAGCAACTTAAAGGAAAAGAAACAGCCAGATCATTAGATCACTTAATCATTTAAGATCATATTAATCAAAAAGATCAGTTATTTAAAAGCCAATAAATTCTCTTTATTTATGATCATTCTTTCTTTATCATTCAGGAACTATAGTGAAATTACGGTTAGTGTGATACGGATCAAAAATGAAACCAGAAGAGAAATTGTTAATTAAGGCACGAAGCCACAAAGATGGTCATTTATTTGAGGTCTCTGAAACAGCCGTTGAATGGATAGAACAATATCAGCACTTCAAAGGTGTCACCAAAAGCATCGTTGAGCTTCTTAACCTAATTTCACTTCGTGGGTTTAGCAGCAAAGACGGTTACGTTTCTACTACCGAGATTATTGAATCAACCGATGGTCAAGTTACTCGTGCAGCCTTACAGCAAAGGTTAAGAGCTGCGGTTAGTATCGGTCTTTTCAGGCAAATTCCGGTTCGCTTTGAAGAAGGTCTTGCTGGTAAAACTATGCTGCATCGCTTTGTTAACCCAAACCAATTGATATCAGTATTGGGTGCTACTAGCTTAGTGACAGAAAGTGTGAAGCAAAATGAGAAGCAAAAGCGATCTAAAGCTCTAGCTCAAACCAAAGTCAACAAACGCTTATTGAATGAACACGGACTCAATACCCCACCAACGATGAAAGACGAAGCCGATCAATTTATTGTGTCGCCAACCAATTGGGCGGGCATTATTGATCAAGCCTTAGCGCCCCCTAGAACGCGCAAGAGCTACCAAAAATCAATGGTTTCGATCTCTGGCACTCGAGCGGTGATCGAGACACGATCTTCAAAAAACATTATGACGGTTGATGATCTGATGACGCTATTCGCGTTATTCACGCTTACTGTTCAATATCATGATCATCACCAAGATGATTACCATCTAGACGCGAAACACACACCGAACAAAACACCACTTTACATCACGGATATTTTGTCCTTGCGTGGCAAGAAAGACAGCGGGCCGGCACGTGATTCGATCCGTGACAGTATTGATCGTATCGAATTTACCGATTTCCAATTGCATGAGCTCACCGGCCGTTGGCTTAGCGAGAACATGCCAGAAGGCTTTAAGAGTGATCGTTTCCGATTCCTAGCTAGAACCATTACCGCATCGGAAGAAGCGCCTACAGAAGGCTCTGACGGCGAAATTCGCATTAAACCGAACCTATACATCCTGGTTTGGGAACCTTCGTTCTACGAAGAGTTGCTGACGCGTGACTATTTCTTCCTATTTCCGCCAGAAATCCTGAAGCAACATACCTTGGTCTTTCAAATGTATTCGTACTTTAGAAGCCGCATGGCACGTCGCCATTCAGATAGCATGTTGCTCAGTGAACTCAACCAGAAATTGGCGCGTAACATCGATTGGCGTCGTTTTTCGATGGATCTGATCCGCGAGCTCAGAAAGTTAGGTGAAGTAGGGGATCAAGAAGATACCTTCCTGGTTAACCTTTGGGGTTATCACTTAACGATCACCGCGTTGATCGAAAAAGGAAAAACGACTGATTATCAGGTTGATATCAAATGTAATGTGGAAGAAGTCTTACGTTACTCAAGAGCACGCACCACCAATGCAGGCAAGCGTAATATGGCACCAACGTTACCGAACCCACTGCGTAATGAAATGGTGTCTAAGCAGAAGTTGGAAGAGTTGTCTGAGATTATTGATGGTGAGTTTGAGCCAATTCAGCGCAAAGCACCGTCGCCAAGAGGCAAATTGGGACGTCGAGTTAAGCAGCGTAAACACTCTGTTGAGATCAACGCTGACGAGATCATGATTACTCTCTCTAAATATACCTCTGCAGAGGCTCTAGAACGCAGTATAACGGCTTTATCTGCTATGACAGGGCATTCACATGCTTCAATCAAAGAAGAGTGTTCTGAGCTCATTGAGAAGCTTGATTGGTTGAGAGTAGGGGAGGACGTTATCCCATACGAAACACTGAGTCGCTTGATTGAGCTTTACAACGACCGTGACAGCACCAGCAATCGACACTTGTCTATTGAGCGTTTGATCTCTGGTTTAGCTGTGCGTCGTAAAGTGTGTAAACAAGTTCACGAAGGTCATTTAGACGAAAACGTGTTCTTAGCGCTCGACGAAATGGCGATTGGCCACTAGTCATTAACCACCAATCACTGTCACTGCTCAGTTGTAAGAAGCCCATATTTACGGCCGACGAATGGATAGTTTGAACACATTAGGTGCTGATTAAAACCGCACCTAACGCTGACAAATTGATGACAATGTAGCGCATCCAGTTGATTATTATTTATCCCGAATAGACAACCTTTTGTCCTTTCTTATGATTAATAGATTGGCTCATATTTTGTTACATCATACTGAATAGATTTTTGCGAGTTCCTAAGGGACTCGCTTTTTTTTGCCTGTAATTCGGCTAATCATTAACATTCAAAAGCTTACCATTTAAATTCTACAGCTTATGGAGTCCGTTCCTGAAGCATGATCAAGGTGAGATCATGCTTTCTACGGTGCTTATTTTTGATGGGGTTCAGCTTTGATGCTTGATCGAACAGGGGTTGAACAAGGAGTGGATCAGTGCAGTTGACGTAGAGCTATACCTTGATCATCGTTCTGGTGTTGACTTGCCATAAAGCGTACATGCGATTCGATCAATTTTTCTGATTCTTCTTTCCAGCGCGGTTCTTGTTGTTGGTTGGTAAACTCCAAAGCCAATACACACAAGTGCTGTAGCCGCTGTGTACACCACTCTTGTA
The DNA here is from genome assembly GCF_000272405.2 of Vibrio tasmaniensis 1F-187. Lineage (GTDB taxonomy): Bacteria > Pseudomonadota > Gammaproteobacteria > Enterobacterales > Vibrionaceae > Vibrio > Vibrio tasmaniensis_A. The sequence goes on from NZ_AJZM02000092.1 coordinate 49,795, forward strand.
AGTCAGGTTCTGATTTTGGATTACAAGACACAGCTTGAAGCTTACTATAGGCAAACATCAGGTATTGGAAAGCTTTTTCCTGATGGTGCGAGCCACAAAGTTCGTTTGAGATAGATGGTGGGCTTGGTGGTGGAAGCTTTGTCGATGCCGTCAGAATTTCATCTTTATATCGATAAAACGTAAAGATTCTCAAGCATCCGTCTAACCAGCATGCGATGCCTTTGCTCTGTTCATCCGTGATCAAAGGCCCCCAGAGTGCATCTGGAGGCGTTAAGATCAAAGGCTCTAACTTCTCCACTTGATCATGCTTTCGGTCTTTGTACCAATTTCCGATCCGCTCTAACCAAGTGTCTAGTTCATTCATGCAACGTTATCCCACTGTTTAACATAGTGATTATCTGAAACTTGCTTGATCTCATGCTGTATTTCACTGCTTTGTTCACGAATACGATCTGCGTCTATTGAATAGTTTGGCTCATTTTTCACGAGTTCGCCAAATGGTAGATCAGGATCGGGCACTGCAGAGATCAATAACTTAGTGTATGGGTGTTGTGGGTTGGTTAAGATCGACTGGGTTGATCCCCACTCAACGATCTGTCCCTTGTACATCACAGCCGTCTCTTCTGCGATGTAGTGTGCTGTTGCGAGATCATGCGTAATGTACAAAAAACCTATCCCTAACTCTTTCTTCATCCTCTGCATTAGGTTCAAAACACCGAGTCGTATTGAAACATCCAACATCGAGGTGGGTTCATCGGCAAGGATAACCTCAGCACCGACTGCAAGTGCTCTTGCTAAGTTTATGCGCTGTCTTTGGCCTCCACTGAGCTCATGAGGGTATTTGGTGAGAGTTTCGATGGGCAACTCCACCAGCGTTAACAACTCTTTGAGACGCTCTGTGAGAGCTTGTTTCGTAGCAACTTGCTTGTGGATCTTAAGGGGCCGCGTTAAGTGGTGTTCAATGGTGTGGGTTGGATTGAGTGAGCCAAATGGGTCTTGAAATATCATTTGCACGCGGCTTCGGTAATCCAAGATATCTTTACGACTTTTTAAGGTAGAAATATCTCTGCCATTGAACAGTATTTCTCCCTCTGTTGGCGGATACACTTTGGTCATCAGTCGAGCGCAGGTGCTTTTCCCGCAGCCTGATTCGCCAACCAGTGCCAATGTTTTACCTGCATGTAAATCAAAACTCACCCCATGCAGTGCTCTAAAGATCTCTTCTTTGCCAAATCCACCACCAACAGTGAATTCTTTAACGAGGTTTTTTACTTGAAAAATAGGTTGTGACATGGAGCTCTCCTAGCACGCAGTTGCGTGAGCGTGTTCGTGAATATTGGGGAAGGAACTCCATAGCTTTTGGGTGTAGGAGTGCTGAGGGTTATTGCGAATCTCATGGGCTTGGTTGACTTCAACTATCTGTCCATGACGCATGATGGCAATTCGATCGCACAGTTGGCTCATTAGTGCGAGGTCGTGGGTGATAAACAATATTGAGAAACCAAACTCTTCTCTGAGTTGGTGTATTTGCTGCAGAATTTCGCGCTGTACAACCACATCCAGTGCCGTGGTCGGTTCATCCATGATAATCAACTTAGGGTTGAGCGCGAGAGCTATCGCAATCACCAAACGTTGACGCATCCCACCGCTAAACTGGTGTGGGTACTCGGCTAGACGGTGGCGAGGGATATTGACTAGGTCGAGTAACTTTTCGGCGCGATCTTTTGCTTGCTCGTTGTTCATGCCCTTGTGGTGGCGCAATACATCGGCAAACTGTTCTTCAATGGTCAGTACAGGGTTAAGCGAGTTCATCGCGCTCTGGAACACCATTGCGATCTCACTCCAACGTAAGGTGTTCAAGTGGCTGTCCGATAAGCTCAGCAGATCTTGCCCGCCAAACAGTATTTGCCCGCCAGAGATGAAAGCCGGTGGCTTATGCAGGCGGTTAATGGCAAATGCGATGGTACTTTTGCCACACCCGGATTCTCCCGCTAAACCAAAAATCTCGCCTTGGCCTATATTAAAGCTTACGGATTTTACGGCATTAAAATCGCCGTCATCGGTAATGTAATCGACACATAGATTCTTCACTTCGAGAAGAGGTGTCTCTGAATTTTCCCTAGACATGATAAACACTCAGTTATGATATTGATAATCATTATCATTAACATGTGTTGAATTTAGTGGAAGAGAAGAGCACAAAAAGAATGAAGTGACTCGAATTATTTTTTGATTATTTCATGAAGTTTCAGCGGGAAATAGGAAATGAGAACGAGGAAAATGAGAGGTGGATCAAACCACATTTCTTATGGGGAATCTTTTAAATGTAATGGCACAAAATGGCTTTGGCAAAGTTTAAATGAGGCATTTATTAATTAGCTTTGTGAAGCGTCGGAATCATCACATTTCAGTACAGAATTGCTTAACAAGCGAAATAGCATTTGCTACAGATTACCTGTCCATTACATGGTGCTTTTCGGAGGAAAACATGTCCATTAATTCTATCAACCATGATGAAATGACAAATATTGCAAATAAGTGGGATGCTGAAGAAGAAGTATCTTTTAAACCAGAAAAGAAAATGAAGTCTGCTGAAGCTCGTCGTCGTATTGAAGCTCTAAGAGAAATTAGAGAAAGCGGTTTTAGTCTGGAAGAAGCGAGGGAGCTAGGTCTAATTCATTAACAATCCCCATTGCATTTAGAAGGGTGGCGCACCGCCACCCTTTGATTTATCTGATTTTTTTAAGAAACTTGTGCTTTTTATAAGTAAACCATGCTCCTTGCCTCTCTCCATTTAAATCCATTGTCCTTCCTCTACATTACTTGTTCTCGACTAAAAACATGCCCTTGGCATACTCTTTAACTAAGTTGTTTGACAGTTATATGCAACGCCACTAATTTTAAAGTTAAAGCAAAAATATGCGATGTTGCTGGTAAGGAGAAGGCTATGTCTAATTCGGTGGCTAAAGCCAAAGAAGTGCTGTTCTATGAACCTGAAGATCCAAACGGGTACCTGTCAAATTTTGCCGCTTGTCCTATCAAAATCGACGATCAAGTTTGGGCAACCAGCGAGCATTATTATCAAGCGATGAAGTTTGCCTCTCAAGCGCTGCGTAACACCATTCTCGAAGCCTCGACTCCTGCTGAAGCATTCTCTTTAAGCCGTGATTATGAAGACCAAGTTCGGGAAGATTGGTATGACATTCGTGTTGAAGTGATGCAGTTCATTGTCACAGAGAAGTTCAGGCAGAACCCACAGTTTGCGTTGTTTCTTACTAATACCGGAGATTCGGTGATAAAAGAACATTCGCACAAAGACCACTTCTGGGGGGATGGTGGCGATGGAACCGGCGAGAACCATTTAGGCAAGATTCTGATGGCAGTACGACAAGAGCTTCGTACTCAGCAACTGCATTTGATTGCTGCACACTAATCCATTTACCTCCGTGGTTCCAAATTAAGTAGGTCGATTACAGGTAAACTCTTTTAGCCCTTATAGATGAATTAAAAAAGGCCGCCCTACTTAGCTTCTGTGCTAATCAGGGCAGCCTTTTAGGCTTAAGAGCGAGTTAGTCATCGAAGAGAGCTAAATTACGATACCTAAGCTATACCTTTATGCGAAGGTTACAACTGATGCTGTTGCTATAAGTAACTCTGTACGATGTCGTTGAGCTGACCATCGTCTTTCATTTGGTCGAGGCGCTGGTCGATGAAGCTCTGCAGTTTAGGATCCATCTCTGGGTCAAATGCTAAATGGATGGGGTAGTTATTGATCACTGAGCCAAACTCTTGCATCTGGTAGTCATCAATACTGAGTTTCTGCTCATTTAGGTTGTATTTGATTCGAGATTCCATTTCAACAAAAACGGTATCACCCGGAGCTCGGTTTAATACACGAAAAGCCGCGCTGTAATCTTTAACTCGAATCTCGTTAAGCTTACCTTGTTGGATATAAGGCTCTAGATTTGGATATTCAAACCCCACCAGTAATACTACCGCTTTTCCGTTTAAATCATCGATAGTGTTGAACTCAAATGGCTTCTTGCCGCTGCTAAGTAACACATGTTTTACATTGTAAATCGGATCTTTAGACAGGTTTACAGATTGGATATTTCCCCAACTTGGGCTGCCATAGGTGACCCAGTTTGGATTCTCTCTAGCGTCGAGCTTATCGACCATTCTGTTGAAAGGGTAGGTGTGGTAATCGATCTCGTATTGGCTGTCGTCAAATACGGCTTCAACAATATCCGAAACCATTCCTCTGTGAGATGACCCGTCAGTTTCGATCTGAAAAGGTTGCGCTTGGCTTGCAATAATGTAGTAGTGAACAGGTTCGCTTGCAAAAGCATAACTGCTTGAAAACAAACTGACTATGGATGCAACTATTAGATGTTTTTTCATAACCTTCCCTAGTTATTTGATGAATGACTACTATTATACTAGTTGAGTAATTGTAGTTTGCTAGGATAACAATAATGGTAATTTTTGTATGGTGAATAAAGGAAAACGCTATATTGGACTCTCCCGACAGTTGATCGGGGTAATCATCGCAATCAGTACCTTATTCACAGTCATAGTGACAGGTCTAGGTTTGTATGTGGAGTACCAAAATCGAGTTTCTTTTATCAGTTCTCAGATCGAACAGGTTAAGGATGGTTATCTTTCCGGCTTAACCGCCAGTTTGTGGGTTGAAGACCGAGAGCAACTGTTTGTGCAAGCTGAAGGTATCTCCCGCTTACCCTCGGTCAGTTATCTGTTAATAGAAAGCCCCGATGAAAAAATTTTAGAATTAGGTCAACAGACGTCCGGTCAGTCTTATTCTCAATCTTGGGATATGGTGCATCAGATGGGAGGCTCAGAGTTCCAACTGGCGACGCTCACGGTGCAGTCTGATCTGAGTATGATTCTCAACGACTTTGAAGATCGGGTATTATTATTGCTCGCCTTCGAAGCAGTTAAAATCTTCTTATTGTCTCTGGTGTGTTTAACCATCGTCTATCGCCTTGTAGTCAAGCGCTTAATGACCATGTCTTCTCAGATCAACCATCAACAGGTTGAAGACAACAAACCGCGATTTTTAACACCCACTAACTCTACCTACAGTGATGAGATCTCGACACTAGAGAGTAGCTACAATCAGTCGATTGAACGTATTCGCCAACAATACCAAGAATTGGAAAAAGCCAAAGATACTGCAGAGGTAGCGAACCGCAACAAGAGTGAGTTTCTTGCCAACATGAGCCACGAAATCCGCACTCCAATGAACGGGATTATCGGGCTTTCATCACTGCTTTCTGAAATGGATATGCCGAAAGAGCAAAAAGAGTATGTCGACATGCTTAACACCTCTTCGCTTACTCTACTCGATTTAATCAATGACATTCTCGACTACTCGAAGATTGAAGCGGGTCGTTTAGAGCTTCAGCAAGAGCCGATGAAAATGATGGGTATTGCTGCCGATGTAGAGTCGACCTTCAGAGTTAAAGCCGAGCAAAAAGGGCTCAAATTCCAACTGGCGATTGATCCTAAGATCCCAACCATGGTGATTGGTGATGGCACCCAGCTAAGACAAGTGCTGAATAACCTAGTCGGCAATGCCATCAAATTTACCGAACATGGTCATGTCATGCTCTCACTTCGTTTAGAAGAAGTCATAGAGCCGGAACAGAAGCTCAGAGTGAAATTTGAGGTGACCGATAGTGGTATTGGTATCGCAGAAGACAAACAACAATCGGTATTCGATAAGTTTCAACAAGCCGACGGCAGCACCACCCGCATCTACGGAGGCACGGGGCTTGGTCTTACGATATGCGATAAGATCGTGACCTTAATGGGCAGTAAGCTTGAGCTAACCAGTGTCGTAGGTAAGGGAAGTACATTCTACTTTACCGCAGACTTTGACCCGAGCTTAGACGTTGACGAGAGCAACATAGATTTTAATAAAGTCTCGGTACTTCTGGTTGATGACAGCCAGTTGAACATGCGTATTACCTCAACACAACTTCAATCATTCGGCGTTAAGTCTGAGTGCTGTGAAACCGCCACTCAAGCGTTAGAGCTTGTTTCAGAGTCTGTGGCGAAGTCGTTGCCTTATGATTTGGTGCTGATTGATAAAGTGATGCCGTCTATTGACGGATTCCAATTAGCAAGAAGTTTGATTGAGCGTTTTGACAAAGCTTGTCCGAAGCTAGTGATGATTTCTGCCGACCCTCGAAAACAAGATGAAGCACGCGCCAAACAAGTGGGTTTTGTTGCCTACATTGCTCGCCCTTATCAAGATAATCAGCTTAAATGGACGCTGAGTGAAGTCCTGGCGAGATCGGCTGATACCTCAACCTTTACCTATCCAAATCGAGGTGAGGTAGCGTTTAAAGATAATCAACCCGTGCCATTAACCAAATCATCGAGTTCTGTTGAAGCTACAACACCTGCTTCTGTTAGAACGACACAAATAGACAAACAAGCTCCAATCAAAGAAGAGCCAAAACCAGTGGCTGCTCCGTTTAGTGGTAAGGTTTTGGTCGTTGAAGATTCTAGAGTGAACCAACAAGTTGCCAAAATGATGCTTAAGAAGCTGGGGTTTGAGGTGGATATTGCAGACAACGGTGAAATTGGTGTCGAGAAATTTAAGGCCAATGACTATGTGATGATTTTCATGGATTGCCAGATGCCAGTTCTTGATGGTTTCGAAGCGACTAAGCAGATCCGAGCGCTCGAAGAAGGAACCTCTAAACACATTCCGATCGTTGCGCTGACGGCCAACGTCGTGCAACGAGATAAGCATTTGTGCTTCGATGTGGGTATGGATGAATTTTTACCAAAACCCGTCAATCAAGGGAAACTAAGAGAGATCGTTGCCAGTTTCTTGTCGAAAGGAACTGAGTCGAGCAAGGAACATGAGCAGAAAATCGTTTAGGTTCAATTAGCTGATGTCTCGCTAAAGCATATCCAACTCTATAAGAAACTCCGACAGAATCAGTCGGAGTTTCTTTTTTTTGCTAATGAGCACTTGGTTAGCTAATACACCTAGTTAGCGACATACACATAGTTATTTAAATACACATAGTTATTTAAATACATATAGTTAAATAACTATGTGTATCAATACTGATTGAATCCATAAGCTGTTGTATTTAAGAAAACAAGCATGTGGTGATTGTCATAGCCGTGAAATACAACTGCCACGAAAATATGCTCTTAATGTCACAATCCCGTTATAGCATGCAGCCAACTAGAACTATGGTTTAGTTTTAACCTTAACGAAATTCACCCCGTGAGAGCCTAAGATGTTCAAACCTTTGTATGTATTTGATATGGACGAAACACTGATCAATGCCGATGCAGCGATGCTTTGGAATGAGTTCTTGGTTGAAAGGGGCATTGCCACAGCGCCCAACTTTATTGAAGAAGATAAGCGCTTAATGGGTTTATATTCGGAAGGCAAATTGAACATGGAAGATTACCTAACATTTTCCATGCAGCCTTTGGCCGATATGCCAACAGAGCAAGTTACAGCATTGGTCGAAGAGTGTGTTGAACAGCATATTTTGCCTAAACAGTTCAAGCAGTCGAAACCCTTGATTGAGCAGCTTGAGAATGATGATATCGATATGTTGATCATCTCTGCCAGCGTGACTTTTTTAGTGGAAGCGGTGGGTCGCAAGATTGGTATTGAGAACGCACTTGGTATTGATTTGATTGAAAACCAAGGTCGCTTCACGTCTCAGATCTCAGGTGTACCAAGCTACCGTGAAGGCAAAGTGACGCGTTTAAAAGAGTGGTTAGACAATCAAGAAACCAACTACTCAGACATCCACTTTTATACGGATTCAATCAACGACTTACCTTTGTGTGAACACGCTGATTTTGCTTACCTAGTAAACCCATGCCCGCGTTTGAAAGCACTGGCTGATCAACCGAATTGGTCGATTCTCAACTGGGATTAACGCTGATCCCATCTTTGAATTAGGTTCTTTCTAGAACTCATCAAGCCGCTGACTACAGCGGCTTTTTTGCATCATCAGTCTAATGTTCGATTTATTACCTTAGCTGATAAAAGGATGTATGTAACAATTCAATAACATCTATTACTCTGCTGTAAATCAAACAACCATCTTTCAATCCCTTGATAGCACTCACTTTCTTGTGAATAGAGTTTATGTGTAACAAATATTTTACAAACTGACGGGCTTTTAGCGTTATTGTCCATTTCCTTCCATCCATTCCAATCTGTCGGCTTGTGAGCCAAATTTAATTAAGGACAAAAAACACACAACACAAAACCAATAGGTACAAGGAGAAAGTTCATGGTGGATACATACAACCCGCTTGGCACGGATGGATTCGAGTTTGTTGAATACACTGCCGTTGACCACAAGGGAATTGAGCAACTTAAAGCGCTGTTTGTGTCACTTGGTTTTGCTGAGATTGCCAAGCACCGCTCAAAAGAAGCTTGGTTGTATCGACAAGGTGACATCAACTTTATCGTCAATGAACAGCCACACAGCCAAGCGGAAGCGTTCGCCAAGGTGCATGGGCCATCGGTCTGTGGTATGGCTTTTCGTGTCAACGAAGCAACCGCTGCAATGGAGCAAGCATTCAAGGGCGGTGGTGAAGAGTACAAAACAGAAATAGGGCCGATGGAGCTAAGCATTCCTGCCATTTACGGCATCGGTGAAAGCCTGCTCTATTTTGTGGATCGCTATGGTAAGCAGAGTATCTATGACGTCGATTTCCGATTCTATGACGATGCGGAACAACGCATGGCTGAAGCCAATGTTGGCTTGTATGAAATCGACCATCTCACGCACAACGTCAAACAAGGCAATATGGATGTATGGTCTGGGTTCTATGAGCGTCTTGGCAACTTCCGCGAGATTCGCTACTTCGACATTGAAGGCAAGCTGACAGGCCTTGTGAGCCGCGCCATGACCTCACCGTGTGGCAAAATCCGAATTCCAATCAATGAGTCTTCCGACGACAAATCACAAATCGAAGAGTTTATTCGCGAATACAACGGCGAAGGCATCCAACACATCGCACTCGCCACCGATGACATCTACAAAACCGTGAAGACTCTGCGTGATCGCGGTATGGACTTTATGCCAACCCCAGATACCTACTACGAGAAAGTCGACGAGCGTGTAAAAGGCCACGGGGAAGACACCGATCTATTGCGTGACCTACGCGTTTTGATTGATGGCGCGCCGACCAAAGACGGCATCTTGCTGCAAATTTTCACACAGACGGTAATTGGTCCTGTGTTCTTTGAAATCATTCAGCGTAAAGGCAACGAAGGCTTTGGTGAAGGTAACTTCAAGGCGCTGTTTGAATCGATTGAAGAGGACCAGATTCGTCGAGGAGTATTAGACGATGCATAAATGGATCTCATTTCCTCATCGGGAGGGTGTGTGCTCTAAACAAGCGCACGCCGATTTTCCCGAAGAGGCAATTTATGAGCGAGAGGCGGGCCGAAGTGGATTCTTCGGCCCTGCCGCTCATTTTCACCACCAACATGCCCCAACAGGTTGGTCGGAGTGGGAGGGCGATCTGCGCCCTCGCGCTTTTGATTTTACGCTGGTGGAAAAAGCCAGCCAGATAACCCCTTGGGCGGTGCCTCATCTTTTGCACAATGCGGACTGCAAAATTCGCGTATGGCGCATGGATGACAAGATGGATTTCTTGGTGCGTAACTCCGATGGCGATGAGCTGCTGTTCATTCATCAAGGCAGCGCCGATCTCTATTGTGACTATGGTCATCTAGCGGTGAGTGAAGGGGATTACGTGATGATCCCGCGCTCGACCAACTGGCGTTTAGAGCCAAGCGAGCCGATGTTTATCTTGATGATTGAGAACACAGACGCGGCTTACTCCTTGCCAGAGAAAGGCATGGTCGGTAATCACGCGGTGTTTGATCCTGCGGTGCTCGACATTCCTTCAATCAATGATCAATTCCGCGCTCAATATTCAGAAAACCAGACTCAGGTTCAGGTGAAACGCCACGACAAAGTCAGCGTGATCACTTATCCGTTCAATCCATTGGATGCCATTGGCTGGCATGGCGACTTAGCGGTGGTGAAAGTGAATTGGCGTGATATCAGACCGCTGATGTCACATCGCTACCACTTGCCTCCTTCTGCGCACACCACCTTTGTGGGTGCAGGCTTTGTGGTGTGTACCTTTGTGCCACGCCCGATTGAGAGCGACCCAGGTGCATTGAAAGTGCCGTTCTACCACAACAATGACGATTATGACGAAGTGCTTTTCTATCACGCTGGTGACTTCTTCAGTCGCGACAACATTGAAGCGGGCATGGTGACTTTTCATCCGGCTGGGTTTACGCATGGGCCTCACCCTAAAGCCTTCAAGGCGGGTCAGGCGCATAAGAAGAAGTTTACCGATGAAGTCGCGGTGATGATCGATACTCGCCATGCGCTGCAGTTTTCTGATGAACTCGATAGCGTTGAGAACAAAGAATATGTCTACAGTTGGCAAGACACGGGTTTGCAAGAGACAGGTTCTCAAACCATGGCTGACGATAAGAAGTAAGGGACAAGGATGAAATTAGCAACCAAGAAAAATGGCACTCGCGACGGTCTATTGATGGTCGTAAGTAAAGATCTTAAACAATGTGTAGCTGCCACCGAAATTTTCCATGCGATGCATCTAGCGCCAACCATGCAGGTAGCATTGGATAACTGGGACAGCGTGGCTTCTCAGTTAGAAGAGTTATACACCTCGTTAAACAACGGACATGTCACAGGCAGTGAAGTGTTTGCACCTCAGTATTGTGAATCGCCTCTGCCACGCGCTTATCAATGGGCGGATGGCAGCGCGTATGTAAACCACGTTGAATTGGTGCGTAAAGCACGTGGTGCTGAAATGCCAGAAAGCTTCTGGGTCGATCCATTAATGTATCAAGGCGGCTCAGACGCGTTTATCGGCCCTCGTGACAATATCGAATTTGCCAGCGACGAATGGGGCATCGATTTCGAAGGTGAGGTCGCGATTGTGACCGGTGACGTGCCAATGGGTGCAAGTGCTAAACAGGCGCACGAGTCGATTCGATTACTGATGTTGGTGAACGATGTGTCGCTGCGCGGCTTGATTCCGGCTGAGCTCGCGAAAGGCTTTGGCTTCTTCCAGTCTAAACCGTCTTCGGCGTTTTCTCCGGTTGCGGTAACACCTGATGAGCTTGGCGAGCAATGGAGAGGCAGCAAGGTGCATCTGCCACTGACTTCAACCTACAACGACGCACCTTTTGGATGCCCGAATGCAGGTGTGGATATGACCTTCAACTTTGCAGAATTAGTTGTTCACGCTGCGAAAACTCGCCCACTATCGGCCGGTGCAATCATTGGCTCGGGCACGGTTTCCAATAAGCAAGGCACTGACCATGGCACCTCAATTGCCGAGGGCGGTGTGGGTTATTCATGCATAGCTGAAGTTCGTATGATTGAGACCATCCGCGATGGTAAACCTTCGACTCAATTTATGTCGTTTGGCGATTCGATCAAGCTTGAGATGTTTGATGCTGCAGGTCATTCTATTTTTGGCGCGATAGACCAAAAAGTGAGCCAGTATCGAGCGCTATAATCCACATAATAGGATTTCTGTATGAGCGAGAGCATCGTGAACAAGAACATTATACTTTACGGTTACTGGCGCTCGTCCGCAGCCTATCGAGTGCGTATTGGATTGAACCTAAAGCAACTCAACTATGAGTCGAAATCGGTGCATTTGGTGCGTAATGGCGGCGAGCAACATGATCCACAATATCGCGAACTCAATGCCAGTGAGTTAGTGCCTGTGCTGGTGGATGGTGACGTTCAACTCAATCAGTCACTGGCTATTCTTCAGTATCTCGATGAGCACTATTCTTGTGAGAGTAGCCCGGAAGTCTCGCTGATTCCTGAGCAAACACCACTGCGCTATCAAGCACTGGCGATGGCTCAGGATATTGCCATGGAAATTCATCCTCTTAATAACCTGCGCGTGTTGCAATATTTGGAGCGAGAATTGTCGTGCGAGCAAGAGGCGAAAATGGATTGGCTTCGTTACTGGATGAGCCAAGGGTTTTCAGCGTTAGAAGAGAAGCTGGCCAAACACCGAAAAACACACGGTGATTCGGTGTATAGCCTCACGGGTTCGCCTTGTATCGTAGACATTTGCTTAGTGCCGCAGGTGTATAACGCGCTGCGCTTTGGCGTTGATATGTCGCCTTATCCGCTGATCAACTCGATTGTCGAAGCGTGTAATCAGTTACCAGCCTTTATTGATGCGATGCCAGAGAACCAAGCGGAGGCTTTGTTGCGTAATTCAGTG
>NZ_AJZM02000093.1 GCF_000272405.2 Vibrio tasmaniensis 1F-187
AATTTAATTACGCAACAAAGCCGCAAGGAGGCTACCTAATACTTACAAATGCAGAAAGGCCGCTAAGCGACCTTTCTACGATAATGTTACGGACATTACTCCGTATTATCTGGTGTTCTATAAATCTGCAACCAATGTCGCGCTGCAGTACTTGTTGGAGGCGCTATTTCATGATCACGGATAATACAATACCGACCATATTTTACTACAACCGTATGATTTGTTGTATTAATTTTACACTCTTGAAAAGAGCCCCATCTCGCCCGACTTTATTACCAGGCGCTACATAGATAGCCATACAAAACCTTTAAACTAGTTTAACAGCAACATTGTTCATATTTGATGTAGTGATGAATCTAAGAAAAACAAGGTTATGCCGTAAAAAGACATACATTTTAAAAAACTCACTAAAAAAAATTATTGGTGTTCATTATTCCTATGTTCAATTGCGTGACTCCGTAACGCAGAACAGCTCCTAATAGGGAGCTGTTCTTGTGTCTAAATTTGGGCCACACTAAGTGCCGTTACGTTAAATAAATGAAACAACTAGTCTACCGAGCTAAACGTGTATCCCTCACGAGGGATAAACGGAGCTCGGAAATCGCCTTTTAAAAAGTAATAGATATCTTGTGAGTTATCATGGACAACCTCGTAGCAGCTTTCCCCACTACCAAAGTTTGAACAATATTTATTATTTTTAATGCGCCATGTGCCTTCGCTGGGTTTTACATCACCACTACTCATCCACCACGTTGTGCCTGAATCGGAAAAATATTGAACTGTTTTTTTCCCGTAATGAACACCATGAATAGTATTATTGCTAAGCAACAAATCTACTTCTGGTGAATTAACCGGCACTTCTTTAGCTAAGACAGAACATGTTACTCCTAGAAGTATTACTGCAATGATTTTTTTCATTTATATCTCCATTATATTTATAATTACGTTAAATCGCATATATAGAAACCCAATTCAGATTTAATATCAATTTAAATTTAATATCAATTCAAAAAATGAATAATTAGAGCAAATTTGATTGGTATTTATACCCGTGATCATTGAAGATGCTTGATTTTCTTTAGAATCAGGATCATGCTACGAGCCATGAAAATTGCACTGACTCCTCAACAGAAACTACAACTCGGACAAATGCACGACAATGAACGTGACAGTCGAGTTTGCGACCGTATTAAGGCTGTTTTGCTAGCTTCTGAAGACTGGAGTCAGACTATGATTTCACAAGCCCTTCGTATTAATGAATCGACCGTTGCACGTCACCTCAGTGACTACGTTCTTTCTGAAAAACTTAAGCCTGAAAATGGCGGAAGCCAAAGTAAACTTTCTGCTACTCAAACCATGCACCTAATCGAGCATTTGACTGAGAAAACCTATTCTCATACTCATCAAATTGTCGCCTATGTTAAAGAGACATTTGGACTTGATTATACGGTTTCAGGTATGAACAAATGGCTTCACCACAATGGCTTTAGCTACAAGCAGCCGAAAGGCGTTCCACACAAGTTTGATGAAGCAAAACAACAAGCCTTCATAGATGGTTATAAATCACTAAAGGCAAGCTGTGGTAAGGGTGAAACGATAGTTTTTATCGACGCTGTTCACCCAACCTTATCAACCAAAATATCTCATGGCTGGATACGTACTGGTCAGGATAAAGTGATTGAAACAACGGGTGATCGCAGCAGATTGAACATTATTGGTGCACTGAACCTGTCGGATATTGGTGCCACCATTGTTCACGATTACGAAAGCATTAACAGTGAAAGTATTGTTCGCTTTTTCTGTAAGTTAAGAGAGAGCTATCTGTTAGCCCATAAGCTTCATATCATCTTAGATGGTGCAGGATATCACCGCAGTGACTTAGTCAAAGATGCGGCGTTTGTCCTAAATATCGAACTGCATTATCTTCCACCTTATAGCCCAAACCTAAACCCAATAGAGCGGCTATGGAAAGTAATGAATGAGAAGTCGAGGAACAATGTTTACTTCAAAAGCAAACGGGACTTCAAGGCGGCAATAGGTCAATTTTTTACTGTGACTCTTCCAGAGATCGCAGGCTCTTTGACATCTCGAATTAATGATAAATTCAAGTTCTCAAGCCTGCATCTTCAAGTTGATTGGGTATATAGCCACTATCATTATGTTCAATCGTGTGAATCTGTTCTTGTAGGCGTTGTTGATCAAATCAGCTTGAGGTTCAACGACGCCATATTTGACTAATAGTTAGCTTCTAACAGGCATACCTAGTCCTATGACTTTGTTTATAGCTTTGACATTCGCCCTAATGATCTGCTCCAGTTAGACTGGAGAAGGTATTAAGCGACATATTGTTTTTCAA
>NZ_AJZM02000094.1 GCF_000272405.2 Vibrio tasmaniensis 1F-187
ATTGATAATCGCCATAAAGTCACTCAACGCAACGAGCACCGCAAGCAGCTTGATAACAAAGTTCGAGAAGTCTTTGATGATAAAAAGGAACGCGACGGTGCAAGGCGCATTCAAAAAGAACTTGAGGCAAATGGTAAATAAGCACGATGTAAAAACCATTGCCGCGAGCATGAACGCCAGAGCTTAGTCGCGAAGGCCGCCCGTAAGTTCAAATGTACGACAGACAGTAAGCATAGACTTCCTGTAGCCCCGAATTTGCTTGAGCAAGACTTTAATGCGACAGCACCAAACCAAAAATGGGCTGGAGATATCACTTATCTAGCGACAAGCGAAGGCTGGATGTATTTAGCCGTTGTTATCGACTTGTACTCACGGCAAGTAGTTGGTTGGTCAATGAGTACCAGAATGACCGCAACTCTGGTCTGTGATGCGCTATCAATGGCATTGTTCCGCAGAGGTATGCCAGAAGAAGTGATTATCCATAGTGATAGAGGTAGCCAATATTTGTTCAAAAGACTACCGCGACTTAATCGCAGCTCATAATCTAAAGCAAAGTATGAGTAGGAAGGGAAATTGCTGGGACAACGCTTGTGTTGAAAGCTTTTTCCACTCAATGAAAGTAGAAGCCGTCCAATACGAGCCGATAATGACCCGAGAAGAGATGCGTCAAGCACTCTTTGAATACATCGA
>NZ_AJZM02000095.1 GCF_000272405.2 Vibrio tasmaniensis 1F-187
CCGCTCTTCCGATCTAGGTTTAAGGCTTTGTTTTTCAAACCAATAGACTCAGGTGTCATGATCTCGTAAGTGTTCTTGTTCTTAAGCATGCCATCTTGGTGAATACCTGAAGAGTGGCTGAATGCGTTAGCACCGACGATTGCTTTGTTGTCTTGAATTGGCATGTGGCAAAGCTGGCTTACCAACTTACTGGTACGGTGAATCTCTTTGTGATCCAAGCCGGTATGAACACCCAAAAGCTCTTGACGAGTTTTGATGATCATTGCGATTTCTTCTAGAGAACAGTTACCTGCACGTTCGCCAATACCATTGATTGTGCCTTCAATTTGGCGAGCGCCCGCTTGCACAGCAGCAATTGAGTTTGCAACCGACATACCTAAGTCATCGTGACAGTGAACAGAGATGATCGCTTGGTCGATGTTGGGTACGCGATCGAATAGCGTTTTAATAATGCCACCAAACTCATTCGGTACTGTATAGCCTACCGTGTCTGGAATGTTGATGGTCTTAGCGCCTGCGTTAATCGCGGCTTCAACCATACGACATAGGTTGTCAATAGGGGTACGACCGGCATCTTCACAAGAGAATTCAACATCATCGGTATAGTTACGCGCATGTTTGACAGCTTTTACTGCCATCTCCACTACGTCATCGTAGCTACGGCGTAATTTGTCTTGTACGTGAACCGTTGATGTTGAGATGAAGGTATGAATACGGAACTGGTCAGCCACTTTAAGCGCTTCTGCAGCGGCATCGATATCTTTCGCTACGGCACGAGAAAGTGCACAAATACGGCTGTCTTTGATGTGCTTAGCGATGGTTTGTACTGACTCAAAATCACCTGGAGAAGAGATAGGGAAGCCAGCTTCGATAACATCTACACCCAGTCTCTCAAGAGCATAAGCGATCTGTAACTTCTCTTTTACCGTAAGGCTTGCAGCCAATGCTTGCTCGCCGTCACGTAAGGTAGTATCAAAAATTATTACTTGATCGTTCATGGGTGCTTCCTTATATCGATAATGAATCGATTGCTATCCAAATTATTATTAAGAATGATGTTCTTTTAAAAGTGCCAGTTACAAAAAAACCCGCTCAGTGCGGGTTTTAATATTTGTGTAGTTCTTGACCCACAACTTACCCGCGCGATTGGTTCACGATAAGGAGAAGTTTCAGCAGTAGAGAAGAAGAAAAAATCATTACACAAATATCCGTAAATAAACTGTTAACACCATATTTACCGTAATTTATTCTGAGCGTCAAACAAGAAAATCCAATATCAGCGTGCATTGGCAGTGTTTTGGTTTTGTTTGTGCTGTTTTTTGTTTAAGTGTTAGCGATATCAACTAAATGGTGGTTTTGTATTGGCGGGTTAGTTTATCGTTTGGCTGATGTGTAGGTTAAAACTTTGTAGTAAATATTTTTAATGGAACGATTCACCAAAAAAATCACAAGCGTGACTAAAGTAATTAATCAATTGATTAAATAGTGAGTAATTAATCTTCTACTGTTATGCCTGTTTATCTCTATAATTAATCGAATGATTAATTATAGAGATAGGTTGATGCCATGACAGCACGAAAAGCGGGGCGACCTCAACAGAACTTAGATGTTCGACAACTATTGATTGAGCATGCTCGTGATCTGTTTGTCGTTCAGTCATACGACAAGGTCTCGACACGCCTGATTGCTGATCGTGCGGGTGTGAACATTGCGATGATCCGTTATTACTTTGGCAGTAAGGCTGGATTATTTGAGGCGATGCTGCGTGAAACGCTACGACCGATGCAATTGCAAATGCAGAGATTGGTTGAAGAAAGCAGCCATGAGAACTTTCTTGATTTAATGCGGACTTACTATAAAGAGATGGTCAAGGTGCCCAAGTTTCCTCGCTTGATTGCTCAAGTGATGAATATGCCTCCCTCTGAAGTGCAAAGAGAGTTGCTCGAAAAGGTTTTTCTCGATGTCGCCAAGCCAGCCCAAGATGTCATTTTTGAAAAGCTGGTTGAACAAGGCATCTTAAAACAGAACATGGATCCAAAATTGTGTCGAGTTTCGTATATAAGCTTGATGGTGTTCCCCTTCATTGCTCCGCCCCCTCTATTAGCAATCCATGGTATTGAGATTAATGAAGAATTTCTTAACCGTTTAATCGAACACAACATTCAATTGATGACCGAAGGCTTTATCAACGCACCGAGCCCTTCTGCAGTGCAGGACAAAAGATAATGAAAATAAATAAAAAACTACTCTTCTTCCCAGCACTTGCGGTTGGTGTCATCGGCCTTGTGACTGCGATTAGCTTAAAGCCGGATCTGCCGACTAAGCCCGCGGGAGATAGGGCTCGTCTAGTCGAAACAGTTAGTTTAGAACAACAAATGATCGCGCCGTTGGCGGTGGGCTTTGGCAAAGTAGTCCCTAAAGTTGAATGGAAAGCCATCGCCGAGGTGACAGGGCAGATTGTTTATCGACATCCAGACCTAGAAAAAGGGCAGATCATTCCAGCGGGAACTGAGGTACTTAAGATCGATCCTTTGGATTATGAGTTGAAGTTGGTACAAGCTGAAGCGGATCTTAAATCAAGCCAGACTTCATTAGCGAAATTGAATCAAGAAGAAGACAACCTGAATCAGACTCTTAAGATCGAAAAGAATCGCTTAGTGATCAGCAATAAAGAGCTGCAACGTAAACAAGATCTGCGCAAGAAAGGGCTAACTTCTCAATCCGATGTTGATCTCCAGCAGCAAAGTGCGTTGTCTCAACAGAAGCTTGTATTGGATATTGATAACCAAATTGCATTGATGCCAGATGAAAAACGTGTTGCGGAAGCGGTGATAAAGGTCAATGTATCTAAAGTGAAAGAGGCGCAGCGCTCTCTCGATAAGACCACCATCATTTTGCCAAGAGCGATGAGAATTGCTCAGGTTGATATCGAACAAAGCCAAGTGGTTAACCTTCAGCAAGAGATGTTTGTTGCTCACGGAATTAATGTCATGGAAGTGGAGGCGCAACTTTCTATTCACGATATGCAAACTTTAGCCTCGAGCTTTAATCAATTCCCTCGCGATGCAGCAGGGATCCCTAATCCTTATGAAGTGCCAATCAAAGCGACGATTCAACTTAACAGCGGCAACCTGAAACTGAGTTGGCCTGCGAAGGTGGCAAGAATCAGTGAGACGGTTGATGAAAACCAAGCGACAGCCGGAATTATTCTTGAGATCGCTCAAGACTATTCAGCTCTGCAGCCAAGCAGTGCAACGCCTTTGGTCAATGGCATGTTCGTCAAAGCAGAGATTGAAGGCTTGGCCAACCTTAGTTGGGTTGTCCCAGAGCGCGCTTTGCACGGTGATAAGGTTTATCTGATGGATGACAGTCAGCGCTTACAAGTGGTGAATGTTGAAGTGCTTTATCGCAGAGACAATCAAGTGGTTGTGAGTGGTGAGCTACAAACGGGAGATAAACTAGTTCTCAATGATGTCCTGCCAGCAATCGAAGGCATGTTACTGAAAGAGTCGAACTCTGAAGAGGCTGAGCTTGAATCAGATACTCAGGAGAGTGCGTCATGATCAAGTTTTTCTCTCGGCACCCAACAGCAGCAAACTTGTTGATGCTTGGGTTGTTGATTTTGGGTATAAGCTCACTATCAACCATCAAACGTGAAACCTTTCCTGCCTATGATCCACCTTACATTATGGCGGCGATCGTTTATCCCGGCGCATCACCACAAGAAGTGGAAGAGAGCTTATGTGTGCGAATGGAAGATGCAGTAGACGGCTTAGCCAACATTGAAGAGACTCAGTGTGAAGCCATCGAAGGCAGCGCTCGTTTAATTCTCAAGTTAAATGAGAAAGCGGACATTGGCCGAATGCTGGTGGACGTTCAAACTCAGATCAACTCGATCAATGATTTCCCTAGTGAGATTGAATCTCCGGTTGTTCAAGAGTTGGATTGGAATGAACCGGTAGTTGATATCGCGATTACAGCCGAAACCTCATGGCCTGAACTCAAAGCTTACGCCGAAGATCTCAAACGAACCATGAAGCTCGATTACGACGTTTCTTTAGTCGAAGTTAGTGGTTTTTCCGATCACCAATATCGTGTCGAACTGGATACCCAAGCCATTCGCCAGTTGGGTTTGAGTGTCGGTGATATCGCCGACCAAATTGGTCGTCAGAATGTAAAGCTGCCGAGTGGTAACGTTGAAACACCAGACAAGAATTTTTTGATTCGTTTTGATGAAAGACGAATTACACCGGTTGAGCTGGAAAGCATCGTGGTTGGCTCTGCGCCTAATGGATCAGTGATTCGTTTGAGAGACATAGCCAAAATAACCGACCGCTTTGAGCTTGATGAACAGAAGGTGTTGTTTGATGGCAAGCCATCGGCTCTGTTGAAAATCAGTAAAAACAAAGAAGATGATGCGCTGCGAATCAAAGAGAACGTAACACGATTCGTTGAAGATCAAAGCGCGATTGCGCCCGATGGTGTGACACTGCAAATGACCAATGATCTCTCGTCTGTACTTTGGGATCGCCTAACCATGATGGTGCGCAATGGCTGGCAAGGTATTGTTCTGGTATTTGCCACCATGTGGTTGTTCTTCAGTTTGTGTTATTCATTCTGGGTAGCTGCTGGTCTGCCGGTAGCCTTCCTTGGTGGCTTGTTCTTAATGGCTAACTTGGGCTTGTCGATTAACATCATGTCATTGGTCGGTTTATTAATGGCGATTGGTATCATGATGGACGACGCCATCGTGATAGCCGAATCGATAGCCTCCCATTTAGATAGGGGACAAAGCGTTGATGATGCGGTGTACAACGGCGTAAAGAAAGTGCTTCCCGGAGTACTGTCTTCTTTCCTAACCACGGTGTGTATTTTCGGTAGCTTACTGTTCCTTGATGGGGAAATGGGCGCGGTGCTTAAAGCGGTGCCTCAGGTGCTTATCTTGGTGTTGTCGCTGAGCTTAATCGAGGCGTTTCTTATTCTACCAAATCACTTATCTCATTCATTACACAAAGAAAAAAATGATAAGCCAGCGCTGCGCTTTAAAGTTGTGTTGTTAGAGAAGTTCGAGAACTTTCGTAATACCATCTTGATGAACATGGTTGAGAAGGTCGTGACGTTCCGCTACGCCTTTATGGGTGGAGTGATAACCTTATTACTTCTATCTATCTCCTTGATTGCTGGTGGTGTTGTCAAATTCCAACCATTTCCTGAGTTGGATGGTGATATTGCCGAGGCTCGCATCATTCTTCCACCGGGCGCATCACTGTCTCAAACCGAGAAAGTGGTCCATAAAATAGTCGCATCTGCTGAACGTTTGAATGAGCAGTGGAGTGAAGACGTCGAGGACGGTAATAGATTGGTTGAGCATATCACCAGCCAATTCAATGCAAACGCGGATGCCAATGAATCAGGCCCACATTTAGCCACTGTGCGCTTAGACTTGCGTGGTGCAGAAAGTCGCAACACGGTGATCGATGATTTCATTGATGCATGGCGGGAAGACATCGGCGATTTGGCGGACCCTATCTCGCTGGTTTTCAAACAACCGACGATGGGGCCGGGTGGTCGTGCTATCGAAATCCGCGCCAAACATGATGATCTTGCTGCATTGAAATCGGCTTCTTTGGATATTCAGGAGTACCTTAATCAGTTTGATGGTGTGCATGGTGTTCTTGATGACATGCGCATGGGTAAGGAAGAGATCTTAGTTAAACTTCGCCCAGGTGCGGAAACCTACAATGTGAATGGGCAGATGATTGCTTCCCAATTGCGTGCGGCCTTCTTTGGTCAGACTGCGGATGAAATCCAAATTGGGGTTGAGAACATTTCGATTGAGGTACGCCTTGATAAAGAACAGGCAGGTGATTTACAGCAGCTGGCTAATTTCCCAATCATTACTGCAGATGGTAGCCAGATTCCGCTAGCGACATTGGCAACGCTAGATTTCCAACGTAACTATGTACGAATCCAACGTATCGATGGGCTGAGAACCATCAGTATCTTTGGTGATATTGATAACAAGAAAGCGAGCTCATCAGCGATTTTGGCTCAGTTCCAAAAAGATGAAGCAGCCAAGCTTATTCAGAAATACCCGGGCTTACGCTTTGATTTCGAAGGGGAAGCCAAAGATGCGGCTAAGACCGGAGCTTCGATGGGTAAAGGTTTCTTGTTAGGCTTATTCGGTGTGTTTGCGATTTTGAGTTATCAGTTCCGAAGCTACTTGGAACCGGTCGTCGTAATGTTAGCGATTCCACTGGCCTTCATTGGTGTAGTTGTTGGTCACTGGCTGTTAGGGCACGCGTTAAGTATGCCAAGCATGATGGGCTTTGTGTCGCTTGCCGGTATTGTAGTTAATGATTCCATCTTGTTGGTGCAGTACATTCGTCACCATGTCGATGAAGGAGATAGCGTGCATGACTCGGTGGTGAAGGCCAGTCGCGAGCGTTTCCGGGCGGTATTTTTGACATCAATGACGACCGCAGCTGGTTTGCTACCGCTGTTGACGGAAACCAGCTTACAGGCACAGGTTATTCAACCGCTGGTTATCTCGATCGTATTTGGTATTTTTGCCTCGACCTTATTGGTGCTGTTCATGATCCCTGCCGCTTACGCGATATTGGCTGACTTCGGGTTGGTGAAGAAGCATGAGCCATTAGCGCTATAATCTTTAGCGCTATTATCATTAGTGAGCACTATTATCATTAGCGAACGCTATAACCATTAGCACGATAGAAGTAGCGTTTGTTTGCTTATATAAAGAAGCAAAAACATAGAAGAATAAAGCGGCCTTGGGTCGCTTTATTTTTATCGGCAGCTTCTTGGCTCCCATCATCTTACTTAGTGAAAGCGGTTAATTCGCTTCAAAATTCATTTTAGTTCATTCAAAACGTCACTTAACTGTCATTTCAGGGGCATACCTTGAGCCTTAACTGAATAAGGATTGTTAAGGAGATCGTATGCGTACTATCGAACCTGTTGTCCGCTGGGATGTGGCATTTTCTGTTTTCTGTTTGAAGAACCGTTATAGCGGGCAACATGCAACATTGAGTAAAGCGGTGTCTCATACCGGGGATGGTCATCTATATGTGTTGATCGCTCTGATTGCGCTGTTAGCTGATGGCTACACAGGTCGTGAATTTTTAATGGTTGGTCTAGCCGCTTTTGCGATAGAGCTACCGATTTATTGGTTAGCCAAAAACACCCTAAAGCGCCGCAGACCCGCTGAATTCTCTTCATTGCTTCACTCTCACATTGTGCCATCAGATAAATACAGCCTGCCTTCTGGGCATTCCGCTGCTGCATTTGTTATGGCGACTCTAATCGGACATTTTTATCCAAGTCTCTATCTCTTTAGCTTGATTTGGGCGACAGCGATTGCAGGCTCTCGAATCCTACTCGGTGTGCACTTTTTAACGGACGTACTGATTGGCGCAGCGCTAGGTATAGCGTGCACAAGCCTAGCCATTTACTTCATTTTATAGCGCTTAGTCGTATGGCTGTTTGTTCTGTTGTTCATATTAAAAAGACACAGGCAAAGACAGCAGAGCTCGAATTATTAATCTTCAAGGAACCTGAATGAAAATTTTATATGGCGTACAGGGCACTGGAAATGGGCACATCGCTAGAGCGAGAGCAATGGCCGTCGCTTTTCGTCAGCAAAATATTGATGTCGACTTTCTGTTCTCTGGGCGAGACGAGAGTAAATTCTTTTCGATGGAAGCGTTTGGCAACTATCAGACCCGCAGCGGTTTAACTTTTTACAGCGAGCAAGGGAAGGTTAAATACGGCAAGACATTCATCAAGAACAACATCTGGCGATTTCTCCGCGAGGTTAACCAGATCGATCTTGCGCCTTATGACTTAGTGCTTAATGATTTTGAACCTGTGACGGCATGGGCGGCTAAGAGACAAGGTGTGCCGTGTATTGGAATAAGCCACCAAAATGCGTTCCGTTACGATGTGCCTAAGGAAGGGGGCAACTGGATTGAACATTCCGTGATTCAACATTTCGCCCCAACTGAGCACTCTATTGGTTTGCACTGGTATCACTTTGAACAGCCAATATTGCCACCTATCGTTCACACGCCTGCGTGTGATGAGCGAGCTAAAGCAACACAAGACTTCACCTTGGTTTATTTACCATTTGAGGATCTTGATGCGATCTCTGAGTTGTTGATGAAGTTTGTTTCTCATCACTTTGTCTGCTATCACCCGAATGTTATTGAGTATAACCGAGTCGAAAATATTGAGTTCAAACCACTCAGTCATGCCGGCTTCCAATTCGATCTCAATCAGTGCTCTGGTGTGGTGGCCAATGGCGGTTTTGAATTGCCATCAGAAGCCTTAACTTTAGGTAAGAAGTTGCTTCTCAAGCCTCTTGAGGGACAGTTCGAACAACAAAGTAATGTGGCGACGCTTGAAGCGCTCGGGTTGGCTCAAACCATGAGTTTTTTAGACGCGGCTATCTTGCGTAGTTGGCTCGGTGAAAAGCAGGCAGAAAGGGTCACTTACCCTGACGTGGCAAGTGCACTTGTTGAGTGGGTTTTGGCGGGCAAATGGTCCAACCAAGATGACTTGAGAAAGCAACTTTGGGATAAGGTGGATTTTCCTAGTTATGCATCACTCACGTAACCTATAAGTGTTATTTCTGAATTGCCTAGCTGAACGATTCACGAGTTCAATAATTTGTAACAAATGTAACCAAAACGATAGAACAGCTAAATAAGTCGAAATGAAACTCATAAGTGACGCATTTTATGTTTTTTTATAACTCCATAAGCAACTGATTTTTAGGTGTTGTTTAATCATTAAGGTAAAATTAAATTATTCTTTATCAATCTTGTTGGTAGCTCGAGATTTATTGGTTAATAGTAATGGCAATCCGAAAAACATCGGTCTGATAAATATAAGAATTAGTGGTTATCTATTCCCACACCATTACCAATTTAACCCTGTCGAACCGACAAGAGGCAACTTGAATGTTAGAGAAAAAAGACGCAATGAGTGCAATTGCAAGCTACAGAATGGAAAGCACACTTCGTGGAGTCGACTTAAATCTTTTGACTGTATTTGATGCAGTTATGCAAGAGCAAAATATTACACGTGCAGCTCATAATCTGGGCATGTCTCAGCCAGCGGTAAGTAATGCTGTTGCTCGTCTAAAAGTAATGTTCAACGACGAGCTATTCATGCGTCAAGGTCGTGGTATTCAACCGACTCAACGTGCTCGTCAGTTGTTTGGCCCAATCCGCCAAGCGCTGCAGTTAGTACGCAACGAATTACCAAGTTCTGTATTCTCTCCAGAGTCGTCTTCTCGTCTGTTCAAACTTGCAATTTGTAGCCCTTGCGACATGCGTTTTGCACCTAAGATTATGTCGACAATCAACGACCAAGCACCTAGCGTTAATCTGCACATGGATGCGGAATTTGACCGTCAACTTTCTGAGCGCATGCGTTACCAAGAAATTGACTTCGTTATTGATTACTCGCGTTTTGATGAGCAAGGTTTCTCAAGCACTGAAATCTTCCAAGATGAATTGGTTGTGGTCGCTTCTGCTTCTCACCCACGCATCAACGGTGAAGTTTCTGCGGCAGAGTTGCTTAACGAAAAGCACGCTAAACTGTCTCGCATCCATGGTCAACGTAGCTTCTCTGAGCAAGCTTACCGTGACCTCGATTGCACGCCTTTCTACGAAGGTACGAGCTTGAGCAACGTTCTTTACGTTGTTGGTCAATCTGAATTAGTAACAATCGCTCCTCGTTGGATGGTAGAACATGCAGCAAACAAAGAGCAGCTTCAGATTTTAGATTTCCCATTCGATAATGCGGCGATTTCTGGCTTCCTTAGCTGGCACGAATCAAGTGAAAAGGACAAAGGACACATCTGGTTACGAGATCAGTTAATGATGATCTGTGGCGAAGTAGTGGCGCTTAACTAGACACTAATTTCTATGATTTATAAGCCCTAAGCTAGGAGTCTAGCTTAGGGTTTTTTTGTACCTGCTATTTTTGTTGATAGAAAACTTAGCGTGAGACGTACTATTACTTATAACTTTGAGCTTCATCAGTTGCCTTTTCCATGATCAGAGGTACACTTGTGCGCTCAAAAAAGCTTACAGGTGTAAGCCAAAGGTAAAGAGATGGCCAATTTAGATTTTCATATCGTAAAAAGACTTCGTGACCAAATTGCCCAAGGTGGCAACCGTACAGCTTTGAAGCACAAAGTAGGCAATGTATGGCAAGGTATTAGCTGGGAACAATTTGGACAACAAATCGATACGCTTTCATTAGCGCTATTGGCTCAAGGATTGAGAGTTCAGGATAAGATCGGTATCTTCTCGAACAATATGCCTCAGTGGACTGTGGCTGACTTCGCATCCTTACAAGCGCGTCTTGTAACGGTACCAATCTACCCAACCAACACAGCGGCACAGTCTTCTTACATTATCCAAAATGCGGATGTGAAGATCTTATTCGTTGGTGAGCAAGCTCAATTTGATGCGGCGGTTAGCCTTTTTGAAGAGTGTGAACAGCTAGAAGTTGTTGTGGCGATGTCTGATGATATCGATCTGCAAGGACATCGCTTTGCCGTCTCTTGGAAAGAGTTCATGGCTCGTGGTGTTGAAGAGCAGCGAGCTGAGCTTGATGTTCGTCTTGCGGATGCCAGCATGGATGACTTACTGACGCTTATCTATACCTCTGGTACAACGGGCCAGCCTAAAGGTGTAATGCTTGATTACACTAATGTTGGCTATCAACTAAAAGGCCATGATGAGCGTCTCAGCTTAAGCAAAGACGACGTCTCATTGTGTTTCTTACCTCTATCACATGTATTTGAGCGCGCTTGGACTTTCTATGTCCTTTATAAAGGCGCAACCAACTGCTATTTGCAAGACACCATGCAAGTTCGTGATGCATTGAGTGGTGTTAAACCAACGGTTATGTCTGCTGTTCCTCGCTTCTACGAGAAGATTTTCTCAGCGATTCACGAGAAAGTATCTAAAGCACCGTTTATTCGTAAAGTACTCTTTACTTGGGCGGTGAACATGGGCGCGAAGCTTTCTGTTTGTCATCAAGAAGGTCGTACACCATCATTCATGCTGAAGAAGAGCCATGCGCTTGCTGACAAGCTTGTGTTATCTAAACTGCGAGCTCTGTTAGGTGGTAACATCAACTTCATGCCATGTGGTGGCGCGAAGCTTGATGAAACCATTGGTCGCTTCTTCCACGCGATTGGTATCAATGTAAAACTTGGCTACGGCATGACAGAAACCACGGCAACAGTATCGTGCTGGGATGACCGTTGTTTTAACCCTGATTCGATCGGTATGTCGATGCCGGGCGCTGAAGTGAAAATTGGCGCTAAGGATGAGATCCTTGTTCGTGGCCCAATGGTGATGCGTGGCTACTACAAGATGCCAGAAGAGACAGCTAAGACATTTGACGAGCATGGTTTCCTGAAAACGGGTGATGCGGGTCATTTTGATGAAAATGGTAATCTATTCATTACTGATCGCATCAAAGAATTAATGAAGACTTCTGGCGGTAAGTACATTGCACCGCAAGTGGTTGAAGGCGCAATTGGTAAAGATCACTTTATCGAGCAGATTGCTGTTATCGCTGATACGCGCAAATTCGTTTCTGCACTGATTGTTCCTTGTTATGATTCGCTAGAAGAGTATGCCAAAGAGCTTAATATCAAATATCATGACCGTGTGGAACTTGTTAAAAATCACCAAATAGTAGAGATGCTAGAGAAGCGTGTGAATGACTTACAACAAGAGCTAGCGAAGTTTGAGCAAGTGAAGAAGTTTAAGTTGCTGCCAAAAGCATTTTCTATGGATGATGGTGAGCTAACACCGACCCAGAAACTGCGTCGTAAGGTTATTAACGATAAGTATCAAGACGAAATCGAAGAAATGTACAACGAAAAGCCTAAAGATAAGTAGTTTTCTGTTTAGATAAATTTTCAGTTGTTTAAAAATCCCCCTACGAATGTGATTGCATTTTTAGGGGGATTTTTTGTATCTAATGACACAGCACAATGTGCGAAAGCGCACACCAACAAGCTCGTTGTTTATCGATAAATAGCGAGCTGTTGAAATATTAAGTGCTTTTTTTTATCAAGTAGGCAGTGTTTAAGCCTAGTATAAAAGCCTGTATTGGGTTTTATTTGATGCTTTGAGCTAATAGTTGGTTTTTTGGCACAGTTGCCGAATAACAGGCGTTAGACCAGATGATAATAAAGCGTTAAAGTTGTTTCGTATTACTGTTTGTTGTTATCACTACAGACAGCCATAGCCGAAAAAGTGGAAGTATTTCGAATTAGGCTACGAATAAGCCCTAGACTATGAAAAACCAGCCCAACATGTTCACCAAATGTGATTGGAAACTGGTGAGGAGAGCAATATGACAACAAAACCTGAAACAGCCATGTCATCCGGCGCTGAAATGTTATCCGGCGCTGAGATGGTGGTGCAGTCTCTAATTGAAGAGGGTGTAGAACAAATCTTTGGTTATCCAGGTGGTTCTGTACTTGATATCTACGATGCACTGCATGCTAAAACTGCTGAAATTAAACACGTATTAGTACGACACGAACAAGCCGCTACCCACATGGCAGATGGCTATACTCGTTCTACCGGTAAGCCGGGTGTAGTACTTGTGTGTTCTGGTCCAGGTGCGACCAATACCGTTACTGGTATTGCAACGGCCTACATGGACTCAATCCCAATGATTGTTATTTCTGGTAACGTACCAAATAACCTTATTGGTAACGACGCTTTCCAAGAGTGTGACATCGTTGGTGTATCACGCCCGATCGTTAAACACAGCTTCCTCGTTAAGAAAGCGGAAGATATCCCTGAAGTCGTTAAAAAAGCATTCTATATTTCAACGACAGGACGTCCAGGTCCTGTGGTTATTGATCTGCCAAAAGACATTTTAAACCCACAAATTAAGCTTCCTTATGAATACCCAGAAACGATCAAAATGCGTTCATATAACCCAACGGTTACGGGTCATAAAGGTCAGATCAAAAAGGCG
Source organism: Vibrio tasmaniensis 1F-187 (assembly GCF_000272405.2). Taxonomy (GTDB): domain Bacteria; phylum Pseudomonadota; class Gammaproteobacteria; order Enterobacterales; family Vibrionaceae; genus Vibrio; species Vibrio tasmaniensis_A. The sequence goes on from NZ_AJZM02000095.1 coordinate 13,048, forward strand.
CTAAAAGCCCTTCTTGAAGCGAAGAAACCGGTACTTTATGTCGGTGGTGGTGCGGTTATTTCTGAGGCAGATAAGCCGCTGTTAAAATTAGCAGAGGCACTGAATTTACCCGTGGTAAGTACCCTAATGGGGCTTGGCGCTTTCCCTGGTACTCATAAGAACTCTTTGGGTATGTTGGGCATGCATGGTTTGTATGAAGCCAATATGGCGATGCACAATGCGGACTTGATCTTTGGTATTGGCGTACGTTTCGATGATCGAACAACCAATAACCTAGATAAATACTGTCCTGATGCGAAGATCATGCACATTGATATCGATCCATCTTCTATCTCTAAGAACGTTAAAGTGGATCTACCGATTGTAGGTTCAGCGGAAAAAGTACTAGAAAGCATGGTTAACCTGCTTATTGAGCAAGGTGGAACTAACGATGCAGAAGCGATGGAAAGCTGGTGGAGTGAAATTAAACAGTGGCAAGAACGTGACTGCTTAGCGTATGACAAAACGTCGGGTCGAATTAAGCCACAACAAGTTATTGAAACGCTGCATAAAGTAACCAATGGCGATGCCTATGTTGCTTCTGATGTAGGTCAACACCAAATGTTTGCTGCTTTGTATTACCCGTTTGACAAGCCGCGCCGTTGGGTTAACTCTGGTGGTCTAGGCACGATGGGCTTTGGCTTACCTGCTGGTATGGGCGTTAAGTTTGCGAAACCTGATGAAGAAGTTGTGATTGTTACTGGTGACGGCAGTATTCAAATGAATATCCAAGAGCTGTCGACTGCGCTGCAATACAATATTCCCGTTAAGATTATTAATCTTAACAACCGTTTCTTAGGCATGGTAAAACAGTGGCAAGACATTGTTTATCAAGGTCGTTACTCTAATTCATATATGGACTCTGTTCCTGATTTTGCTGCTATCGCTGAGGCTTATGGCCACGTTGGCATGCGTATTTCATCTCCGGATGAACTGGAATCAGGTTTGGAAAAAGCACTAGCGATGAAAGACCGTTTGGTATTTGTCGATATTAGTGTGGATGACACCGAGCACGTATACCCAATGCAGATCAAAGGCGAGGGTATGGATAACATGTGGCTAAGCAAAACGGAGAGAACATAATATGAGACACATCCTTTCACTATTAATGGAAAACCAACCAGGTGCACTATCTCGTGTGGTTGGCTTGTTTTCTCAGCGTGGCTACAACATCGAGTCTTTGAATGTATCCCCTACGGATGATCCAACGCTTTCTCGTCTGAATGTCACCACTAACTCGAGCGAAATGCAGCTTGAGCAGATCCAAAAACAGCTACACAAGTTAATCGACGTACTTAAGGTACAAGAAGTGTCTGAGCTTGAGCATATCGAGCGTGAACTTCTGATGGTAAAAGTACGCGCTAGCGGCTTTGCTCGCGCTGAAGTGAAACGCACAGCGGATATATTCCGTGGTCAAATCGTTGATGTGACGGCTTCGCAATATACGGTTCAAATGGCCGGCACTAGCGAGAAGCTGGATGCTTTCATTCAGGCATTGTCTGAAGTAACGGAAGTACTTGAAGTGGCTCGAAGTGGGGTTGTTGGCATCGCACGTGGTGAACGAGCGTTGAAAGCCTAACGAAGAAAGATTTAAAGCTACTTTTAAGCTAAAACTGAGCATTTAATCGTTTGAAAAAAATAGCGATTTTACTGATACGAACGGCCCTTAATTTGGGCCGTTTTGCTTTCTGGAAGTAAGCATCGTTTGTCCATACTTTCTTATTGCCATTCATTTCTTTGTAGCTCTCCATTAGGGCGCTATTGCGCTTTTTATAGAGTGCCCTGTTATTTACTGTGCTTGATCCCCTTCAGTACCATGCATCCATATTTATTGGGAATCTCATTTTTGAGAGACTTAAATCACAAAGTTTATATGATTAGACTAAAGTCTAATACTCGCGGTGATTTGAGCTAAACTGAACAATAATCAAACAGTCTTGCTTCATGTCATCTCATGATAAAAGATGCAATTAATAGAGTGTTTGCTAGATGTAAAAGGATGGCACCGTTAACTTAATTCAACTGGTTAGCTAACCCTATCAAAGTCTTGAAGGGCATTAGTTGAATTAGGTTCGCTGAAGCAAGGGTTTAGGGATCATACAGTCTGATTGAAAGAGGCGTGGTATGTTTGTCGATTTTTTAGTGAGGTTAACCATAGGTATATTAGCCGTTCTTGGCTTTCAACTGAGTGCATTGTATTTTTTACCTATGGTTGTGCTACTCAATACTCATCACAAAGAGTTTTTTGGGTGGTAGTTCAGTCGTAATACTGGAAATAAAAAACGGAGCTATTAGGCTCCGTTTTTATGTGGTTAGAATCTATCTTGACATTATGCGGCTTCGATAACTTCTTCAATTCGCTTCATTGAACTTAACAGGTGTTGATCCAATAGTTCTGTCGCTTGATCGACATTTTTAGCAAGTACCAGCTTCATGATCATTTCATGCTCATCAATATTGAACAGATCATCAGATGCGCTTTTCGCTGACATCGCTAGGAAGCGGTAGCGTTTTACTTGATTGATAAGATCATCAAAGAACTTAAACATGTTCTCTGAGTCTGCGCCTTCAAGTAACGCTGCATGAAACTGCTGGTGACGTTCTTCCCACTCAACACAATCAAACTCTTTTGAGACATATTGTATGCGTGATAGCTTGTGGTAGGAGGTTAATACTTCCAGTTCCCAGCTTTCATCGCCTGCTGAAATTGCCTTTTTAAGCAGAACAGAAGAGACAACACGAAGGCTTTCATATAGGTCATTGAGTTCTTTCTTTGATACCGGTGATACCCAGCAGCCTTTTTGTGGCTCTAGCTTTACGTATTTACTCCAAGATAGTTGCACTAAGGCTTCGCGAATTGGAGATGCGCCGACGTTGTATCGTGCTTTGAGATCAGCTACAACGAGTTTTTTACCTGGGGTTAATTCACCATTGAGAATATCTTGGCGAATCATCTTTGATACTTTGTCAGTAAGCGTAGGACTAGACATTACAAACCTCATGTATATTTGATTTCTAGTCTGCTAATCCGTTTCTTAGGAAGAGTTTATTGGAGTTTAACAGTACGTAGTTCTAATGTGATTGATAATACAGCGTACTGAAAAGTTAGGCAAGATTTTGTTTCATAAAAAAAGAGGGCCGAAGCCCTCTTTTATATTTTATGCGAATCGGTTCATTCTTATAGAACGTGAACAGATGCTGTGTTTGTAGTACCAGAAGCGACTAGAGCACCAGAAACCATAACTACGATGTCGCCTTTGTTACCTAGGCCAGATTGTAGAGCGATTTCTTTACCGTTGATGTAGAACGCGTCTGTGTTCTCGATAGAGTCAACAAGAACTGGCTTAACACCTTTAGTAAGAACTAGCTGTGCAGCTGTCTTTTCGTTAGTTGTTAAAGCAAGGATGTTTGCAGTTGGGAAGTACTTACGTACTGAACGTGCAGACTTACCGCCTTCAGTTGCAACAACGATTAGAGGAGCAGCTAGCTTCTCTGCTGTGTCTACAGCGCCTTTACATACTGCTTCAGTGATGCGTAGACGTGGGCTGTCTAGACGAGAACCTAGCTCAGCTTTAAGAGCTGAATCAGTACGGTTCGCGATTTGAGCCATGATAGTAACAGCTTCAACTGGGTACTTACCTTTAGCAGTTTCACCAGAAAGCATTACTGCATCAGTACCATCCATGATTGCGTTCGCAACGTCACCCGCTTCTGCACGAGTTGGACGTGGGTTGCTGATCATAGAGTCAAGCATTTGAGTTGCAGTGATAACCATCTTACGTGCGCGGTTACACTTCTCGATCATCATCTTCTGAGCGAAGATTACTTCTTCAGCTGGGATTTCAACACCTAGGTCACCACGAGCAACCATGATGCCGTCAGAAGCTTCAAGGATTGAATCGAAGTTATCTACACCTTCTTGGTTTTCAATCTTAGAAATGATGTGGATGTTCTCGCCGCCATTAGCGTTTAGAAGCTCACGGATTTCTTTAACATCTTCTTCTTTACGAATGAAAGAAGCAGCTACGAAATCAACGCCTTGCTCACAACCAAACTTAAGGTCAGCTTTGTCTTTCTCAGAAAGAGCTGGAAGTTGAACAGAAACGCCAGGAAGGTTAACACCTTTGTTTTCGCCTAGAGCACCGTTGTTAAGAACTTTACACTTAACTTCAGTTTCTGTTGTTGCGATAACTTCCATTTCGATTAGGCCATCATCAACAAGGATAGTGTTACCTGCTGTTAAGTCCTTAGCGAAACCTAGGTAAGTTACTGCTACTACGTCTTTGTTACCAACAACTGTTGCGTCAGTTGTGAAAGTGAACTCTTGACCAGCTACTAGATCTACGTCGTTACCATCTTCAAGTTTGATAGTACGGATTTCTGGACCTTTAGTATCTAGAAGGATCGCAAGTTGCTCACCATTGTTTTCCATTACTTTACGGAAGTTCGCGATACGAGTGCCGTGCTCTGCGAAATCACCGTGAGAGAAGTTAAGACGCATAACGTTCATGCCAGCATCTACTAGTTCAGTTAGCTTCTCTACAGATTCAGTTTTAGGGCCAATCGTACATACGATTTTGGTCTTTTTCATGGAAGGTACTCTCCGGTAAGTATTGTTACAATTTGGAATTTATTTAAGTTCTGAAGATTGGTCCGCTACATCAACATTTTGTGCCTGTTGTGTAAAAGCGCGGGACTTCCAATATGTCCTTCAGAGTTGTAAGTCTTTCATCAATTTTAGTCATTTTATGACCAAAAGATTTTGATTCAATATCGGTTTTCTGTGACTTACCCCACTATATAAGCGGTAAGTTGCAAAAAAATAACAGTCAGTTTTGTAATTTTTTTTCTTTTCGGGTGCGGATTCTACCACCTAATGAGTTCAATATCACTGCTTAACAATTGTCTTAGGACAAGGTTTTATCGCTATTTATTAATTTTTTGGATCAAAATAAATGGACTAAATAGTTTCGTTGTAACTATAATATGTTTCACATCGAAACCTAATGGCCTTTTTTAAATGTCGAAACGAAATACCCAGCTCAGAAGACATGCAATTTCTAACCTAGTGAATGAAAAAGGGGAGGTTAGTGTTGATGAATTATCCGCTAAGTTCGAAACCTCAGAGGTCACGATTAGAAAGGACTTGGCGTCTTTAGAGAAAAACGGTCAGCTTTTACGCCGTTATGGTGGTGCGATTTCGTTACCTAAAGAGGTTGTCAACGAAGAGCTGTGTCCACAAGTTTCGACTCGAAAGATTTCATTAGCGAAAGCCGCTGCAGATTTAATTCGCGACCATAATCGCATTGTGATCGATAGCGGTAGCACGACAGGAGCGCTAATTCAGCAGCTCAATAGCAAGCGTGGTTTAGTTGTGATGACCAACTCGTTGCACGTTGCTAATGCACTTAATGAGTTGGAAAGTGAACCAACACTGCTAATGACCGGCGGCACTTGGGATACCCATTCGGATTCTTTTCAAGGCAAAGTCGCAGAGTCAGTACTTCGTGCTTACGATTTTGATCAACTATTTATCGGGGCTGATGGTATCGACCTTGATAGAGGCACAACCACGTTCAATGAATTGGTTGGTCTAAGTAAAGTAATGGCTGAAGTGTCACGAGAAGTGATCGTGATGGTTGAGTCTGAAAAAGTGGGACGAAAGATCCCCAATTTAGAGTTGGCTTGGAACCACATCGACATTTTGATTACCGATACAGATTTGAGCAAAGAATCTCAAGCAAGTATCGAATCACATGATGTTCGTGTGATCTTGACTGATCCAGCGTAAAAACAAATTTAAATATTATGCATTTACCTTCCTATAATTAATCTTAATAAAGATCTGGCCTTTGCTTGCTGCCAATAGGAATAAAACGAAATTGATGGAGTGAAACTATGTGTGGAATTGTTGGTGCAGTAGCACAGCGTGATGTAGCCGAAATTTTAGTAGAAGGCCTTCGCCGCCTAGAATACCGAGGCTACGATTCAGCGGGTGTCGCTGTAGTTGATAGCGAATCTAACCTAACTCGTGTACGCCGCCTTGGTAAAGTACAAGAGCTAGCAGACGCAGTCGATCAACAACATGTTATTGGCGGTACTGGTATAGCTCATACACGTTGGGCGACACACGGTGAGCCTTCTGAAGCAAACGCACACCCACACATGTCTGGTGATATTGCTGTTGTACACAATGGTATTATCGAAAACCACGAAGCACTGCGTGCTCTTCTTCAAGAGCGTGGTTATGTGTTTACTTCACAAACGGATACTGAAGTTATCGCTCATCTTGTTGAGTGGGAACTTCGCACGTCAGCTTCTTTGGTTGAAGCTCTGCAAAAAACAGCAAAACAATTAGACGGTGCATACGGCACAGTGGCGGTTGATCGTAAAGATCCTAGCCGTATCGTTGTTGCTCGTTCTGGTAGCCCAATCGTTATCGGTTTTGGTGTGGGCGAGAACTTCCTTGCTTCTGACCAACTAGCGCTATTAAGCGTAACTCGTCGCTTCATGTACTTAGAAGAGGGTGATGTTGCTGAGGTGACTCGTCGTGATGTAACAGTATTTGATGTAGCGGGCGAGCGTGTAGAGCGTGAAATCGTTGAATCAAACGCAGAACACGATGCAGGTGATAAAGGTCAATACCGTCACTTCATGCAGAAAGAGATCTTTGAGCAGCCAACAGCGCTGATCAACACAATGGAAGGTCGTATCTCTGACACTTCTGTAATCACTAATGCAATCGGTGTTAAAGCGGAAGAGATCCTAAGCAAGGTAGAACACGTGCAGATCATCGCATGTGGTACGTCTTACAACTCAGGCATGGCAGCTCGTTACTGGTTTGAGTCTCTAGCAGGCGTAAGCTGTGACGTAGAGATTGCCTCTGAATTCCGTTACCGTGATTTCGTTGTTCGCCCGAACAGCCTATTGGTGACTCTGTCTCAGTCTGGTGAAACGGCGGATACGCTTGCTGCACTTCGTCTTGCAAAAGAAAAAGGTTACATGTCGGCAATGACTATCTGTAACGTTGCGGGTTCTTCGCTAGTTCGTGAATCTGATTTTGCCTTCATGACTCGCGCAGGAACTGAGATCGGCGTTGCTTCAACTAAAGCCTTCACGACACAGCTAGCGGCTATGCTGATGATGGTAACGTCAATTGGTCGTCTACAAGGTCGCATCAATGAAGAGAAAGAAGCTGAGATCGTTCAAGCACTGCATCAACTGCCTGCTGATATCGAGAAAGCATTGGCGTTTGATAAAGAGATCGAAGCGCTAGCACCTGATTTTGCTGATAAGCATCACACACTGTTCTTGGGGCGTGGTGAGTTCTACCCAATCGCGATGGAAGCGTCTCTTAAACTGAAAGAGATCTCTTACATCCACGCAGAAGCATACGCGGCTGGCGAGCTTAAGCACGGTCCTTTGGCTCTTATCGATGCAGATATGCCAGTCGTCGTTATTGCACCAAGCAACGACTTGCTAGAGAAACTGAAATCAAACGTTGAAGAAGTACGTGCTCGTGGCGGTCTACTTTACGTATTCGCAGATGAAGATGCAGGCTTTGAAAGCGATGAGAACATGAAGATCATCAAGATGCCTCACGTAAGTGAAGTAACAGCACCTATCTACTACACAGTACCGATGCAGTTGTTGTCTTACCACGTAGCGCTAATCAAAGGTACTGACGTTGACCAACCTCGTAACCTTGCGAAAGCGGTTACGGTTGAGTAACCATAGCATTAGATATTAAGAAGCCCATCCAGTGATGGGCTTCTTTGTGTCTGTTAGTTAACGATCAGTGTTGGATCTAGCTTTAACGGCGTTCAGCGTTAAGCATTAAGTGCTTGCTCTAGGTCAGCCAAGATATCGTCAATGTGCTCGATACCTACTGAGAGACGAATCATCTCTGGTGACACACCTGCTTGCTTTTGTTCCGCTTCGCTTAATTGACGGTGTGTTGTAGAAGCAGGGTGACAAGCGAGAGATTTTGCATCACCAATGTTCACCAAGCGCTTGAAGATTTGCAGCGCATCATAGAAACGAACACCGGCTTCATAACCATCTTTCAAGCCAAAAGATAAAATGGCAGACGGCTTACCTTGCATGTATTTCTCAGCCAGCGGATAGAACTCAGACGTTGGTAAACCAGCGTAGCTCACCCAACTCACTTTCTCATTTTGCTGAAGGTACTCTGCTACTTTTAGTGCGTTCTCTGTGTGTCGCTCCATGCGTAACGACAACGTTTCTAGACCTTGCATTAGCATGAAGGCATTTATGGGTGACAATGCTGCACCTGTATTACGTAGTGGAACCGTTCGAGCGCGGCCAATAAACGCGGCTTCGCCAAAGGCTTCGGTATACACCACACCGTGGTAAGAAGGTTCTGGTTGATTAAATACTGGGAAGCGATCTTTGTGCTCTGCCCATGGGAATTTGCCTGAGTCGACAATCACGCCACCCAATGTTGTTCCGTGACCACCAACGTATTTGGTGAGTGAGTGCACCACAATATCAGCACCAAAATCGATAGGTTTACACAACACAGGTGTCGCCACCGTGTTATCGACAATCACAGGTACACCTTGTGCGTGAGCAAGCTCAGCCACACGTTCTAAGTCGATGATATTACCAGCTGGGTTACCGATACTTTCGCAGTAAACCGCTTTGGTTTTGTCATCGATCAGTGCCGCTAGGCTTTCTGGTTTGTCGTCTTTGGCAAAGCGAACTTCTATCCCTTGGTTTGGCAGCATGTGAGCAAATAGAGTGTAAGTACCGCCGTAAAGCTGAGGCGTTGAAACGATGTTATCACCGATTTGTGCCAACGTTTGAATGGCGTAGTTGATCGCCGCGCTGCCCGCACTCACCACTAAGCCTGCAATACCACCTTCTAAGGCCGCCATGCGTTTTTCCAACACATCGTTGGTTGGGTTCATTATGCGAGTGTAGATATTACCGGGTACCGCAAGATTAAACAGGTCTGCACCGTGTTGTGCGTCATCGAATTCGTAAGCAACGGTTTGGTAAATAGGGGTCGCAACTGATTTGGTTGTTGGATCAGTTTCGTAGCCGAAGTGAATCGAGAGCGTTTCGTCTTTCATGTTTCTTCCCTGAACGATTGAATTATCTATGTACTCTCATATTGCCGATTTTTTTATAAAAGAAAAGTATATTTAGTCACAGAGAGGGAATTGGAATTGCGTGTGGGACAATTCGTTATTTGTAGGAAATACAGCGGTGAGTTGTACAGCTTCAGAAAAGCAAAAAGCCAGAGCAGTGTGAACTGTTCTGGCTTTTCTAATTTGGTGGCCCCTCCCAGATTTGAACTGTTACCTGGGGGGCGGGGATCCATTTAATTGATGTCTAACTCGCGTTCATTTGATGATTTTCATATATATATCAATACTTAGAAAGTTTAATTTTGGATTGCTTAGGTGTGATTCCTCTCATTTTTAAATGCAATAATTAGGTTGTATTTAAAGTTGTCCAGCTTGATTGGGATGTAGTTGATTGATGCAAGCTGGTTTTTAGTAAATAGGGGTACTTTGTACTGTACTAACCCTAAACAATTTTCTATTGAGCTGGGATCAGTTCATATACAGAGCACTCTAGTTTTTCCGAAAGAACAAACACTTTTTCTAATGTGATGTTTTTTTCTCCGCGCTCTAACATACCAACGTAGTTAAGGCTAAAGCCACAAAGCACTGATAGTTCTTTCTGCAACAAGCCTTTCTTTTTTCTTTGGAAGGCTAGTCTTTCTCCGAATTCAATCGCAATCTTATTCTTCATCTTAATCTTGTGAAATATCACAAAACACACTATAGTGTGTTTTGTGGTTTACTAATCACTCAGCCTAGTTCAGTTTTCCGCTGTCTAATTTTGGCTGAATACCTCCCCACTGATGAGTAATCGTCAGTGGGTTTTCTATATTTTTAAAACACGAATGAAAGCATAATGAAACAAGTCGATTTTATAAAGCTACTATCTAGTAAGCTTCCCGAAACGTTCAAAACAGAGCAGCTTTTACTTATCTTGCTTGAGTCATCAAGCGACAACTTAGCCCTGCATGAAGTTCGAAAGTGTATGCATAACCATTTATACCGCCTAGAACAACAAAACCTTGTTGAACGCCTTTGCCCGAAGCGTACTCAAAATGCATCATTTAAACGCCTATTCAGCTTTGAATCTGAAAGCTTAAACCTGTTTGAATCACTTTCAGTCCACACTGAAAAATCAGAGAACTCCGTTCACTTTCAACAATTTCAACTACACGTACAAAAGCTAAAAGAAGACACTAGTACACTAAGCAAAAAACGAGATGTATTCAGTCAACTTACTGAAGACTACAAAATGTACGAGTCACTCATCACACGCAAGTTATCCGAATTGGATACTGCGCTTCTAGATAAAAAAATTGAACTAGAAGTTATCCATGAACTGATGAGTGATATTGGTGAGACAAGTCCACCTAATGATCTTAGAGTATCTTCTGTATGAGTGTGGTAGAAGACTCAGATCTGGTCATAGTTAGAGTAGTTTAAAGTGTGTAGTATTGGTGTAGGAACGTTCCTTCTCCCATTTTCAGCTATCAGGTGCAGATGTCTCTTTGCTCTTGAAGCAATTACATAAAGTAGCTTCTTAGCTGTGTTGACTTTATCTGTATCGGAAAAGTGTGGAACCATTCCTTCAAGTAAGCCAAAAGAAATAACGGTTTCATATTCTTCCCCTTTAACGCCATGAATAGAGGAGATTTTCACTCCCGTTTTAGGGATAAAAGCTCGTTTGAAATCTTCAATTGACCCTGCATAATCAATACCCTCGCTTCGAATTCTATCAATCCTTCTGTTTGAACTAGTTAGAAATGCTTCGCACTGCTCTTTTAGCGATGGTTCTTCATCGATCGAAAAGCCAACTGTAGATGAAAAGACATCGAACGCGGATGATAAGTATTGAAGACCATCTTGTTCATTTACATGTATTGAATTTATGATTCTAAGTAAATCTTTATCTTTTAATGAGCTATCACATAGATTCAGTTCTGACATTACCTGAAGAAGATCCCTAGCCCAAAATATTCGTTTGAAGTAAATATTAGGTGATGGTGTTGTTAATAGTAACCTAGATAGCCGATACCAAAAATTCTCTCGATCTCTGTAAATAGGCGTTAGTCCTGGACCATCAAAAGAGTATTCAGGTAAGTTATTAGCAAGTCCTCTTGTGAGACTAGCAAGATGTATCCACCAAGGAGCAACAACACAAATTTCATTTGGAGGGATCTTTAATTCCTCAATATGATACCTCACTAAATTTGATATTTTGTCTACTAGCTGGTCTTTATGGATATTAGTACTATAGCTGATAAGCCCTATGTGATCTTTGTATTGAGAGTTAGACACCATCTTTGAATCGTAAACACGAAAGCTTTTGCAATAATCTACAATTCTATTTGAACTCCTATAATTTTTATCAAGCTCAAATACCTTTACGTCTTGATTGGTTAGATCTATAAGTTCTTTTAACTCAATAGCATAACCACCTAGGGAGCCAAAGATAGACTGGTTTGGATCACCAACTATGAAAAGATTGCTACGACCTTCCCCCGCCTTAATTATTGATGAGATAATCTGATACTGTAACTCTTTTGTATCTTGGAACTCATCCAATAAGATATGAGAGAAAATACCACTAAGCGACTTTGATATCTCTATGTTGTTCTTAATCAAAATATATGAGTAATGTAATATTTGTTCAAAGTCTATCTGTTTGTTTTTTAAGAGGATATCGTGATATCGAGCGATGGTTGAATGAACATTGGCACTCTTATTATTCGTACAACTGACTTGAACTCCCTTTGTGTTTATGAAGTAGCCACAATCGAAATAGCTGATTCTAGGGTTAGAATATTGTGCAGATACAGCAGATATAATTTCTTCACTGGTATGGTTGTCTACTACAGTGAAGCCATGCTCTAGATCTGAAATATACTGTGCAAAAGGACGCAAAATCCAGTCAAGACAAAAAGAGTGAATAGTCCCAATCCATAGAGCTGAAGTGTCTACACCTAAATCTACAATTCTTTCTTTAATTTCATCAGCGGCTACATTTGTATATGTTATAGCTGCAATTTTTTTCTTTGTTAAGTTAATTTCTTCAAGCTCTTTTGCTAGCTTATAAACTAATGTTCTTGTCTTGCCACTGCCAGGGCAAGCAACTAGATATACATTCCCCTTGTATGCTATAGCTTCTCTTTGTTCATCATTTAATTCTTTAGAGTAATCAATCATAGATAAAACTTTCTATAGCCGCGGTTGCTGGATCTAAGGGGTACGCTTTTTTAAAGCTGTTTAGCAGTTCGCTGAAAGGTAGACTTCCTTGTTCGAAAAGCTGAATTGCTTGACCAATGTATAGGGAACCAGATTGTGGAGGGGGCGTAATTATTCCTTTATTTATATTGTGTTGAATTCTATAGCGAATAATTTTACTCAAAATTCGAGGTTCAAACTTCCCATGAGCGAAGGAAATCGCTTTTGCTATGTAAACAGGCAAAATACAATCAGCAGTTAGGGTTTCCCCTAGCTGGATAGCGAACCACCCCTTACCTTGTTGATTAGCAATAGTTAAAACCCTAACTCCTGATAAATGAATCATTCCCGAACTAAGTTCATTGGTGGCTTCCTGAATTTTACTATCCGACTTATACACATCTTCCAAGGTATCTATTACAGATTGTTGATTACCTGATTTTACGTAATCTACTTCGAATGTATGCTCAGCATAGAAACAATCAACCCAAGAATTATTGAGGTACTCCTCATCCAATAGAGCTTTTCTAGCTAAACCTGATGCAGCAGAACCACGAGCTTTCTTCTTCATTTTAGATAAAGATTCTGCATCTGTAGCCTTGTCAATAACATCAAAGAATACGGCATCTAAGTCGGTGACTATAGAGCACTTCTTCTGTATGCGGGTTTCGTCAAATAACTTTGCAACATTATTAAATCCTGTGCTACCAATGTTAATGACGCTCATTCCTATTTCATCAACACTTATCCCTAATGATTTTTTAATCATAATTGGAATAAGAACTTCTTCCGCATCTCCTTCGACAAGAATACAACTTTTAGAAAATAATAGATTACTACGCTTAGCATCTAAGTATCGTTGAATAGCTCTAGTTTCTTTTGAGCTTAAGCCTGTAGCTGGTTGGAAAGCTCTATACCCATATTCTGCTTTACCGATGATATTCATGCTCTCGACATTACTAACATCGGAAATATGCGTTGAGTGTGTAGAGTAAATTATCTGGGTATCCTGATAGTCTAGGTTTTGGAATAATGTACGCTGAATATGAGTATGAATATGAGCTTCAGGCTCTTCTATAAGAAGGATGTTAGCAAAGGTTTCTCTGCGTTGTTGGTACTTAAATAATAGTAACTTGAGAGCTAAGAAGATAAGGTTCGCACCACCAAGGCTAATTTCATGAATAGATCCTTCATGCAAACTGTCATCTTCACCAACAAGTAATGACAAGGATTGAAATATTTCTTCAGCTTTATCCGAAAGACCTGATTCAATCGACATTCCTTTAGGTGAATATGTATGCCCCGCAGCAGAGACTAACGTATGATGGATATCACTTCGAACTTGAGATACATCACTTAGAGATTCTATATCATCATTTAGCGTTTGCACTGTAGCTACTATTTTTTCAAACTCTTGATGATTAATATCGCCACTTTTAGCTTTTAACAACTGAAGCAATGGATTGGTTCTGCTGTTATGAAAATCAGAAACAACATCTCTAAGTGCTTTTATATATGTAAATGAAATGTCGTCATAAATACTAAAATAATTACCTAGCTTAGTACCTATTTGGTAATTGCTAACTTCATTTGGGAAACTAACATTCTCAAAATCACCTACTATTGCTTTGTACTCTTCGTCATTTGCAAAATTTGCCGCACTTCTACCTGTAATCAGAGTTTCATAATCGTCTATGGATATGGTGTCCAAGACCATTTGTAAGCCAGTTTTATCACCTATCGTTAAGTCAGAAAGCTGTTTTCTAATGTTTGCTTTTGGTCTAAAAACTAAATTGTAAGTGGCAATTGTTGTGGGAGCTTGGTTTATCCCTGCCGCGCCATGGAAAAATAGAGATTGAATTGATTCATCTGCCGATAAATTGGAAAATTCAAGGCTTACGATGATCCAATGACCTCTCCAATTTTGAAGTCCTCGAAAGAAATCTGATTCTTCAAGTCTCATTGCCGATCTTCGAAGGTTATCATCAAGTAGTAATCTAATCGCTCTAAATACGTTTGTCTTACCAGAACCATTTTCTCCTACAATAGTGTTAACGCCTTCTTGCAGAACAAAATTTGAATTTTTGAAATTTCGGTAATTCCTTAATGTAACCTTAGAGATATGCATAAAAATCCTTTCAAACAAGCACTTTCTGTGCTGTACAACCTATAAGCCTATGCTACCGCATAGATGTATTGAATCGCTTACTCAAATAAAGAGCGCTCTTGAGGAGGTTCAACACCATCCAACGCTTTATTGAGAGTTGGTCGGCTGACACCAAAGTGCTCAGCGACTTCTGTTTTTGTTACCGACTTATCAAGTAGCATCGCTTGTGCTTTCTTGATATCAGAAGCGGTCAGTTTAGCTTTACGCCCACCTTTACGACCTCTAGCCCTCGCAGCTTTCAATCCAGCTTTGGTGCGTTCAGAGATAAGCCTACGCTCAAATTGAGCGATAGCACCTATCATATGAAATGCTAATTCACCCACAGCGGTCGTGGTATCAATACTTTCATTCAAGCTAATGAACTTGATGCCTTGTTCTTTAAAACCATCAAGTAGTTCTATCAAGTCTTTTAGGCTTCGTCCTAGCCTATCTAAGCGCTGGACAACGACAATGTCGCCTTCTCGTAGTGCATCAATCATACGTTCTAATTCAGGACGTTGCTTTGATTTACCGCTACATTTTTCGATATAGATTCGTTCGCAACCTGCCGACTCTAAAGAATCGATTTGTGAGTCTTCGTTTTGATCATCTGTACTAACTCGCGCATATCCAATTTTCATAGAAGTACCGTAGGAAAAGGTAGGTTAAGTTTACATAGATAAATTTACGAGTTTCTTTACAAAGAATCAAAAAAAATCAGAACGTAAACTTTAGATTCTGAATGGTAAAGAAAATGACCGTTTGATTTACGCATTGATGCATCAACAGAAATGTTCTATCTCGGGGATCTAGGGTGCTGGACTTAAAGACCTTCTAGAGTTTAAATTCTTTATGTGTAGATTCATGAAGCGGGTAGTCTTAGTTCGAAACATCAGCTATTGTTTTGTACATACTCAATTCAATTGGTTTTTGGTATCCGCCCCATGAACCCACGGG
>NZ_AJZM02000096.1 GCF_000272405.2 Vibrio tasmaniensis 1F-187
CAGTCTTACTGGAGCAGATCAATTTTATACTCGGCAACAGAAGCTAGCCTACGATTAAACGTAGATCACGCAATTGCCATCATGAAAGAGTTAGAAGCTAATGAAGACACAGAGAGTATTCAATAGACTAGTATCAAATGACTTCGCTAATGCATCGCCTGAAGATGTTAAAACAGTTGCGTTGGCTGTTTGGCATGAGTCTTTCGTACCGACTGTAGAACACTTGAGGAAAGAAGCTTTGAAACGTGCTGGTTACTTGGTTGATAAGCTAATGCGGTTTAATTGTGTTCCTACTGCTGTAAAGCAGCAGCTGTGTAATCTACGTGACCAATTATTACAATTCGCTGAAGCAGTAACATCAAAATGTGAAAAACTAGCCAAACAATGGGGTTTAACCAGCGATCTTAAACGCGAAGTTAGTTCTTTGCTTGAATTCCAAACTAGGCACTACCAACACGCATAAACTCAGATTCAAATGAAGAGGGATTATTTATCAGTTCTATAAGTCAAAGCTTCCGAAAACTTCGACAAGGTAACGGTAGCTTTGCTTACTAGCTAAACTGATTACTTTCTTTTTTTGATGTTAATCTATAAATCATACTTTCAAAGCTCATTTCAATTGAAGCGGCTTTCACTACGACACTCCATTTTAGCTCTAAACAGTGCTATTCATTAGCCATTAAACGAGTTTTCTATCATAACCTCTTCAACAAACAACGAAGCTCTAACTATCCATTTCTAGACATATTTTGCTTGCTAGTTAAATCTGACTAAGAGTTATGGCGTTTTTAAATACAAAAAAACCAGCTCATGGCCGGTCTTATGAATTAGGTACAAGTAATAGCTCATTGCGGAGAAAGAGTAATTTTCTTTGCTTTACCAGCTTTAATTGCAGCATTACAAGCTTGCGACAACTTACGCATAGCTTCAAGCTTACGTTTGTTAGTTACTTCATTTTTTTTTAAACGCATAATTTATTCCTTCAGTGCCAAAACTACACCATGAATCATATTCTAGTTGATCTGCGTACTTCCTTGCAAGCAAATTATAGAACAATACTAACCTTTCATCTACAGCAGAAGCCGTATAAACAATCACATTTTTACTTCTCGAATGTGACAGGATCAAAGCTGCTATGACTCTACCTAAAAGGTTTAACTGCTGTCTAGTAATCGCTCTTTCTGGTTGCTCAAAGAGTGTTTGATTTTCGATGTTTGACTTTAAGTCAAACTTAATCTCAAAACAATTTTCGTTGAGTTTCATTCCTATTCGGTCTTCGGTATCCTCCAGCCTACCATCACTAAAGTCACCTTCTGTCGACGGAGTTAGGTAAACAGTGTACTCGCTCTCCATGATGTTGCATTCTATTTGATAAACAATAAAACCTAAATCAACTTCTGTTAACTCTATAGGTGGTAAGTTTCGATGATCTAAAAACTTGAATACTTCTGAAACATCACCGATTACCGTAGGATTACTAGTTTCACTATTAGAAACAATGTTGTAGTTTACAAATTTAGCTCCAGACGCCAAAGCATTTGCCTCTAATGCAGCTAAAGGAAAACCATTGTTACTAACACCAAGTACTATTAGGAGATCGTTTACTTCCCACTCAATATTGAAAAGGTCTACACAAGGGACATCTTTGCATTGAACGATACTGTCTGGTTCATTTATACAACCATGAAGATGTACCGCACTCCCTCCAGCTTTCTCAATTAAGTCATCAATATTTAAAGTGTAATGTAGAAACTCAACTCCTAGTGATTGACAATATGTTTCGAGATACATACATTCGTAATGTGCTCGATTCGGTAAAAATTGCTCATATTTATGCCGAATTTTCTTTACAAGAGCCAATACTTCACAAGGTGAAGCTCCTTGGAATGCTTGGTATTCAGGTGTATTTTTAATATCTTCATATGCAGGCAGTTCTGAAGGAACAGAAAGCCCAGCACCTGATAAAACAATCACTTTCATAGTTTGGATACGTTATTGTCTATCATAATTACCAACTTTCTGGCGTTTCGCGGTATTTTATCAATATAATACAGTCATTGGTAGTAAAGCATTGATACTTGGTTATGCAACAAGAAGATAAGACAACCATAAATCCCCCAACACTTCTAGTTTCAAGTTGCTTTGCGTAACCTAAAACGTAAAAATTAACTCAAACGCCTTAAATTGCTTCTAGCCAGAACTTGCCGATGGTTTAACTTCCTGTGAATCTACTTCGAATTAACTTTAATCTTTATCTCTCCAACAATTTATCCTTCTTAAAGAGAAGATTTTATGGCGACAAAATCTCCCGAAATACAAAGTTATATGTTTTTATACGCAGTTAAACTTTCCATAACCTATTGATATTTATTCTAACACCTTGAAATACAAGACAGTCGATTTGATCGATTAAGTTCTAACGTATAACGATTAATTACACTTCAGCCCTTGTTTAACCTTTTATTGCCTCCATATTTTCCATACAATCCTAAGCGATTATAAATAAAAACAATTTCAATTTCGGAGTCCTCATGAGCGACGTAAAGCACTGTAATTTATTGATTCTTGGTTCTGGCCCTGCTGGCTATACCGCTGCAGTTTACGCTGCTCGTGCAAACCTAAACCCAGTACTGGTTACCGGTATGCAGCAAGGTGGTCAGCTTACCACCACAACAGAAGTTGAAAACTGGCCGGGTGATGCTGAAGGTTTAACGGGTCCTGCTCTAATGGATCGCATGAAAGAGCACGCAGAGCGCTTTGAAACAGAGATCCTGTTCGACCACATTAACGAAGTCGATCTATCAAACCGCCCTTTCCGTCTTAAAGGCGATTCTGGCGAGTACACGTGTGATGCATTGATCATCTCAACGGGCGCATCAGCTAAGTACCTAGGTTTAGATTCTGAAGAAGCATTCAAAGGCCGTGGCGTTTCTGCTTGTGCAACGTGTGATGGTTTCTTCTACCGCAACCAGAAAGTTGCAGTTGTGGGTGGTGGAAACACCGCTGTTGAAGAAGCACTTTACCTGTCTAACATCGCGTCTGAAGTGCACCTTGTTCACCGCCGTGACACGTTCCGCGCTGAAAAGATCCTAGTGAAGCGTTTAATGGACAAAGTAGAGAACGGCAACATTGTTCTTCACACTGACCGCACGCTAGACGAAGTTCTAGGCGACGACATGGGCGTAACGGGCGTTCGTATTAAAGATACTCAGTCTGATAAGACAGAAGACATCGAAGTAATGGGTGCATTCATTGCTATCGGTCACCAACCAAACACTGAAATCTTCAAAGGCCAAGTCGACATGAAAGATGACTACATCATCGTTCAGTCTGGTCTTGAAGGTAACGCAACGCAAACCAGCATCCCAGGTGTGTTCGCTGCGGGTGATGTAATGGACCACAACTACCGCCAAGCAATTACTTCTGCTGGTACAGGTTGTATGGCTGCACTGGATGCTGAACGCTTCCTAGATGGCCTTAACGATAAGTAAATCTGAGATTGCAGATTTGATTATCGGTGCTCTCGCCTCAGTAGATGCAGGGCGTCATCACATTTTGTTGTAAATCCCTAGAGCCCAGTGGTATATCCACTGGGCTTTCTTTTGTATACTAGCCGCCCTCAACAAATAATAATTATCATTAAGCCTTCATAATGGATAAGAAAAAACAACGCAGCTTGAACAAGTGGCTTAAGCAACAGAGTAAGTTAGCGAAACGCTGGCTTATGATTGCGATTAGCCTTGGCGTACTTTCAAGCGTGTTCTTAATTGCTCAAGCAGCTCTTCTCGCCTCTATTCTTCACCAGCTGATCATCGAGAATGTCGATAAATCTGAACTGGTTGGTCATTTCGCAGGCTTGGCATTATCGGTCGTTGGCCGTGCTGGCTGTACATGGGGACGTGAAATCGCAGGTTATCGCTGTGGTGAACAGATCCGTGTCTACATCAGGCAACTCATCCTAGATAAGTTACGCGAGTTAGGCCCTGCTTATATCAAAGGCAAACCTGCGGGTACGTGGGCAACGCTGTTGCTAGAACAAGTAGAAGACATGCAAGATTTCTTCTCTCGTTACCTGCCTCAGATGTCTCTGTCGGTAATGATTCCATTCATTATTTTGGTTGTGGTGTTCCCAGTAAACTGGGCTGCTGGCCTTATCTTCTTGCTGACTGCGCCACTGGTGCCGATGTTCATGGCACTTGTGGGTATGAAAGCCGCCGATGCAAACCGTAAAAACTTCAAAGCGCTGCAGCGTCTTTCAGGTCACTTTTACGACCGTTTGCAGTCAATGACGACTATCCGTCTATTCGACCGCACCAACGCTGAAACAGAAGTACTTAAAGGTGCATCTGAAGTGTTCAGAACGCGTACCATGGATGTGTTGAAAATTGCTTTCTTGTCTTCTGCAGTGCTTGAGTTCTTCACGTCGATCTCGATCGCGATGACAGCTGTTTACTTTGGTTTCACCTACATCGGTGAGCTTAACTTCGGTCACTACGGTGTTGGCATTACGCTATTCGCGGGTTTGTTTATCCTTATTTTAGCACCAGAGTTTTACCAACCTCTGCGTGACTTAGGTACTTTCTACCACGCGAAGCAACAAGCGGTTGGCGCAGCCGAAAGTATTGTCGAGTTCTTAGAAACAGACATCACTAAGGTTAAATCAGGCGACACTCAACTCGATCCGGCTCAAGGCATTAATATTGAAGCTACCGACCTAAAAGTGTTAAGCTCTGAAGGCGTTCAATTGGTTGGTCCTATCTCGTTCGCACTGAACACTCGCCAATCGACTGCGTTAGTTGGCCCAAGTGGTGCGGGTAAAACAAGTTTGATCAATGCCATCCTTGGTTTCATGCCTTATGAAGGAAGCTTGAAAATCAATGGGGTTGAACTGCGTGACTTAGACTTAGCCTCTTGGCGTAAAACGATTAGTTGGGTTGGTCAAAACCCATTGTTGTTACACGGCAGCATTCGTGACAACGTCACTCTTGGTAAGCACGATATCGCTGACCAAACAGTTCAAAACGCACTAGAGCAATCATTTGCTAGCGAGTTCGTTAACGAGCACGGCTTGGATTACATGATTTCTGATCGCTCTGGTGGCCTGTCTGTTGGTCAATCTCAACGCTTGGCACTAGCTCGCGCAATGATTCAAGACGGTCAGTTCTGGTTGCTAGATGAACCAACAGCCAGCCTAGATACTCGTAGCGAACAGTTAGTGATGAAAGGCATCAATAGCAACATTGAAAGCCGCACTGCCCTACTTGTGACGCACCAACTCGCTCCTCTTAAATCAGTCGATAATATTCTGGTTATGCGCGATGGTGGTCTGGTTGAACAAGGTCATTACTCTCAGCTTTCGACTGCGGGTGGTTTGTTTGAAGAGATGCTGAACGCGAACTTAGCTCAACAAGATAATAAGGGTAATTTAGATGCGTGATTTACTGCCTTACCTGAAACTCTATAAAAAGCATTGGTTTGGCCTATCGCTAGGCATGCTATTGGCTTTTGCTACTCTGTCGGCTTCTATCGGCTTGTTAACGCTATCAGGCTGGTTCATTTCAGCTTCTGCGGTTGCAGGCCTTACGATTGCGCGTGAAACCTTCAACTACATGCTGCCGGGTGGTGGTGTACGTGGTTTGGCAATGAGCCGTACTGCGGGTCGTTGGGGTGAACGTGTTGTCAGCCATAATGCAACATTCAAATTGTTAACTGATCTGCGTATCTTCTTCTTCAAGAAGCTGGCTCCGCTGATCCCAGGTCGTATCTCAAACCTTCGAGATGCTGACCTTCTCAACCGTTTGGTTGCTGATGTAGACGCCATGGATCACGTGTACTTACGTTTAGTAAGCCCAGTGACGGTGGGTGTGTTCGGGATTTTCTTCCTGACTCTGTTCTTGATGTGGTTCGATAGTTCGCTTGGTTTGATCTTGGGTTCTATCCTTCTGATCATGCTGTTGGTTTGGCCAATCTTATTCTACAAGCTGGGCAAGCGTAACGGCGGTGAACTAACACAGAACAAAGCTGATCTACGTGTGACTACACTCGATTGGATTGAAGGCTACAGCGAACTGACTCTATTCGGTGCAGAAGAACGTTACCGTAATGCAATTCTAGAAACGCAACACAAGCTGATGGCGAATCAGTTTGTAAACGCCAACCTAACCGGTATGGCTTCAGCAGCGCTAATGCTGTTCAACGGTTTGACGCTGGTTCTTATGCTTTGGCTTGCGGCTGACGGTGTGGGTGGCAATGCACCAGACCCGTTCATCGCGCTAATGGCGTTCGCTACTATGGCAAGTTTTGAACTGCTGATGCCTATCGCAGGCGCGTTCCAGCATTTAGGTCAAACTCTGTCTTCTGCTCGTCGCTTGAACGAAGTGATTCTGTCGGAGCCTGAAGTTCAGTTTGCTGAAGAGAAACTCGACATCAACAAGCCGCTTGATATTACGTTCTCAAACGTGACGTTCAACTACCCTGACTCTGAGCGCAGTGTTCTGAACGCTGTTGACCTAACGATCCCTGCCACGCACAAGGTTGCGATTGTGGGTCAAACGGGTTCTGGTAAATCGACTCTGATTCAGCTTCTGACTCGCTACTGGGATCCTAAAAAGGGCTATATCTCAATCGCGGGCATTGAACTGACACAATGGAATGAATCACAGCTTCGTGAATCAATCAGTGTGGTAAGCCAGCGTGTCGACATCTTGAATGGCAGCCTACGCGACAACTTGTTGATTGCGAAACCAGATGCCAACGATGAGCACCTAACTAACATCCTTAAAGACGTTGGTCTAGAAAAGCTACTTGAGAATGACGCGCTTGATAGCTGGTTGGGTGACGGTGGTCGTCAACTGTCTGGTGGTGAGAAGCGCCGTATTGGTATTGCACGTGCGATTCTTCATGATGCCCCTATCCTGCTTCTCGATGAGCCGACAGAAGGCTTGGATAAGCAGACAGAACACAGCATCATGGCGCTGTTCGAGAAGCACTTCGAAGGCAAGACGGTTATCTTCATTACGCACCGTTTGATTGGTCTTGAATCCATGGATTCTATCGTTCTGATCGAACAAGGTGACATTGTTGAACATGGCTCTCACGAGACACTACTGAATGCACAAGGGCGTTACTTTCAACTTCGTCAGGCAATCTAGCTCCTCATAAGTTATAAAGAAAACGATTCAAAGCCCGAGTTTATACTCGGGCTTTTTTGTGTCTTTATGTTTTTGTATCTTCACTCTTGAGCAATCTATTAGGCAAGTTTGGTTTTAAGCCTCTTTACTAAATCACTGACTTATCGAATTGGTTTTAAACAAAGTTCTGTTTGAGCTTCTCTTCCAACGCTTTGACGCACAGTTTGATGGCAATCGGTGTGTTTGAGGCGAATGGATTCAACGCATAAACCGTGTTTGTGGGTAGTTGAAAACTTGGTAAGAGATCGACCACTTCATTTGATAGTTGATGAAGATAGAAGTCTGGGATCACACCAATGCCAACGCCAGATTTGATCAACGCGAGACAACTATGAAAGGAGTTCGTAGTGCAACTTGCTTGTTGTTGGTAAATAAAGTTTTGATCTGTTTGAGAAGTAAAGTGATGAGAAACTTGCTTACCTTGCCATGAGTTAGCAATGTAAGGAATAGATTCAAGCTCACGAGAACGCATGCTTTCAACGCCACACAACACGTCTTTAAACTCGCCCAAGCGTTTCTGCTTTAGGTTACTGTCACGAGAAGTTCCTACTCGTACTGCGAGATCAATATCGTGTTCCATGAAATCTAAGTGCTGATCATCGCTTATCAGCTCGGGTTTTAGCTTGGGATATTGCTTCATTAGATCTGCGACAACAGGGGCGACGAGCAAGTCCATAAGAGCATTCGGTGCAGTAATACGAATCCGACCTTGTGGCTCTTCTAGCTCAGCTTTGGCCATATCCCAAGCCGAGTCAGCAATCACGTTGATGTCTTTGCAGCTTAAATAAAAACGCTCACCCATACTGGTCAGAGATTGCCTCCGTGTTGTGCGTTTGAGAAGTGAAGCCCCTAACTCTTGTTCCAGAATTTTGAGGTGCTGACTGACGACGGACTTAGACAACTCAAGCTTTTCAGCCGCAGCTGATACTGAGCCCTGCTCTACGATGTGAGCGAAAATCGACATCTGCTTTAGCTTACTCATCTTATTGTTCTCTTTTTACATACAGTATTTTCTATTATCTCTGTTTTTCAACTTAATTTCCAAGGCTAAACTGAATCCAACTTATCGAGACACCCAAATCAAAGACACAGTGTTTGAAAGAAGACTGTTATGGAGAAAGACAATGTTAGACAACCAAATTTTAGAAGCATGTAAGCAAGGCATTAACGCGTGGCAGAAAGCATTCAACAGCCAAGATGCGAAAGGTTGTGCAGATCAATATGCTGAAAGCTGTGTAATGGAAGCGCGTCCATTTGGTACTTTTGAAGGTCGTGAAGCGATTCAAGCATTTTGGCAAAACATCATCGACCAAGGCTTCAAAGACGTTGATTACACAGACGTTACGTGGGAAGAGCACCCAGAGGGCGGCTACATTTTGACGGCTAGTTGGACAATGAACAAAGCGTTTGGTGTTGTGCATCGTGAGCACTGGGCACTAGAAGCCGATGGTTGCGCTCGTTTAATCAGCGATGACTTTGAGGTTCAAGGCGAACGCTAGAGCTGCTCGCTTTTAAAAGAACAAGCCGCTTTAAAAAATAATGCGATAACAATAGTTATGTCGCTAAAAAATAGTTATGTCGCTAGAAAATAGTTATGTCGCTAGAAAAACAAAGGCCGGTAGTCTGAATCAGACTACCGGCCTTCTCTTTTTATTCCAGCCGGTTATCGACTGCTTACGAAAAACAACCGTTATAGTGCCGCTTTCTTCGCTTCTGTAATCCAAGCATCAAACGTATTTCGGTTCGCTTTGATCCAACCGTTTACGTGCGCTTCGATATCAGCCGAGCTGTTCTTACCTTTACTCATCATCATGTTCTGAGCACTTACATCATTGATGTTAAGTTTGATGATTTCAAAAAGCTTCGCCGCAGATGGGTTGTTCTTAGCAAACTCTTTGTTCGCAATAATACGCATCGAGTTCATTTCGAAGCCGTAGTTCTTACCGTTAGACAAAGTAGTATCAACATTCGCACGATCACCCGGAAGTGAAGAGAATGGAACTTCTAACCAAACTACGTCTTCGTTAGGAACCAATACACCACTTACCCAATAAGGTGTCCACGTGTAGTAAAGAACTGACTCGCCCTTTTGGTAACGTGAAATCGTATCTGCGATGATCGCTGCATAGTTACCTTGGTTGTGAGTAACGGTATCGTCCAATTTGAATGCAGAGATTTGGTGTTCGATGACCATCTCACAACCCCAACCAGGGTTACAGCCCGTCAGGTCTGCTTTGCCATCGCCATCAGCATCAAACAGCTTAGCGATTTTTGGATCAGTCAATTGACCTATGTTAGTGATGTTGTACTTTTCAGCGGTTTTCTTATCAATAAGGTAACCTTGAGCGGCACCACTTACATATTGGCCTTCACGGTAGAATTTGTCATCGCCACCCGCCATTTTGTATTTATCAGCGTGTAGTGGGAACCAACCTACGGTTAGGAACGTTGCATCACCTTTTGCAATTGAGGTGTAAGCTACGTTGTAGTCCACTTCTTGTGTTGATTTCACGTCGTAACCAAGCTCTTCTAAAGCACGGTTAACAATCAGTGTTTGGAACGTTTCTTCAGCAACTGAAGATTGAACAGGCTGAACTGATACACCTTCACCCGGTAAGCTTGCAGCCCACACGTTCGTTGATACAGCCAGTGTCGAAACGATGCCAACGGCTAGCTTACTCTTCCATGAATTATTCATTGGTGTTTTTCCTTAGTTGTAGTTCTGATTGTTTACCGCGATTTAAAGCTTTTAGCACAAGGGAAACAGGCCCCATGTGATACCAGCGTAATTTTGTATTACCTGCATTTACCCCAAGAACTTGGGTAATGCGGTCAAGTAGGATTGCAAGAATAACAATGCCTAGTCCACCAACAGCGGCCAATCCCATATCCAGTCGGCCAATACCTCTCAGTACCATTTGACCTAATCCACCTACCGCGATCATTGATGCGATAACCACCATCGATAGCGACAGCATCAGTGTTTGGTTCACGCCCGCCATGATGGTTGGCAGTGCAAGTGGTAGTTGAATTCGGTAAAGCATCTGCTTTTTGCTGGCACCGAATGAGTGACCCGCTTCGATCAACTCTTCCGGTACTTGCTGAATACCCAAGATAGTCAAACGTACAACAGGAGGAAGTGCGAATATGATCGTCACCACCACACCCGGAACGTTACCGATACCAAACAACATTACGATGGGTACAAGATAAACGAAGGCTGGCGTCGTTTGCATGGCATCAAGAATTGGGCGTACGAATTTAGCCGCGGTATTGCTGCGAGCGAGCCATATCCCCATGGGTAAGCCGATCAGCAGACAGAAGAATACCGATGTCATGACCAGTGAAAGCGTGGTCATCGCTTCAGACCAAGCGCCAATCAAGCCAATAAAAGTCAAAGAAACGGCTGTAGCCAAACCAAGCTTCAGGTTTGAAAACTGCCATGCAACGAGAAACAAAATGATCAACATGAATGGTGCAGGTGTCGACACCAACGCCGTTTCAAATGAACTTAGAATGAAATCGATAGGCACACGGATTGCTTGAAACAATGGACGTCCGTGCTCAACTAACCAATTCAGTCCAGACTCTACCCAAGTGTCGACGGGCAACACTGCTTCTGCAAAAGGGTTAAGTGGGTCAAAAGGTGTCGTTTCGACTGTTTCGCTGCTTAACCAATCTGCTGATGGGGAGGTATCCGCTGCTTGACCCCAAGGATCACTTGCAGGTTGAGCTGCTGGAGCTGATTGAGACCATGGGTCATTATTTGTTTGTTCAGACGACATGATCTACCCCTTATCCAATGTTTGTAACAGTCGTGACTTAGTTACCACGCCAAAGTAATTACCTTGCTCATCCACAACAGGAACGGAGTAAGGCACACCGCCAACAAGGCCAAGCACATCATTGATTGGTAAATCAGGGTTCAGCGTTAGGCCATCATCGAGCTGCGCACTGGTCAGTGATTTGTTCTCTTTGTGTGCTTTACGAAGGGAATCAATAGAGACGATACCGGAGTAACGACTGCTTTTCTCAACAACAATGCCGTATTCACGGTCGTTATCCATCAATATTTGTAGAGCCGACGCTGGGCCGTCATGTTCTGATTTTTTAAATACCGCAGCTGGCTTCTTACGTGCAATGTCTTTCACCGTAAGAACACTTGCTACATTCACACCGCGGAAGAAAGCTTCGACATAATCGTTCGCTGGGTTGTTAAGAATTTCGTCTGGGGTACCCACTTGAACCACCTCACCGTTTTGCATAATGGCAATACGGTCACCGATTCGCATCGCTTCATCCAAATCATGGGAGATGAAAACAATGGTTCGTTTGTCATCATTTTGAAGACGAATCAGTTCATCTTGCATTTCAGTACGAATCAAAGGATCGAGTGCAGAAAATGCTTCGTCCATTAACAGAATATCAGGGTCACATGCTAGGGCACGAGCCAAACCAACACGCTGCTTCATACCGCCAGACAATTCATCAGGGTAAGATTCTGAATACGGCCCGAGACCGACTCGTTCCAACGCTTCAAATGCGGACTGTTTTCTCTTATCGACTTCAACACCCGCTAGTTCAAGACCAAACGCGGCGTTTTCAATCACTGTCATGTGAGGCATCAATGCGAAGTTTTGGAAAACCATGGAGATGTTGTTGCGACGGACTTCGCGGAGCTCATCTTCTGAGGTGTGGGCAATGTCTTTGCCTCGAAGAAGCACATTACCTTTGGTAGGTTCAATCAAGCGGTTAAGAAGGCGTACTAGGGTTGATTTGCCAGATCCTGACAGTCCCATTATGACGAAAATCTCGCCTTCTTGAATGCTAAGAGAAACATCGTTAACGCCGATCGTTAACCCTGTTTCTTCGAAAACTTTATCTTTGTTCGCGCCTTCATTAATCATTGTAAAAGCACGGTCGGTGTCTTCACCAAACACCTTGTACAGTCCCTTAACTTCCAGTATGGGATCCATGTAATTTAATCCTTTCTTAGTTATCTAAACTAATAGTTATTTAAACTCAAAACCGATTATTTAAACTTAAAAACGGTTATTTAAACCCGAAAAACGATTAGCACTCTAAGCAATTAACCCATGCAAATCAAGGGGCATCGTTCTGTAAATCCGATGAAAAACCGTTAAAACCCCAGCCCAAACAAAGGTCAAATATCAAGCCCATACAAAGCAAAATATTGATAATAAAGAAATTTAAATCACACTCAACACCTGCGGCATTATGTATTACTTACAGATAGATTATTGAATATTTATTTCACATCAGAACAATTAATAGGCTAAATAGACCAAGAATATGCACAAATAGTTCGTGTACAAATAATTCGAATACAAACCAATTAAGAGAGTTTAAACGCCACCAAGACTGGTAAATTAACACCATTACGAGGCGCGCACTCCCAATGACTTTTACACACATATGAAGGGCAATCTGGATAGAGTCCGTCCAATTAGGCACAGATCAGATTGATACCTTAATCTCCGATATGGAAGACATAACACCAACTGTGATACTTGCTGCAAACTGTCAAAAGTCGATTACCCAGGCCGAAAGACAACTTGTAGAGTACACATTGCTGTTCCATTCTTTACCTAAAGGTTGGGCACTCTTTCGGACGGATAAAAGGACAGGTATTAGAATGATAAAAATGCTGGTGTGTGACTTTGATGGAACGCTTGATGGCGGCTCGTCTCATGGGGTTGATCAGTTGTTTAACTACTTAACAAAGCAACCGGATATTCGCTTTATCATCGCGACAGGTAGAACACTGCCCTCAATTCGTGTGGGTTTAGCTTCTGACAACTACCCGAAACCACACACGATTATCAGCGACGTAGGCACGAGAATTCATCACGAGCACTCCCAAACGCCGGATCACACCTGGCACAATCAATTAGAAGCGTCTTGGAACAAGTCAAAGGTTGAGTCTGCACTTGCATCGCTCGATTTCATGGGAGAGCGCTTAGAGATCCATCAAGGGGAATACAAGATCACTTTCGAAGGAAAACTGTCTGACTCTCAGCACGAGCTAATTGAGTCAAGCTTGGAGTCACACGGATTGGATGTACACCTTACTTACTCCCACGATTGGTACTTAGATATCACGCCTAAGGGTGTCAACAAGGCCACAGCGATTCATCATCTACTTAAACAACATCAGTTAAGCATTGAAGAGGTATGCGTGGCTGGCGACTCAGCGAACGACACCTCGATGCTAACCATAGATGGCGTAAATTCAATATTGGTCGCGAATCATTACCCTGAGATCGCTCACCTGTCCGATCGAGATAACGTATACACCAGCAGAGCAACACATGCAGAGGGTGTGTTAGAAGGCCTTAAATACTGGCAAGGGCTTGCTGCGTCGGGTAATTAATACCAGTGTATCAAGCAGATCGCCTCGACTTGATACACTTATTTCCAACCAGGAAGCCAATGATCCTTATCGGTTAGATCGCGCCAGTTAATGTCTTCTTCTCGTTTCGTCATCACCGCTTCTATTAAGCAACGAATGACCTCCCCTTCTTCGAATTCGACCTCCGTGATCATAAAGTGCTTTTCTTTCTTTACTGGGCTAACGGCCGTCCATTTACTGCGAAGTAGTTTCTTTGGATTGATTCGATTCATTGATCTTATCTCTCGCTGTGATGTCGTTGATTAATATGAGTTGTCTACTCGACACTGGGTAATAGTCTCTATGACGCAAAAAAGATCATAAAAAAAGCCAGCGATTAAAGCTGGCTCTATTCTGGTGATTGTTTCTCGTTAGAGATTAACCATTTTTAGGTGGATCAAATGCCGTCAGTTCTAATGCTGGGCCTGTGTATTTTTCAATTTTCACAAGCGCAGAATTCGCAGCACAACCATTTGCCAAACGAGAAGTTGGAATATCCAACGTGAGCACGTTACAGCCACCATTTTTACATAAACCTGTCTCTTTATCTAAATCTGGCCAACCGCCTTCATGGATACATACAGCACCCTGTTTGATACCATCAGTCACTAATGCACCAACCAGTACTTGTCCACGATCGTTATATGCACGAACCAAATCTCCGGTTTTGATGCCACGTACTTTCGCGTCTTCTACGTTAATGGAGATAGGTTCACGGTTACCAATAGCGTACTCTTCACGCAATTTTGCATAGTTAAATTGACTGTGTAAACGGTGGGCCGCATGCGCTGTCATCAACTGAAGTTCATCACTCTTCGCTTTACCAAAGAACTCTGTAGGCTCAATCCACGTTGGATGCGCTGGACAATCCGCAAGATTGTAGCCTTCGATTGTTTTAGAGAAGATCTCGATCTTACCACTTGGTGTACCTAGCGGATTCATCACAGGGTCTTTACGGAAATCAGCATGGCGAACGAACTGTGCAGCTTTCTTGTTGTATTTCATTTCAATAAGCTGGTTATCATCCCAGAACTTACCAAACTTAGGCATACGTACACGTGCAGATTTACCCGCTTTTTGCGCTGCATCGTAGAAGCCTTTCAACCAAGCCATTTCGTCTTTACCTTCAGTAAAGACATCGCGACCACCGGCTTTGATCATCTCAGACATATCTGCAAATACATCAAAGTCGTTACGCGCTTCACCTTGAGGTTCAACTACCTTCTTCATTGGTACTAAATGTTGGTTACTGTAGTCACCTGTCATCGTCATATCATTACGTTCAAATGACGTAGTGATTGGCAATACAATATCCGCATGCTTAGCCGCTGCAGTCCAGTAGATCTCAGAGATAACCACAAGTTCAGGTTTTTGCCACGCTTTGATCAAACGGTTGGTATCTTGGTGATGAGTAAAGTTACCACCGCCCGCCCACCAAATCATTTTCAGGTCAGGGAACGTCAGTTCATGACCATTGTGCATATATGATTTGCCTGGGTTTTCCAGTGCTTCTGTAATACGAGCAACAGGGAAGCTGTTCACCGCACCTGAAACTGCCCAGTCGTTACCTGCTGAAGAACCACCACCGATCGAAGCTGAAATCGCAGGTAATACACCAGCATCGCGTGTTGGGTTACCACCATTAGAATAGTGGTAAGACAGACCAAAACCACCGCCAGGAAGACCAATCTGACCAAGCATTGCAGCTAACGTCGCAATCATCCAGTGGCGTTGCTCACCGTATTGTTGACGCTGAATGCCCCAACCCGCCATAAGCATAGTGCGGTTCTGGCTAAAGATGTCTGCTAGAAGCTCAAGTTGTTTCGCAGGAACGCCTGTGATCTCTTCAGCCCATGCAGGCGTCTTTTCAACACCGTCTTCTTTACCCATTAGGTACGCTTCAAACTTATCGTAACCACTGGTGTACTTATTCAGGAACTCTACGTCATGCTTACCCTTCTTAACTAAAGAGTGTGCGATACCCATCATCATTGCGACATCGGTCATTGGGCGCGGCGCAATCCACTGAACTGTGTCACCAAAGAAGTCGATAGTTTCAGAGCGCATTGGGTCGATAGCGATGATTGTCTTGCCTGACTTCTTAAGTTTGTGGAAGAACTCTAGGCCTGAACAGTCGGTTGAACTCCATGCAATCTTAAGCGTGTTCATTGGGTTCATACCCCACAACACAACAACGTCTGAGCTCTCTAGCACCACAGGGTGAGTGGTTTGCTGTTCATAAACTTCGATAGATCCCATTACGTGCGGCATGATCACTTGAGCAGCACCGGTTGAGTAGTCACCTAAGTGACCTGAGTAACCACCAGCCAAGCTCATGTAACGTTGTAGTAGCGTTTGTGCTTTGTGCAATACACCACTTGAACGCCAACCGTAAGAACCCGCGAATACAGATTCAGGGCCACTCTCTTTACGGATACGCATGTGTTGTTCGTGGATCAGCTTATAAGCTTCATCCCAAGACACTCGAACGTATTCATCTGAGCCACGAGTTCCTGTTGGATCGGATGGGTTATCTAAGAATCCTTTACGTACCATTGGGTATTTAATACGAGCTTTGGTATGAACCTGATCAGGACCTGTCGTTTGTAAACTATTTGGCACTGTTTGTGCGAGAGCATTCGTCGTTGAAACTAGCTTGCCATCTTTCACTTCACATAACATCGGCCCCATACGACCTGCTGTTAATATACCTTTACCACGCTTATTCGCAGCCGATGCTGCCATTGGCGTCAATGATGTGAATGCCAGCGCACCAGCAGCCATGCTTGTTCCTTTGAGGAATCCGCGACGAGTAATATCTGTCATAATTATTTCCCTTTTGTTTCTTAGTGGCCAACCACATCTTTTGCGTGGTTCTGGAAGTATTTAGTAAGAAGTTCTAAATCTTGGTCTGAAATGTCAGTTCTTTCGCCCATGCCCTTCGCAACGGGGCCCCAAGCATTAACGGTGAAGTGGTTCGCGCCAATTTTTGCATGACACGTTGAGCAGTAAACGTTGTCGAGTTCTTCAGCGTAATCCCAGATTGGCTCGAGTGAATCCAGTACAGGCGCATCAACGTTCGCGGTTAGCACCGCCGTTCGCCATTCATTGCCGTACGCATCCGTTTTAAAATCACCAACTTCAAGGCTCTGTTGCCCTTGGTCTGTCAGCATCGCAACGATTGAGCGTTGACCTTCGCCGTAGTAAAGCACCTGTTCTGCACCCTTCATTTGGTAAGCATGCAACTCGATTTTGCGCTCAGTACCTTCAACACTTTTCACATCTAGGCGTGCCGTTGGATTGATAGTGCCAAGGTCACCAATACTGATGGTTTCTGCTGAGTAAACGACTTTCGCATTCGGGTCTGTTTTCTCAGTGAATGCCATCAAGTTGTCGAAAGCTTCGCTGTCCATTTCTGGCTCAGGAGCAAAGTGAGCAACACCTTTGTGGCAGTCGATACAAGTCTGATTATTCTCTTGCCCGTATTCATGCATTTTCGCCGCATCTTCAGATTGCTCGTAGCTATCCATCGCGTCGAAAGTATGGCAAGAACGACAAGTAGCAGAATCACTTTCACGTAGTTGAGCCCAAACGGTTTCGGCCATCGCCATACGGTGCTCTTCGTATTTGTCTTCGGTATCAATTTTGCCAGTCACAAACTCGTGATAAATGTCTTTAGACGCACGAATCTTGGTGATTACGTAGTCAATTGGGTCGGAAGGAATATGACAGTCAGAACACTCAGCTCGAATGCCTTTTGCATTGCTGAAGTGGATTGAACCTTCATATTCTTCATAAGGAATTTGCATTGTGTGGCAAGAAGTACAGAACTCAGTACTCGATGTGTAGTGCATAACGGCAGCAGTACCGCCCAGCGTTAACCAGCCAATACCTATACCGACAGCAGCAATAAGAGCGATATATCGTTTTTTAATAGACATATTTAGAAATCATCTTCAACAATTAGTAACAATTGCGATTAGAATAATACTTTAGGGTTAGTCACTATTGATTCACGTCATAAATTGTCTTTATTGATAATAAAGA
>NZ_AJZM02000097.1 GCF_000272405.2 Vibrio tasmaniensis 1F-187
CTCCAGAACGTCGTGACTTCGCTGTTAAGATTGTGCCCAAAGCTGGCATAGATATGATTGCGCCAGTAGTAGAACACAGACCAAAAGGCGTTATCGGGCGCGCGTAGCCAGGTAAGAACGCCAGTGAGCGCTATCACCGACCAAATGGCGGCGTAGACTAAGGTATTGTTGACTTGAAAGAACATCCGAATGGAGTGAAAAGTAATTTGTCCGCCACGGGTAAAGTGGTTGCCGGACGCGCGTTTAGGTCTAGGCATCGTGGTTCCTTGAGAGTGAAATGCAGTGCTTTTTTAGGTAATTACCTGCGTATGCAGATGAGCTGGCCAACAATTGAACGGTTGTTGGCTAATGGTATTGCGGTGTAGGGCTCTGATATGAAAAAAATTTACGCATGCCGAAGGTAAGTCACGGATGTTCACCTCTCCGACGGGGTGGGGGGCTAGAGCCCCGACATGCTGGCAAAACTTGGGTGGTTTATTTCCTTGCGCTGATAATCCTCACGGTCTCGAACGTGGTCAGCGTTATGCTCGAAACCTTCAAAGCAATCCTGATTACTCTTTTTAAGAAGAAAAGCGAAATTGGTCTCTGTGTAAATAGAGATGGTGAGCTTTATGTTGATGATGGGCATCACCGGACAGGGATTGGTCGAGTGTTTTTAGAAACGAATGGCTTTGAGCTTATGATTAAAAATGTCCTCGTTGCTTATTGCGCTGGACAGTTATCCATCGTATTCGTATTTTCCCGCGTCGGCTGATTTCAAGGCGATTTCATGGTAAATTTGTCAGAATGATAACGTTCCTTAATGACCTTCAACTTCTATGAATGACCAACTAACCCCAATCAACAAAGACCATTTAAAAAAACTTATCCGAGCAGAACTGGAACCGACATGGTTTGATAAACAATCAGTTAGCCCTGATATGTCTTGGGTGACTCCTGCTGTGTTTGAAATATTGTTTACTGAGTTGATAACTCATACGCGCGGTAATCAGTCTAAGGCTGCTAGGGTTTTAGGGATTAACAGAGGTAATTTCACCAAAAAGTTAAATCAGATCACAACTCGTGAATTTGGATAGGATGAGAGCTTATAAGTAGGTATCCGCCTATTGGTA
Source organism: Vibrio tasmaniensis 1F-187 (assembly GCF_000272405.2). Lineage (GTDB taxonomy): Bacteria > Pseudomonadota > Gammaproteobacteria > Enterobacterales > Vibrionaceae > Vibrio > Vibrio tasmaniensis_A. Next base: position 1,113 of record NZ_AJZM02000097.1, read on the forward strand.
CCCTAACGAGGGTGCAGAGATTAACCAACCCCCATGACCTCTCAAGAAATCAATGGCAGTTGCTCTAATTTTCGCTTCAAGGAGCACTGGCGGTAATCTACTCCAATTGCAAAGTAACCATCATTGGGCTCTTTTAGAAGTCAACGAATATACCCGCCTCTTAGTGTCGCGATAAGTTTTATAATTGGCGCTTTTTACTTCAATTTGAAAACAATTATCGGCATTTTTAGGTGATTTCGATCTATTTGGTACCATGAGCATAAACTCAACCGACGAAGGTTTTAGACAGGTTACGCCCCAACTTTGTGGATAACTGCTTTAATTTGTTATAAAAAA
>NZ_AJZM02000098.1 GCF_000272405.2 Vibrio tasmaniensis 1F-187
TCCAAAACTTCTGGTGCGGATCAAGTCTCTCGCATCAAACTGGTTGAGCTTCACCAAGATCGTGCAGCCATCTTTGCTTGATGGAGAATGCGCACTGCCCGGGGGATTACGGATATAAGTGCCTGCAGGGAAGTCTCCAGTTTCATCAGAGAAAACACCCTCTAACACGAATATCTCTTCGCCTTGCGGATGAGGGTGCTCAGAAAACGAAGATTTAGGATCATACTTCACCACGCTAGTCGTGTGACCCGATTCCTTCTCTTCTCTTTCTAGCGGCTTGCGCCATACCCCTTTAGCAGGGCTTGCAATCCAATCTAATGTCTCGGTTTCAATAACCAGTCTCTTTGAAAAGTCCATGTTGAACATAATGGCGACCTTACTCTTGTTATCGTTTTAATTATTCTTATTATCTTTCTAGCTTTTATTCTACGCGAATACTCATCCAGGAGGCCATCTCGCTGCATTTTTCCTGCGCGACAGCCACCTTAACAGAAGCCTAATTAATTGCGGCCAGCTATCACACCGCCATCAACATCCCAGATTGCACCCGTTACCCAATCTGCACTGTCTGACAGTAAGAAAGAGATGCTATTGGCGATGTCTTTCGGCAAACCGACTCGGCCAATCGGATGGAATGCGTTGAAACCTTCTAGCGCTTGATCCACTTCTTCAGGTTTAATGAAAGATTCGTAAATCGGTGTTTTAACCACAGCCGGAGAAACCGCATTCACACGAATATTATGTTCAGCCAGTTCCATTGCCATGTGCTGTGTTAATGCGTGCAGGCCAGCTTTAGCCATTGAATAGGCAGAAGATGGCGTCGCTTTGATTGCCTGCTTACCCCACATAGAGCCAACGTTAACCACACTGCCACCGCCGTTCTTGATCATCAATTTGCTTATCGCTTGAGTGATGAAGAAGGTTGCTTTATTGAGCTGCATGTATTGCTCGTAATCAGATTCTTGATGCTCGATAAACGCTTTAGGGTTGAAGTAGCCAGCCGCATTAACAAGGTAACCAATACCCTCTTCAAGCGACTCTAGATGCGCAATGAGATTAGCTACACTCGCATCATCATAAAGGTTAGCTTGCCAACCTGAAGCGTGACCTAACGATTGCAATTCTGACACCGCTTTATCTAACTTAGTTGGGTTATTGCCGACAACCAACACATGGATGTTTTGAGCGACTAACTGCTTCGCTGTTTCAAAGCCCATACCACTTGTGCCACCGATTACTACTGCAATACCATTTTTAGTGAAGTTCATTTTGTTATCTCCTAAGTCATGTGAACGTGGTAATCTTAGGCTTTGAACTAACACTATGAATAGTAAGTACAAATCGGTTAGGTAGGTACTTATTGGTACATCTTTATGAAAAATCAGGAAAACTTTTTTTCAAGAAAATCAGCACCAGAGCGTTCCGCTCGCATGGTAGAAACCATCTACGGCTGTAAATGGTCGCTAACGGTTTACCAATTACTGGCAAATGGCATTAATCGCCCCGGTGAAATGGTGCGCTCAGTAGAAGGGCTATCTACAAAGGTATTGAATGAATGTTTGAAGCGAAATGTAGAATTCGGAATTTTAGATAAGCAAATGTTCAACGAACTGCCACCAAGAGTGGAGTACCAAGTGACACCGTTCGGTGAGAAGTTCTTGTTGATTCTAGACCAGCTGGAAAACCTTCAAAACGAAATCGACGAGATGTAAGCCCAAGCAAATCCGCTCAATACCAAATAATGGATAACACGCACTATTTAGCTCACTGGCATTTGCTCAAAGCGACCTTTGACAAAATCAATAAAGGTTCGGATTCGGCTTGGTTGATAGCGGTCTCGATGGTAGATCGCTGAAAAGTCGACCTTAGGCACTACCCATTCTTCAAACACTTGCAGTAATTGCCCGTCGTTGAGTTCTTGTAAGCAATAGATCGTTGGTACACGAATAATTCCGTTGCCCGACTTCGCGCCCTGCACCAACACTCGCCCATTTTTACATTGCAGTCTGCCCGTCACATGCACATCGACCGTTTTCTTGGTGTCGTCCAGTGCTTGAAAACTCCACTTACGCACCGATCCCGTTAAGCAGTCATGGTGGATCAGATCCTTAGGATGGCTTGGCTTTCCTTTACGAGCAAAATAATCAGGGCTCGCGAGTGTTCCCATCTCAATGTCTAAAAGCTTTCTTGCGATAAAGCCCGCGTCTTCTAAGCTTCCCATGCGAAAAGCGATATCAAACGCGTCTTCAATCAAGTCGACTCGGTTACTACTGAAATCAAGGCTAATGCTGATGTCTGGGTAGAGTTGCATGAACTCATTGACCAAATCCGCGATGATCACTTCACCAAGATAACCACCGACACAGTTTACTTTTATGTCGCCACGTACTTCTTCGACATCGTCCACAGCAGCAATCAGAGCTTGGTCTATGTTATCGAGGGCTTGCTCACATCTCGCGTACAGATCTTGCCCTGCGTGCGTCAGCCTCAAGGTTCGAGTGGTGCGGATAAACAGTGTTACACCCATCTGCTTTTCTAGGCTACTCACTTGGCGTGATACGTGGGAACGAGACACATCCAACTCCTCTGCCGCTTTGGTGAAATTACCTAAACGAGCGATAAGCACGAAGGAGCGAATATCAGACAGGTTAATTTGATTGAGCATAGTCACCAGCTTACTAATGAAGTTATGAGATAGACGCCTTTATTGTTGCACCACAGCAACAGTGTTTCAAGTAAAGCGCTATATATCAACAATGCTATTTTCCTTAATATACTTCCATCGCAACGAAGCAAGGCAACAAGCACTTGATTCGAATGCACTTAAACAACACGTCGTAGCCAACCGACGCAATTAAAGTACAGAGGAAATAAAATGAAAAAACTAATCGTAATTACAGGAGCAAGCTCTGGTATTGGTGAAGCAATCGCTCGTCGTCTAAGCGATGAAGGTCACCCTCTGCTACTTTTAGCTCGTCGTGTTGACCGCCTTGAAGCGCTGAACCTACCAAACTCACTGTCAGTAAAAGTAGACGTAACAGACAAAGCGTCTTTTGATGCAGCAATCGCACAAGGTGAAGCGAAATTTGGCCCTGTAGACGCGCTTATCAACAACGCTGGTGCAATGCTTCTTGGTCAAATCGATACTCAAGACGCTCAAGAGTGGAAGACAATGTTCGACGTGAACGTGATTGGCCTTCTAAACGGCATGCAATCTGTACTTGCTCCTATGATGGAACGCAATACAGGTACTATCATCAACATCAGCTCAATCGCGGGTAAGAAAACATTCCCAAGCCACGCTGCTTACTGTGGTACTAAATTCGCGGTACACGCTATTTCTGAGAACGTTCGTGAAGAAGTAGCAGCTTCAAATGTTCGTGTTACCACTATCGCACCGGGTGCTGTAGAAACTGAACTTCTGTCTCACACTACATCTCAAGAAATCAAAGACGGTTACGATTCTTGGAAAGAAGACATGGGCGGCGTACTGGCTGCTGACGATATTGCTCGCGCGGTATCGTACGCTTACCAACAACCACAGAATGTATGTATCCGTGAGATTGCTCTAGCACCAACTAAGCAACAGCCATAGGCCTTTGCTATCGCTACTAAATAAGCGATGAACTAAAAAACGCCACTACTTAACAAGTAGTGGCGCTTTCGTTTTGGTGGTAACGATGATTGCAATCGCCACATCAATTTTTACTCATGCATGATTTGCTTGCGTTGTTTGTGACGTTGTTGATCAAAAGAAAAAAGCGCCCAAGCTGGCTGGTGCTTGAGCGCTTTTAACAAACTAAAGATGTTGATTAGAAGTTGTAACCACCACCAATCATGAATACCCATGGATCAATATCAACGTCTGTTGAGTACTGTTTCCCACCAGCCTTGTACTTGGCTGTAGTATCGATGTCTGCGTACCAGACGGATGCGTTTAAAAACCAGTCGTCGTTGATCATGTAATCCATGCCAACATTCGCAGCCAGTCCCCACGAATCATCAAGGGACAAGTCACTTAAACCAGCATCTTTAGCCGCACCATTAAGCTCTTCGTCAAAGAATACGGTGTAGTTAATACCAGCACCTACGTAAGGACGGAACTTGCTGTTTGCTTCGCCGAAGTAGTACTGAACCATCAACGTTGGTGGTAAATGTTTTGTCTCGGCGATATCACCTAAACCACCATGGTTTGTAGAAATTGTATGGGAGAACGGCGTCGCTGCAAGAATCTCGAGACTGATGTTATCTGTAAACATGTAGCCAAATGTCAATCCAAGTTGGGTGTTTGAATCCACACCAAATTTTGAACCCGATGTCTCCAAAACATCTCCACTGCTATCGTTAGGAGACACTATTGCGGCACCAGCACGGATGATGAAATCACCTTCTTTATGAGCAAAAGCACTAGTTGACATAAGAGCCGCAACAACCGCAATACCACATACTGTTTTTTTCATTATAATTTCCTTTTGAGGGCTTAATCGTTATTGGTGAATGAGTAATCATTTCTTATTTTGCGTGCAAGGTAGCATATAATAACCCTACTTTATTGATGGAAATCAATTTGTGAAAACTTGTGAGAACTTATGTGAATTTGCATCGACTTGATCACTTTATTGCTTCATTTTATTGACAGTTCTGTAATGCAACTTTCCCGTGCGTCATTTTGTTAATTTAACCCATTCACCTTGCCCGGGTCTGTTTGGATCAAAATAGAGCAAGCCAACACCTCGTACGCATCAACTTGGTGCAATCTCGCAGAATTCATTCTCATCTCGTTTAATATTCAATGAGTTACATTTGGCTCAGCGCTTGCAAGTCTATGTTCATAATCATAAATACATTGAGGTTCTGACCATGCAAGACACTCTAACAATCGTTCTGGCCGGCGGTGTTGGCTCTCGGCTTTCTCCCCTTACCGATAACCGTGCAAAACCTGCGGTACCTTTTGGCGGTAAATATCGAATCATCGATTTCACGCTCGCGAACTGCTTACACTCTGGGCTGCGCCAAATTTTGGTGCTGACTCAGTACAAGTCTCACTCTTTACAAAAACATTTAAGAGATGGTTGGTCGGTGCTTAACCCCGAGCTCGGCGAATACATCACCAATGTCCCCCCACAAATGCGTACAGGTGATAGTTGGTATAGCGGTACTGCCGATGCGATTTATCAAAACTTGTATCTGCTTTCTCGTAGCGAAGCTAAGCATGTAGTGGTGTTATCAGGCGACCATATCTATCGCATGGATTACGCGCCAATGCTCAAGCAACATAAAAAGAACGAGGCCGATCTAACCGTAGCGTGCATGGAGGTTTCGATTGATGAAGCCAAAGAATTTGGTGTGATGGAGATAGATGAATCTCTAGAGATCAATAACTTTACCGAAAAGCCACATTACCCTGCATGTGTCCCCGGTAGGCCGACTCGAAGCATGGCTTCAATGGGTATTTACGTCTTTGATAAAGAGGTGTTAACACAAGCGCTACTGGCGGATGCCGAAGATCCGAATTCAAGCCATGATTTCGGTAAAGACATTATTCCTAAATTGGTCGGCAACAACAGTGTTTACGCGTATAAGTTTGGCGACGAAGAAGGCCGAGTGACCCAAGATGCGTACTGGAGAGATGTGGGTACCATCGACTCTTACTACCAGTCTAATATGGATCTGTTAAAGCCAGCCTCACCTATCGATTTATACCAACCAGATTGGGCGATTCGCACCTACGAGCCGCAACTGCCACCTGCACGCACCATTGCTTCTGTAGAAGGAAACCAAGGAATATTCATCAACTCAATGATCGCGAATGGGGTGGTGATCGAAGGCGGCTCTGCGCAAAACTCTATATTCTTTCCTAAAGTGAAAGTCAGTAATGCCGCGATTGTGATTGATAGTATTCTGTTTGAAGATGTTGAGATTGGGAAAAATTGCCACATACAAAACTGCATCATAGATAAGAACGTCAAAGTGCCAGATGGCACCCAAATCGGTATTGATAACCTTGCCGACGCTAAACGCTTTCACATATCGAAACAAGGCGTCATTGTGGTGCCCTCTTCTTACCAATTTGAAGAATAGCTATTGCTAAAACCAGATGGCGCTATAAAGGCAACCAAGAGTTGCCTTATTCAATAGTCGCATTCACGGAGCTTTGCTTTTTTATATAAACCATACTTTTTATATCAACTGCAGTGATTTAATAAGAAAGCAATATCGGCATCAAACTAGCAATGATTTATAAAACTTAAACTAGAATAAGTATTTGAGCTGACGTTTGGTTAAGGCGATAAAACCTAGGCTGGCAAGGTAGATTAGAGGAATGCTTCGCGAGTGAGGTATTTTTGAACATGTATTGAAAACACGAAACATAATATGCGATCAGTTCTTCGGACTTTCAAGGGAGTAAAGGGAGATTATTTGATAACACTGAAGTGAATCACACATGTGCTATTTCGCAGTTGGTTAAACTAACCGATGTTTGCTACGTTTAAATGACACAGTCATTGGAAAGGTATGATTTATGAAAATAAATGTTCAAACACATCATGTATCAATTAACGACGAGTCACGCAAAGACATCGAAGGTAAATTCGAGAAGATATCTAACCATTTCCCATCACTGATCAGCTGCGACATCATCATCACAAAAGAACATGGTCAACACCAGGTTGAAGTGTTCACCAACTACGAAGGTGTACGTGTAAACGCAAAAGCTACAGATGACGTTATGTATCCAGCTATCGCTTCAGCACTCAAGAAACTTGAAGCAGGCCTAAGTAACCGTAAGGGACAATTGAAATCAGACTTACACGAGAAACCAACGAGCACGAAGCCAGAAATTGCTTCAGACATCATCCAAGAGATGAAACTGGTATAACTCGACTAATAGTTAAAGCGCACTGACGAATAGAAGCGCACAAGAATTCCAAAGCCAGCATGAGTTGCTGGCTTTTTCGATCTACACCTCAATCAGTGGAATAGTGAGTTTTTAGATGGAACACCAACTAGGCAATAATTGGAAGCACATCGAATGGGTATTAACCGACGTCGATGACACGCTCACTTGGCAAGGCTCACTCCCTCCTGAAACCTTGATTGCGTTACAAAAGCTAAGAGACAATGGAATCAAAGTGGTCGCGGTGACTGGCGCTTGTGCGGGTTGGTGTGATCATATTGCACAACTATGGCCTGTCGATGCTGTGCTTGGAGAGAACGGCGCCTTCTTATTAGAGAAACAAGATGGTGCATTACAGCTTTCATCGGAAACACCACTAGAGCAAGTGCGCCAGAGCCAAACCAAGCTAAAACAACAAGTTGAAGCGATCTTGGCGAGTTACCCAGATCTATCCCTAACTCTGGACCAATCTTACCGCTTGTGTGAGGTCGCGATTGATATCGGCCAAAACCGTGAACCTGTTGACCCTGAAATAGTGCAAGTGGTACTTAAAAGAATACATGCTTTAGGCGCACACGCGACGGCAAGTTCGATTCATATCAATGCTTGGTATGGCGAGCACTCAAAGAAAAATGCAGTACATCGTTTTCTGGCTAATAAAGGCTTATCGCTTGAACAAATCCACAAGCAAGCGTGTTATGTCGGCGATTCAATGAATGATCAACAGATGTTCGAATCACTACAGCTCACCGTTGGCGTGGCTAACATTCGGCATTATTGGGATAAACTAGATCATCATCCAAACAAGGTGATGTCACAACCGGGTGGCTATGGGTTTGCAGAATTTGTGGATGCTCTTCTGACGCTTAAAACTGAGACAGCGAAAAGCTAACCATCCTTGTCTAAACAAGCTTTCTGCCCATTCAAACAACATAAAAAAACGACCGCTAGGTAGACCGAAGTACCTAGGGTCGTTTGAGCTTCAAAATGCTAGATAAGCTCTTAACTTTGACACATCACACAAAACACGCTGCATTGCACCATATGTTTATATGAGTTTATTACGGATATGGATCACCACCGCTTCTGCAACGATAACCACTGCGAAGATACTCACCAACACCATTGATACTTTCTGCCACTCAAAAAGGTTCTGCGCGTCGTTTAGCACCACGCCAATACCACCAGCGCCCACTAACCCCAATACCGCAGATTCACGTACATTGATGTCCCAACGGAACAGTACGATGGAATAGAACGCTGGCATCACTTGTGGCCAATAACCTTTCAGTAAAACGCTCATCCACGAAGCACCAGTCGCGCGTAAAGCTTCAATAGGCCCCATGTTCACTTCAGCAATTGCTTCCGCTAACAGCTTCCCTACAAAGCCGATACTGCGAATGGCAATCGCCATAATGCCTGCGAGAACACCGGGGCCAAACAGTGCGATGAACAGCAATGCCCAAACCAATGAGTTCACAGAACGTGAAGACACCAGAAAGAATTGAGCAATCCAGTTCAAGGCTTTATTCGGAGTGATATTTGGCGCGTTCATAAGTGCCAAAGGGATCGCAAATACCAAGGTAAACAAAGTACCTAACGTCGCGATGTGCAGTGTCTCAATCATCGCTGCGTGAATCGACTCAGGATAGAACGCGTAGTCCATTGGTACCATTCGTTCGAACATGTCAGCAAACTGGGCTGGCGCGTCATATAGAAACTCAGGAATCACTTCAACAGTTTGCCAAGACCAAACAATCGCACACACTAAGCTAAGGTAAACGGCAAATCGAGCCACGCGTTCGTTTGGTGTAAAGCGCTGCCACTCTTTATCGATAGATGCAGTTGTCATTAGAAGATTCTCCTAACAATGTTGGAAAGAAATTCACCCACAAGAATCAATGCGATAATGGTGATCAAAATAGCGGCAACGAAGTCGTAATCAAAACGTTGGAATGCTGAGAAAAGCGTACCGCCAAGACCACCCGCACCCACGATGCCAACCATGGTTGAGTTTCGTAAGTTTGAGTCCAATTGGTAGCTAGCAAAGCCAATGAAACGAGTAAATACCTGTGGCATAACCGCGTACAGAATGACGCTGACAAAGCTCGCCCCCGTTGCTTTAATCGCTTCAACCGGTTTAAAAGAGATCTCTTCAATGGCTTCAGCGAAAAGCTTGGCAATAAAACCAATCGATGCGAAGACCAAAGTCAGGATCCCAGCAAGGGCACCGAAACCCACCGCTTTCACAAATAGAATGGCAATGATCACTGGGTGGAAAGAGCGACACAGTGCGATGAAGCCACGAATAGGTGTCGATACAATCGAAGGCATCATGTTTCGTGCGGCAAGTAAGCCAAGAAACAGTGAAATGATGATCCCGAAGAAGCTCGAAATGATCGCTATCTGTAAGCTCTCCGCTAAGCCACTTAGCAGTAGATTAGTACGCGAGAAATCTGGCGGGAACATTCTTGATAGTAACCGCTCACTTTCACCAAAACCGATGATCAAACGATCAAAGGTCAGCCCTAACGTCGAGAAACTGTAAAACAGATAAGCAACTATCGCAGCGATAATGGCTCGGTTAGTCCATGAGGTTTTGAACGGGTTTTCATGCTTCGCTGGCGATGTGCTTGATGAAACGCTTGGCGACGAGTTTGGGTTTAATCCAGCCATGACTCACCCCCATAAATGATTTTTAGGTCTTCTTCTGAAATACCTTCAGGGCTGCCATCGTAATGCACCTTGCCATTACACATGCCGATGATGCGCTTGGCATAACGCTTGGCTAAGTTCACATCGTGGATGTTAACCAACACGGGAATGTTTTTCTGTTCTGCGAATGTCTCCATCAACTCCATGATCTCAACCGCTGTTTTCGGGTCGAGTGATGACGTCGGTTCATCCGCCAATAAGATATATGGGTCTTGCATAACGGCGCGAGCGATACCGACACGCTGTCTTTGGCCGCCCGATAAACTGTCGGCACGTTGGTTAGCAAAGTCTTGCAGGCCAACAAATTCAAGTAACTCGAACGCTTTGGCGAGGTCTTGCGCAGAGTAGTTACGACGCCATGCATTCCAAGCGGTCATGTAACCCAAACGGCCACTCAACACGTTCTCGATAACCGTTAAACGTTCCACGAGGTTATATTCTTGAAACACCATACCGATATGTCGACGCTGTTTACGTAGCGCTTGGCCTTTTAGTTGAGTCAGGTCTGCGCCATCAAATATGATCTCACCTTGGCTTGGATCGTTGAGTCGGTTGATACAGCGCAGAAGCGTACTTTTACCGGTACCAGATGGACCAATGATCGCGATGATACCTGGCTCATCGATATCAATATTAATGCCTTTAAGGATTGGCTTGCCCGCCACGTATTCGTGGAAAAGGTTGTTTATCTTTATTCCTTCATAGCTTGCTACGGCCATACTGCATTTCCTTGTGCGAATTTTAGAATGATCTATGCCCTACCCGCGAGGGCATAGATATTTAGTTGAAGTAGGTGTTTTTAAAGAACTAAGTCTTTCGAAAACTTAGTCTTCAAATAGAAAAAGAACTAGCCGTTGTTTGCTTGTTTTGCTAGCTCAGCGGCTTTTTTCTTCGCGCGTTTAGCCGCATCTTTTTCAGCTAACTTCTTAAGGCCAGTTTTGGTGTAAGCCGTACCTGTCGCATGAGCGATATCACGAATTACATCCCACTCTTCTTTGTAGCTGATTGGCGAGAAACGGTCGGCACCTTTAAACGATGCGCTCATTTCTGGTGTAAAGCGGTAGCTAAAGAAAGCCTCGTTGATCTTCTCAACCAGCTCTGGTTTTAGGTTATAAGCATAGCCAAACGCAGACGTTGGGAAGCGTGGGCTACGGTAGATGATCTTCAGTTCAGAATCGTCAACACGACCTGCTGCTACCATACGATCGTACACGTCCGATGCCACAGGTGCTGCGTCATAATCTCCATTGAAGACGCCTAGAATCGATTGGTCATGCTTACCTGAGTAAAGCACTTTGTAATCTTCATCTGGCACTAGGCCTTTCGCAGGGAATAACGCACGAGGAGCGAGGTTGCCAGAGTTGGAAGATGCAGAAGTGTGTGCAACCTTTTTGCCTTTCAGATCAGACATTTTGTTAATGCCGCTGTCTTTACGAACAATCGTGATTAGGTTGTAGCCTTGGAAGCCAGACTCATCGCCCTTCACCGCAATTGGAACGTAACCTGCTAAATTAACTGCGTAGCCTGTTGGGCCCGTAGAGAAACCTGCAACATGCAGTCGACCAGAACGCATCGCTTCTACTTGTGCAGAGTTTGAGTGCACCGTGTAGTAAATCACTCGCTTACCTGTAATTTTACTTAGGTGCGCTTGGAAGTCGGCAAATGCATCTTTGTATAACGCAGGATCTTCTACCGGAGTGTAAGTAAACACAAGCGTACTTGGATCGTTCCACTCATCTGGATTCTTTGGTGAATCGGCGACCAAATCTTGGTTTTCATCACAGTATCGATCGTCTAACACACCACGGCTAGAGCAGTCGCTTGCCATAGCCATTGAAGGAAGTAGTAATGAGCTAGCGATTAACAGTCCTTTAACACTGATTTTCATATTCAAACCTTACTTTTACTTATTGTTGAAAGTCACCTTCGTTATTGCAGCCTTTGTGCCACTTTTTTATACCTGTAATTTCAGTAACTTAAATAAAACCCCACACTTTCAAATTACTTTTGAGTCATAAGTGTCCAACTAAAAACTCATCATTTGGGTCATTTATGTCCCACCAATTTCGGTGGTAAAAAAGAGCCCGAAGGCCCTTTGGTTCACTGCTTTTTCTCTTATTATTCTTTGGCTAAGCGCTCTCTATACAAACGCTATAATTATCGATGTAACAGCGCGCTCTGAATCGCCTAAGCGTCGCTGTCCATACAGTTAGCGTAGTAAGTTACCGTTGCTGGCCAGTCGCTGAATACACCCATAACACCAACATCTTGCGCCAGTACATCAAGCATTTTCATCATGTCGCCATCATTGTTGATACCATCTTTCACGCTTTGGTAATACCAACCGCCGCCTTGCGTTAGCGGGCCTGAACGTTCCAGTGTCCATGCAATAATCTCAAGATCAGCATCTTTTGCCAGTTTCGCGTAGTTAGACGCAACCAATTCGTTGTTCTCACCTAGCTCAACCAAAGCAAACAGAGGTGGCGCGATGATATTCACACCCGCATCGTGCAGTTCTTTCATGTTCTCCACAGACGCAACAAAGTCCGCTTGCTCATAGACACGGTCGTCAAGGTAAACGGCTTGCTTACCGAACTTAGGCGTCTCATTAACCCAGTACTTCACATCATCCAAGTTGAATGACTGTAGGTAAGTCTCTGAAGGCTCAAAACCCGCCTCTTTCAGCTCATCCACCAGCTTCTGCGCGTACATCTCTTGGCTAAAACCATTGAAAGGCATTTCTACCGCCGCCGATTTCAGCTCAGGAGTCACCTTCACGCCGTGCTCTTTAAACAATGCCGCACTTTCTGCGTGTGTCATCAGTGTGCCACTTTGGCTGTAAAGATCGGTTCTCCAACCTGGAGTCCCGTTCATGTACTCTTCAACCGTGGTGGCTTTTGGGTTCGCACCATCCATTTTACCTTTGAGCGTCTTAAACTCAGCCAGCGTGAAATCAGAAGTACGGCACTCAACCTGAGCATCTTCGCCTGTCGCTGGATTAGCTGGTGTAAACGGGGTTGAGCACTTCTTAGCGAGATCGGGATGCGCCAAAACATCGGTCGTCGTGTGCAGATCACTTTGCGAGTGACGGCATACCAACGCCTTATCTTTGGTGAAGGTCACATCACACTCGACAACGCCTGCGCCCATTTGAATCGCCGCTAAATAAGATTCCTTAGTGTGCTCAGGAAACTGCATCGCAGCTCCGCGATGTCCAATAGAAAAATCACTACGATGAAAAGGTCCTTCACTGCAACTCAACAGCTTGGTTTTCAAAGGGCTCTCATCCATATTGTTCACTAAAAAGAGGGGACGAGGACCTAAGTCGGCTGATTCTGCTGCGGCCCATGCCGTCATCGAGCTCACACCTAGTATCAGAGCAATCGAACCTTTCAGTATTTGCTTCATGTTTGTATCTCCTTGCAACAAGCAATTATTTTTCTAACTTCCTTTATTCGATCATTCGGTGTTGGATAGCTGTCATATATAGATAGCTGTCATATAGATTTTGACTCAGCACCGAATAACCTCATGTGAACGTATGCCACAATGTAGTGATTGCACGCATTGTGCCAAATGTTAAAGCCCTTTTATTACAATTACTTGAAACGGTTAACCATTCGACTAAAAGTTAAATGGGTCATTGTTGTCTTGTGCTTTTATTAAGCGAATGAATGAACCAGTTAGGCCTTGAAGCTCTCTTTATCCAATTGGTGTTTCTTCATTTTTCGATAAAGCGTTTTACGTGGCAGGTTCAGCTTGCTTGAGACCTCATTGATGTTGCCCGCGCTCTCTATCAACGCTTCGGTCAGTACATTTCGTTCGTACTGCTCCATCTGTTTTTCAAAGGCGAAATCTTCTCCGGACGACTCGCAAATCGGCGATTGAAGATCAAAGCCATCACCGACAATACCCAACACAAAACGATCAGCGACATTACGCAGCTCACGCACGTTACCCGGCCATTCGTGTCGACATAGCTGCTGTATTTGTTCAGGGTAAATCGTTGACGGACGCGTCTTGTATTTATGACTCGCTTGAATCACAAAATGGCGGAATAACACCTGAATGTCTTCTTTGCGTTGACGCAATGCGGGAAGGTTTAAGCTAGCAATATTAAGACGATAGAAGAGATCGGCTCTGAACTCCCCCGTTTCACTCAGGCTCGCGAGATCAGCTTTGCTGGCGGCTACCACCACAATATCGACCGGGATTAACTCGTTACCACCAACGCGCTCAATCATTCTTTCTTGAATGACGCGCAACAGTTTAATTTGCACCGCAATTGGCATGCTTTCGATTTCATCAAGGAACAGAGTTCCGCCATTGGCTTGTTCTATTTTTCCAATGCGCTTCTTGTTGGCACTGGTAAACGAACCCGCTTCATGACCAAACAACTCACTTTCGATAATGCTTTCAGTCATGCCGCCACAGTTGATCGCGACAAAGGGCTTCGCCTTACGACGGCTAAATTGATGCAAGGCGCGAGCAATCACCTCTTTGCCCGTTCCTGTTTCGCCGTTGATGATGGTATCAACACCAGTATGAGACAGTGCGAGCACTTGCTTGCGTATCGTATCCATCGCTTTTGATTGGCCAATAACCACCGTTTCAATCGGTAACTCAGCTTCCTCATCGCCGCCTATAATTGCAGGGCAGTTGTGCTGAGATTGTGCCAACGCTAAATCGAGCTTCTCTACCAACTCACTAGCATTCAGTGGTTTTTCTAAAAAGTCGAAAGCTCCTAGCTTCATTGCCTCTATCGCCATGGGAATATCGCCATGGCCACTCATCAACAAGACAGGGACGTTAGCGGCTCTATGTTGAATGGAACTCAGCAGCGTAAGTCCATCCACCTGTGGCATTCGTACATCACACAATACAACCGACTGGTTGTTTGCTTTGAGTGATTTAAGGCCAAGGTTAGGGTCGGTAAAGGCAGTGACGCTAAACCCTTCTAGTTCTAACATTTCACTCACGGCTTCAACGACATCGATTTCATCATCGATAAGAACTATGTGTTTTTCTGCAGTCATGAGGCTATGCCTTTTGGTAGAGTGACGATAAAAGTAGTGCCTTGGTGTTCAACCGATTCCACGTGAATCGAGCCGCCAAAGTCTTTTATGATGTTGTATGCGATAGACAAACCGAGCCCAAGCCCCTTACCTGTTGTCTTGCGGGTATAAAATGGGTCAAACAGATGCGGAATGTCCTCTTCAGGTATCCCTAACCCGTTGTCCATCACCAAAATCTGAATGGTATTCGAATGCTCTTGAGTAGAGATGCTGAGCTCTGGTTGCTCTCTATATTCGATGGCATCCAGAGCATTGCTGATCAAATTCACCAGAACCTGTTCTAAGCGAATGCTGTTAGCTCGAACCGTCTGGCTACTTTGGGGCGAATACAGAATCGACACAGCGCTCTGTCGGGTTTCAAACAGGTCAATCGCATCACCAATCACCTTCTCCAGTTCTACGTTATCAATCTTGCCATCGCTCTTACGTGAGAAGGCCTTTAGGTGACGAGTTATCGCTGCCACTTTATCTAACAAGACCTCGATCTTTTTCAGGTTCTCTTCTGCCCTGTCAGGCCTTTGCTTGCCTAACCATAATTGAGCACTTCGAACGTGACTGTTTACTGCCGTCAGAGGTTGATTGATCTCGTGCGTGATCCCGACACTTAATTGTCCCAACGCGGCTAATTTTCCGGCTTGGATTAACTCGTCTTGAGTCACTCGTAGTTTGGCTTCGGCTAAGGTGCGTTCTTCAACCTCTGCCTCTAATTTTCGATTGGTTTGCTTAACGACTTTGGCCGTGGTCTGGAATACCTTTAGGTACTTGGCCATTTGCGTCACTTCGTCTTTGCCACGAATAGAAACTTCGGTATCCAGATGACCGGTAGAAATCGCGAACATGTTGTCTTTGAGCTGTAAAAGCCTTTCTAAAATACTCTTACGCACGTAGAACCACGAAATGGCAGCGGCAGCCAACACGCTAAACAGAGAAAGAAAAAGAGAGAGTGGTTGGTTCGATTGTAAAGACAGCTGCGCCAGCTGAATCGATTGGTCAATATTGCTATTCACCTTGCTGGTGTTGCTTTCGATCTGCACGGTTAACTGATTCAAATGTTCACGGCTGTTTTGCAGGAAATATTGCTCTTGATAGAGATGATCGAGCGCTTTGTTTTTCATCCCATACAAGCTGCTATCACTAGAGGCGAGGTTATAGATCACTGTGAGTTGATGATCTAATTCAGGAAAATCACTTCTTAAATCACCACTGACCCAGAGCTTCCACCACTCTTCCCCGACTTGCTCTAGACGGTAGCTAGTGTAATCGAGCTCATTAAAGCTTGAGTCGTTATACAGCTTCTCTACCAAGCCTAATTGGTAATAAAGCAGAGACTTCAACTGGGTATATTGGATTTGATCTTTGGCTGACTCAGGCAAACTGTCGAGTGAATCACTGGCTTGCTGCAATAGAGGATAAAAGCCCTCAAGCAAATTACGAAGTTCTTGATTGAGTTGTTCTGACTCAATCTCACTTTGATACAACAGGCTCAGACTATTATTAACTTGGGTGATAAGATCTTTAAAATAGGCGTGATAATCAGGAAACTGAACCATAACGCTATTCATCACTGAAATGGCCTCTTCAATTTTAAGCATCGCCTGCTTACGTTCTAGATTAGATTCAGCGTCACTGAGCTGAGATGAGGTCGTGATAATCACACGCACCATATCATTGAGGCGTGCAGCGTTATCTAAGGCGGGGATTTCACTCTCTTTTAATTCGACAAGGCGTTGGTTTAAATCGGCAAAGGTGAAGCTCGATACAACTGACAGGAAGATGGTGGTCATCGATAACATAGCCAATGCCAACACCAAGCGCAGTTCAATGCCTTTCCAACCAAACCACTTACGACGCGGAATTTTGATCGAAAACGGGCGTTCAAAACTGTCTTTGTTTTCTATCACCTCGGAGACATGACTACTCACTCGCTCCACCTTCTCTCATCATAAAATCAACAGGATCCGTCAATGATTCAATCAGTTAGGTGGTTTACCTATTTGATCTTACATCTAATAGCTTTAGTAAAACTATTAAACGAAGAGTAATCATTAACATTTCACATAAGATATCATAACAATTATTTTATAAAGCTTGCGTGGTCTATTTTGCGATAATAGAAAGTGACCGCACCGACAGAAACGTGATTACTTTATCAATCCCTGTCGGAGGACATTTTAGTTTGAGCACTTCCAATAACGTCTGATCATTTATCATAGAGATTGATCGTATTGGGCTTATTATTCGCAAAACGGTCTTGAGTCTAAACTTTCAGACAAATTAGCAATAATGGAAAATCATTGAGTCTCGCAGTGTAGGACACTACCTATGTCGAAATAGGATGGATGTATCGATCGCAAGACAATCTTAGATGGCAAATATGCCAAGGCCTTGCACAAAGGTACTTACGAGAAACTCTCTGAAGCATACCGTTATTTACTCTTGAAATGGCTACCAGACAGTGGGTTTGAACTGCGAGACCAACCATGCTTTGAGGTGTACCTGAATCGAGACCCAAGACGAACTAAACCTGAGAATTTGAAAACCGAAATCTATATTCCGATCAAGTAACTGAGAGAGCTTCCCTTAAGTCAAATCAATCACGGCTGGCTCATTTTTGCCCCAAAATGATTTGCAAGTTGGGCCATAGCGAATGATGGAATTCTGATTATGGAATACTTAAGCTAATGGGGCAAAAAGCAAGACCTGAACCTAGTCACTGTATTAAATACCCATTTACATTAGTTGTTTTCCAAAGGCGTCAACACACTCAATATATCCACACAATAAACATACGCTTCAAATGCTTGGTACAAATTATCTTTAGGTACAGTGGCTATCCTCCCGTGAACTAAATCATTTCTGACATCCTGCCCTTTCACTTTATAAATACAAGAGTTAAGCCTTTTTCTTTGAGCACCAGTTACTGTCGATATATTACTTAGAAACTTAATCTGTGCCGATATAGAAGGCATCATATTCCCATGCGGTAGCTCTTGCAATTCAGACGCAATGAATAGTTTGCAGTCCAAACATTTAGAACGCCCTTCTAAAAATTCAGTCAATTCTGGCATCTTTTGCGACTCATTAGCCAGTTTATCTAAATAGTGTGCAATCGCTGACTCCAAAGCAGAATTCAATATATAAAAGGCTTTAACATCTTCACCTCTATCTCTCGCAATACAAGCTTGGCCATGAAGCTTTTCAAAAAGATGCAAACTTTCGCTAGTTAGAACATTATGGATTTGTTCTGGGTTTAAGACTTGCTTCGACAGAATGCTAGCGACAGATAAGCTTCCCATACTGAAATGTAACGTACTGTTTAGGCGATCATTATTATGCGTATACTGCTCAATGGACACGTTTCCGAGATCATCTTCAGCCAACTCCGCTATTCTCATAGTAGGTTCTGCAATTTTGATCTTTAATATTAATTCATTGACAAAATTTAAGCAGAAGTCTGATCCGCACCAGAAGTTTTGG
>NZ_AJZM02000099.1 GCF_000272405.2 Vibrio tasmaniensis 1F-187
ATTGATAATCGCCATAAAGTCACTTAACGCAACGAACACCGAAAGCGGCTTGATAGCAAAGTTTGAGAAGTCTTTGATGATAAAATTTAACTTGATGCCCATAAGACTCCCACCATCTTGCCAACCAATGAGCACCACCACAAGCTTCCATCGCAACAATAACTGGTTCATGAACTGATAATAATTGAAGTGATTTTTGTCTGTTAAGCTTCTTCCTGAAGACTTCTTTACCTGAATAATCATGGCGATAATATGGAATGTATTTTTTCCTAAATCGATGCCAATAACGCGAATAGTAGTCATGATAGTCACCTTTATTTAGCTGAACCTCACAATGTTAAGTTTAGCGTGTGGGTGGGACGTACCATCTTATTAACGTGCTAACCGTCTTTGCTAAATTAGCTATTCTCGAATAACTATAGGGGTGGTGAGCAACCTAACTCAGAGTCCAAAACTGCTAGGTACGGAGCAGTTTACAGGTTTTAGTTACAACTCTTCGACTCTCTTACCAACTAGTACAGCTTGCCCAGCAATGCTGACGAGTAATTGTGTATCAGTTTTCTCCACTGACACTAGTACTCGGCCGGGTTTTCCTATTGCCAATCCCTGATAACCCCAAAAGCATACTTTCGAGTTAAACTCAATCAAACTGTGCTGAACAAGATACGCTCCTACTGGGCCATTGGCATTGCCCGTTACAGGGTCTTCGTTAATCCCAATTGCAGGGGCAAACATTCGTCCGTAAGTAATAGGTTTTTGCTTGCTCCCCTCTAAAACAAAGGGAAAGAATCCATTGCAGCCTATCTCACCACTGAGCGCTTTTAACTTCTCGTTATCTGGGTTTAATCCATCAAGCCTCTTTCTGCTAAGCATAGGAACCATAACCTTGGAATGACCTGTCGAGACAATTTGTATTGGCAGTTCAGCAAAATCACTCACACTAATACCTAGGGCATTTGCCAACCCATTCCGTTGATTTTGGTCAAATGGCGGTAGAAACTCCACGCGGCCCTGAGTCATTTTCACCAAGATATCATTTGGATTACCCGAAATTGATACAGGTAGATTGCCTGCCCCTGTCTTCGCTATTAACGGATAGTCTGATAGGTGCCCAGTACTTGCTCGCAAAAAATGAGTGGCTATGGTCGCGTGCCCACATATTGGGACCTCCTTGGTCGGGGTGAAGTATCGAACATATACGTCATGGCTTTGATCTTTAGGTGACAAAACAAAGGCCGTTTCTGAATAACCCGCAAATGCAGCGATGTGTTGCATCTCCTGAGTGGTAAGACGGTCTGCATCTAAAACAACTCCTGCCCGATTTCCTGTGTTAGGTTCGGTGGTAAATGCATCAACCACATAAATGGTAACCATGGCACAATTCCTCCTTTGCTAGCATAGTGATTTCAGCGATAGCTTCCACCATCACCAAAAATCTTGTTTAATCGCTGCAGCACATATTACGGCTCTTGCAGGTTTATGCTCACCCATAAAATCGGCAAACGTTTGATCTTTTATTGGCCAGTACGTTACATCTGTAAAAGATAACCTTACCAACGCAAGACTGTGTAGTGTACCGCCTGTCGTTTGAGTAAACGCTAGATTGTTATTTAAAACAGAACGAGCCTGCCTTTCAACCTCTTTCGTCATGTCTTTTTTTTCAACACTTACCGCAGTATCTGAAAGTTGTTCAGATATGTACAATGTATTACTTATTAAGGTAGCGGTGTTTTTCAAGGTAGTTGTCATCATTTGGTTGTTTAGCGCAGAAGCGGTGTCAATGAATCCCACTTTGTGATTTCCTTAGTAGTTCTTGTTTTAATGGTATAAATAGAAATCTCGTGGATACTATTTTTTATTGCAAATACGTTTCGGGTTGTTCGAGTGGAAACTCCCAATCAATCTAAACCAAGATCCCGTTTCATGTGCTCACTAAGCTCAGATGTACTTGGTAAATTGATGTTACTTTTTTTGTGGCGAGCTCTCATCTCATCTCCAAATAATGTAACAAACACTTTTGTGTAATACTGGATAACACAATTTATCAGGTTATAAAAAAACTCGTGATAAAATAGATATTTCTTTTTATTTTGACATTCTGCTTTCATAGTTTACTTCTCTAATTTAATTAGGTTATAGATAAATATTAAAAAATAATATTTTCTATTATTAGAAAGGATTTTGATGAACACTAATGAACTTTTAATTTACTAAACTCTTAAAACTCAGAATTTCAAATGAGTCTAATTAATAATTAAAATATCACTTTCATCCTCCGACGAAAGCTAGTTATACTAAACAGGCATTTAAAAGACAACGTGACTCAGAGTTGCAAATAGGTAACAATCATGGAATTGATGAACAGTGAACTAATCTGCTTTGCGGCAGTTTGTAAGAACCTTTCCTTGACGGAGGCTTCAAAAGAGCTTGGAAAATCGAAGGCTCAAGTAAGCCGTCAACTGACATCCTTAGAAAAACAGCTTGGGGTTACGCTCGTTCACCGAACAACAAGAAAACTCGTTCTGACTGATCATGGCGAAAGCATCAAAGAGCTTGCCATCGAAGCTTTAGATAATTTACAAGAATTGAATTACAGAGCAAAATCACTGAGTGACTGCATTAGTGGGAAATTTAAAATAACAATGCCTAATTCAATAGCCTCATCTGTTTTTGGTGAAGTTCTTAAAGGTCTTCAAGATCGATATCCTGCTGTTAACTTTGAAATATCATCAAGTAACAACATTGAGAACTTATTAGAAAGCAATGTAGATATGGCAATTAGGCTTAATAACGTTGTTGATGACGCATTGATTGCACATAAAGTAGCAAATTATAACGATGTTTTAATATCAAAAATCGACAACACTAAAAATAAAACTTTACTCATCTATAAAAACCATTCGAGCAAAGAGTTGATAAAAAAGAATTATAATGATGTCATTGAAGTTGATAATACATCTATTTTAATGAACTTTGTTGCTAGAGGAGTCGGTGTTGGCGTCATTCCAAATTATCTCCTGAAAGATAACCATATAAATAGACATATCCATATTACGGAATTTTTCGATACGGAAAGAACGATGTATATCGCTTACCCTTATCAAAATCCACTTCCGAGAAAATTGGCCGAAATTTCAGTTTTCATTAGAGCAGAATTGGATAGTATTTTGAGTCGATAAGTTGCCATTGATTATATAAAGTACGGCACCAAAACCACTCTGACATTTTAAAACCAAAGCTCAGAAGGTGAAGGTTGTAGGTTAGATGGTTAGTTTTTGTAAGATGAAATTTATCTTTTTAACACGTGATGAAAAACTGGCTAAACACACTTTTGGGCAAAAATCATTTAGAGTAACGAATCAATGAAGTGTGTTCACCAAGCGATCCGATCTTGTCCTCCTCTCATTCTAACTCCATCAGCTTTCCTCTCTAGCCAGATACCCCTTAGACTAACAAGCCACATGCTCCCGTAGGATCTGACTACAGCCTTCCCTTATCCCTTCACTCTCCAAACCAAAAATATTCAGGCATATGTCATCAATGTGAATACCCATAATTGATTCCGACAGGAGCCTGAAATGAATCCCAAAACTTCCGATTACCAAAAACAGCAACGCTATCAGGAAAACGAAATCCTAGAGCATGCCGCTGAGATACTCGCTACGCGCTATGTGCGTGGTGATGCCCTAACCAAACCCGAAGCGACTAAAGAGTATGTCCGCTGCAAACTCGGCAGCTATGAACGTGAAGTGTTTGCTTTACTGCTACTGGATAACCAAAACCGACTGATTGAGTTTAAAGAGCTCTTTCATGGCACCGTCGATGCCGCCAGTGTCTACCCAAGAGAAGTAGTAAAAACTGTGTTGGAAGTGAATGCAGCAGCGGTAATTATGGCTCACAACCATCCTTCTGGTGACTCTACCCCCTCACAAGCGGATAGACGTATAACCGAAAGACTCAAAGACGCTTTAGCGCTGGTGGATGTGCGCGTATTGGACCATATCGTAACGGGCGAAATCTGCACCTCATTTGCTGAGCGAGGCTGGTTATGATTGAACAACACTATGGTGATATCAGTATCAATGATGCACTGCTCTCGTCACTAGAAAGTCTTCTTACTGGTCATACACTACCTGAACAGGCTGAGAGACTGGTACTGAACTGCCATCAAATGAGTTACTACCGCCACCGCCAAGGATTGCACCCTATAGAGATACAGCTCAAACGAGAGTCAATCTCAGAGCCTTGGTTCATCGTGTTCTTTGCAAGCTTTTCTTACCCTAATGACAACAGTACTTCAGTAGAACCGGAGCTGTACTTTCACCTTACTAATCGTTGGTTCTATCAACCCGATACAGGAACAACGGATTTATCTCACCCAGAAGTGCAAGAGGTGCTCTCTGCTTGGGTGAATGCATTGACTCGCCACCTAACCCGAAACGTCTTTGATAACGTGCAACTCTCGTTGGTCAGCTCGTTTAACTAACCCCCTACCTACTTTCTGATTTATCCCTAAACAAGGAGGACTGTCGATGTCCCAATTAGCCTTTACGTCATTACCCCTGCCTGTTTCTAAGAAGCTGTATGCGTTGCTTAATGAGCGTTACTCGGCTCATTTACTTAACAATGAAACGCTCTCCACCAGCCGTCATGTGGTCTTTAACTTTCGTGATAAAAGTTACAGTGCTGATGCTGGTGGCTTTCACCCTGTCGAAATTTCTATTTACCAATCTTCAACAGGAGAATGGTGTGTTGAGTACATCACGGACTTTGCTTATATGGGGAACTACTACCCTGAGCTTGAGCGGAATTTGGATTTTGACTTTCGCGATCGTCAATGCTTTGCCAGCTACCACGGCTGGTTTTCAATGAAAGATAAGCGTGAGGCTGTCGAGCTGTATCAATTGTGGGAGAGTAATTTTCTCGCATACGTCGAGATGGAGGCATTCGACGATATTACCCTTACCCCGCAATAACTCATGACTTCCCTTCTTCTACAAACCATCAAACTTATCTCTGCCCTCATCACGTTACTTTCTCTTTCTCCTTTCTTTGGTGCCATAGGAACCCTAACGACTTTAGGCTTTCTGGTGGTACTGCTGATTGGGTTACTGGTAGCCATCTCAGAGCTGAGAGATAAAAACAACCATCGATAATGTTAATCGACTCACGCTTTCGCTAAGCCGATTGATGGCGCTTTAACCGTTGGACATTATGTGTCGAACCCACCTCTATTCTCCCGACATTAAATGTCCGACTCCGGTGTGGAGCGCTATGTATTGAGAGAGTAGTCATGAGCAATAAAACCAGCATTGAAGGCTTATCTGCTTTGCTGCACACGCTGATGCTTATTCCTCAACATCGATGGATCACCGTTAGGGAGTTGCAGCAGCAGTTAGCCCTAATCGATATCCACCGCACCACCCGCAGCATTAAACGCTACCTCGATGACATCATTGTGGAAGTGTTTAACGTAGAGTGCGATTCGATGAGCATGCCCCATGTTTATCGGAAAACCTCAGAGCAATTACTGACGTTCAATAAGCAAGAAATGCTCTATTGGCAACTGACCAACAAGTACTTACAGCCGCTTATTCCTGATGCACTGAATTATGGACAGGGTCGGTCCTCGGAGAGAGACAAACCCTTACGGAATAAGGCTTCAGCCATTTCAAAAGAACGACTTTGGCTAAGCAAAGTACACCTCAACCTACCTAATACGAGAAGCTGGAGTAACAAGCAGAAACAAGTCTTAGGGTCAGTCCATGAAGCATTACTTAACAACCGAATGCTGAAGGTCTCTAGCCAAGCTTTGCAGAAAGAGCAAGCGCTCATTGAACCACTGGGACTCTCGGTTCAGTGCGACGCGCTCTTGCTGCTCTTTCGGTTATCCGACCAACATCCAATACACACCGTTGCCTTACCACTCATTGATGAGGCCAGTGTATCGACATTTTCATTTACCTATCCCTCTAACTTCAATGTTGAGCAGTTCATGCTGGCTCACGAAGGAGCAGGCTACCCAGAATTACACTCACCAATGAGGAGAGTAACCCCATGACAAAAATAAAACGTCGACTAAACCAATCGGTTCGATACGCAATCACGATAGCCCTGTTTATAGGAGCAACAGGATGCACTGAGCAAGAAGAATCTCCTGAAGCCGTTGCGGATATAGAAGTATCGATCTCCACCAACTCTCATTGGGGAAGCTTAGTCTTTGACCTACAAGCCATCACCAACAACACCGTCATCACCGACGTTGTAATTAACCGAGGTAATTGTCGTATTCCTGCTGGTACGGCCTCAGAGCTATCTAGAAACGTTTCATTGAAGTTCGGTGAAACCTACACGGGATACAGCAACAACTGCACTGTCGATAACGTGAAAGAAATTGAAGTCACTTCAACGGCTGGCACCTTTGTTTACACCTTCTAAACCGAAAGCAAAACAACTCATCTATCTATCAACACCAATAAGGATCGAATATGAAAAAATCATACGTACTCATCGCGATTGCATTGAGCTCATCTCTAAGCGTTTCATCAATGGCAAACGCTGCGCTCGGTGGAACACCAAACATCTCTAAGGAGCACCTGGAAAAACACTGGAATGGAAAACAAGGTCCTCAATCCACTCTTGTCGCTGGAGCTCTTCTGCATTGGACAGCCGATGCGTGTGGAAAGCTTAACGGTCAGGTCTCCGATAAGAATAAATGCTCACCAGAAGTTGAGCAAACTTCTAACTAATCCTACAACTTTCTTTTTAAAATTATAGTGAGAATCACACCATGAAAAACATTACAACAAACACACTTGTTCTACTGGCTTCCCTAGCATCACCTTTTGTTTTGGCTCAAGGTGGTGGATCGCTTGGAGGTAATCCATCGGTAGAAACGGGAGCGGTTAACGTCAGTGTAGGCAAATGCACTCAATACAAGCTGGATGTGAAAGCAGCCCTAAACGCAGGTAAACAGGCATCGTCGGTTGCGATACCTAAAGGCTGTGAAGCCATCAAAGAAAAATAGTGCCACCAGCAAAGGCTCAAAATGATAATGGGGAGCGAGATTGCTCCCCATTCTTTTTTGCTTCTGGACATAGCTTCTTATTTAAATACCTCTCAACAATACTATTCCCATTAGCTGGCAATTTCACTTAATTCAAATAGCACTTAGTAATCATCTGATTAACATCATGTTTTTAGTGACCACCACTGATATACTTACGTTTAAATTTTCATCACGTAGTCAATAAATCATGCTTCGCTATTTAATTTTAATTCCTCTTTTTATTTTAAGTGCCTGTACGAGTGGTACTACCAATATCACAAATGAACAAACTCTAAACTCTGATGAAGCCTATGAAAAAGGATACATCGCGCTTAGCCAAAAGAAATATAAGGCTGCTTATGCAGAATGGCTACCCTTAGCTGAGAACGGAGATGCTCAAGCACGGTACTCTATAGGCTGGATGTATAGTAAAGGACTGGGTGTTGAAAAAAGTGTCGCGAAAGCTTTAGATTGGTACGTTAAGTCAGCAAACCAAGGTTTTGTAGACGCGCAATATAGTGCTGGGCGAATCTACCTTTATTCTCTTCAACAATACGAGGATGCATTTACGTATTTTAAGTTAGCAGCAGAAAATGACGAAAATAAAGCGCAGTTTTATTTGGGTTTAATGTACTACCGTGGCGATGGCATTAGCAAAGATCTAAAAAAATCAGCACATTGGTTCTTACAATCAGCAGAGAAAGGCAATAAAGATGCACAGTTTTACATTGGTCAAATGTATGAGCTAGGTGAAGGTGTCCTACAAAATGACAAATACTCTCTACATTGGTTTAACTTAGCCTCAAAGAATGGACAGCAAGACGCACAGTATAAGCTTGCTGTTATTTACTACCTGGGGAAAATTGTGCCTAAAAATGATGTTACAAGCTATATGTGGTTAAACATCAGTCAATACAACGGAAAAGATATTCAAAATATGAAAGGAATAATATTTGATGACTTAAGCCAAGCTGATATTGATGAAGCTCAATTCAGATCAATAGAATGTGTCGAATCCCTGTATGAACACTGCAATTGGTAATTTTTGGTACGCAATCAGAACTATGCTGTAATGGTTTATACTCGCGGCTGTTTCCATAGCTCGAAAATAAAAACATTCCCTTCGTTAATATCCGAGGCTACGGTGATGAGAATGAGAATTTAAATTTTTACTTAGTTATAGCACGCACACTAGGAATGAGTGTTCGATAGGCAAAGTGTGAGCTTTTACTCTCAGTTACGTTTCCGTTGTATTTTTCTCACCCTATATTTTCACTAAATGTTTGAACTTCCCATATCATAACGCTCGACTCAACTGACGCCTAAAGAAAGGTCCTTCACCTACCGAGCGCACTATTTTTCTCAAGATCAACACACGCAATCTGTAACAGAGAAAAGTATCACCAACTTGCCCTACATAATCACCAAGCACACGACCAATGACTACTGCTGCAACACAAACTCGTGGGCCAATCGCAGCAAGAAGAGCAGCATCAAAAAACGTCTCATCATGGGATACAATTGCGGAACCGTTCCAAGTTCGAACCATATCCCTACTCACAAGAAGACTATCCCATTCTTTGGCTAATTTAACCTGCTGAAAGATATCAAGAGGTACTGGAATGACGGTAGTAAGTTCTTCGGCTGAACAGGCACCAACGATTGGCATAGTGTCTTTGCTCAACTTACCTGTCGTTACATCGGCTAAAAATAAACGTTGTTCCGGTAGCACAGAGCACAGCGCTCGCAACATTAATTGCTCATCCACTGACTGGCCAACCCAAACAACATAATCGCCATCGCATTCGAGGTTCTGATAGCTCTGCAATATGGGCAGTCCTATATGGCCGGCTAACCATGGCCATAAGTCTGGATCATTAATAAGATCACATACCCCCCTAAACCAATTACTACGTAGAGCATCTCCCTGCTGCGTACCATAATTATTTAACGGACCGTAAGTCAACGGGTCACTCAGCTCTACTACCCGCTTCTTTTCATCTGGCGCAAGAAGATAATTCAAAATGCCAGCAGCTGCGCCTCCTGTAACAAAGTGAGTCACCTTACGAAGGGTCATGACTAAACTCACTTATCATATCAGCACATCGTCTCTCTATTCTCATCATCGATCCTTGTCTGCTACCAACTGCTAATCACTTATCGAGCTCCATAACCTTAGAATTCATAAGTTGGTTTACTCTATTGTTTCTATTCCCCGGTTAGACGAACAAATATACGTAGGAACGCAACATTTACCACGTTTTATCAAGGTCTTTTGCATAAAGCAGAATGGCTCGCTGGTAACTTTTGATTTTCTTACTCTCAGTGGTTGATACCAATAACTTAATTAGTAACGCCGTTGCTTCTTTGTGTCGTTCTAAGTTGTACAAACACATGGCATAGAACGGCTGTACTTCCAGTGAATCAGGGTATTCAGCAATGGTTCGCTCAAAATACTCTAACGCTTCAGTGTATTTACCCAAACTGCGATAAGTACTTGCCAACCCAAACAGAGCGTCAAAACGTTCAGTTGTTGAAAGCTCCCCTTCCAATGCAAGATGATAATGTATAAGCGCTTGCTTCTCTTTGCCTTCATTATCATAAGACCAAGCCATGTGTAAATTTGCTTTGGCTACATATTGACTGTCACCCAATAGCGTACGCAGCAAAAGCCGAGACGCATGATAATTTCCAGCCTCTCTAAGAGCGATGGCTTCGTTAATAATGGTTTCCATGTGCTCTCCTCTACAATTGACTAATTAGAATGTATTTTATGAACACTCTGCGTTAACTCTCAAATCGTCTCACGACAAATTATCAATGATAATGATAAAATCTTAAACTAGATGAATAAATAGTAATAAAGGAGTCCAATGTTTATAAGATTTATTGCCAGTATGGAAGAGGAAAAGCGACTCCAGCATACTCATGGTATCATTACCCAAGCACAAATTATGCTTGTCGACGGACTGATCCTTTACGATTACCATCAGGTGCATATTAAAGAAATTTTCACTCAACTTAATGAATCACTACCATGCCCACCATTCGACTCAAAGTCATGGCCAGACAATGCTATCTCTTGGTTTTTAGACTCAAGCGTCAAACATATATCACTCATGCATGAGCTAAAATATATATTAGAAGAATATGATACAAAAGTGGCGATATTACATTATTCAGACGTAGGCACCATTTTATACAGAGATGACTTTCAAGTGGTTGCTAAGTCTAGCCTCTTATGAAAAACAAGATAATATATTGATAATGATATGAAACCTCTAAGAATATATACCCTCGCAAGTTAAAATGAGAACTGCAACCCAAGCTCATAGCTCACTTCCGCCTCATCACGCTCTGCATATTCTAAATTTGCAACTAAGCCAAACACTGAGCCGAATTGAAAGACGTTATTCCACTTAAACTCATCTCTTGCTAGATCTAAGAAATCATGCTGATAGGAAACTCCCATCAACCAATGATTAGCTATTTGTTTTCTAACCATCGCTTGACAGTATGTTCCACGCTCGGAATATGGTGAACTGTAATCACTATCAGCACGATAGTTTACTGCTCCACAGGATAAAGAGCTTGCCATTGCCCCTCCCAAACGCCCAATGAGTCCTCCGCCAGCTTGCCAACTATCTACCTCCGAACTAAATCGAGTGAGAAAGTCTGCTCTTCCTTCAACGAATACGTAGTCAAAAACTTGAGCACTGACATCTAAGTATAACCCTCCCATCGTCTTATTCTCTGTATTGTCATACTTATCGTTAAGGTAAGGTTTTAACGCTCCCGACTTAAAACTAGCTCCTTTATAACCAAATCCTATATGAGAAAAATTATCAACAACCTCACTTGATGCAAAGCTTGAACACGAAACTAACAACATCAGAGGAACAACTTTAGTTATCATAATACGATATCCTGTGGCACTTTTTTGAAATGAAAATTTATTCTGTACATTGCATATTGACAGCAACATACGGAAATAAACTGTAACAAATCAATATGTAACATCCGATAAATTTAAACGCAAACTATGCGTTGCGTTCACATTTCCATCGTTGTCTTAAAGCATGTTTAAATTCTAGTGCCAATCCTATCTAGGCTGTCATACCAATTCAAAACATGGCTAGTCAGCATTTCCCCTGTGAAAGCGTTACTCGTAGACAGCAGCCACTTCAACGTCCCATAGACGATATAGTCTGAATACATGGGCGCATCGCCCGATAAGTATCGTGTCTTAGCTAAATAAGATTCCAGTACTCTCATTTTTTTGAGTAAGTCGGCCTTTGCTAACTCTTGGTTGTTGCTTTGTACATTTTCTAAGCTGTCCTGAAAGTGTTTCTCTCTAGAGGAACGAAAGTAATCTTTATCGCGACCTTTAAGCTTGCAGTAAATGTCGAAGATGGCAATTTTGGCGATGTCCGAATGTAATGATGCTGTCCACTCATGGAAAAAAAGTGCTATTAAACGCCCTTTTTCACCGCCAAATAATGAAGGTGATTCAGGGTAGTGGGCCTCAAGATAATCAGCGATGTTAAACGAATCAGAGAGCACCGTTTCACCATCTTTGATGGCGGGGAGTGTAGAAAACTGCGCCTTAAACTGAGCCTGAATGTCGACAAAAGAAAGCTCAGTGGTATCAAACGCTATATTTTTGTGTATCAAGCACATTTTCGTTCGCCAACAATAAGGACTGAATTTTAAGCCATCGTCCCCACACAGTTCGTAAAAAGTGATCATAGGTGTCTTACTCCGAGAGTTGCTAAATAGGTGTATTGGTTGTGCTGGGCACAGTATGTTCAATCTTGGTCGCGGTTCTCAGTCGAGATTAAGTGGCTTCTTTAACTGCTAGAATACCTGCGGCTCCCAGCAGTAAAGCACCACTTCCTCTGGTCACAGCGGTAAGAGATAGTCGGCTCGCATCAACAATCCGTCTGGCCGAAAACGCATAAAACATCACTAAACTGAAATCAAGCAACGCCATGGTTGGGCACATCACTAAGAGTTGAGGGAATACGGGTAAGTCGGGGTTGATGAATTGCGGGAAAAAAGCCGAGAAGAATAGGATGGCTTTGGGATTGCCAGCCGCGACTAAAAAGCCAGAGTAAAACAACTTTTTGTTTGAGGCCTGTAAATCTGAGTTGTTGAGGTTTAAGTGCTCAACTTGTGCTGGTTTAGCGAGGAGTATTTTTAGCCCCATGTAAACCAAGGTGATCACACCAAAGACTTTGATGACAGTAAATACCACTACCGAATTGGCAAGGATGACACCTAAACCCAAGGCGACTAACACCATTTGAATAAAGTTAGCTGAGATGTCCCCAAGGGCGGTATATAGCACGCGTTTGTGCCCATATCTGAGAGCATGTGCAATACCTAAAAATATGCTAGGCCCTGGTGTCGCGGTAAGAATGAGCGATGCCGCGACAAAGCTGAGCCAAAGGTGAAAGTCCATTTTTATCCTTAATTATCCGTTAAACACTGCAAATCATATCGCTACAGATACACTACCATACCAGCGATTACTCCAACCACATATTGACCAGAGACATTACGCCCATATTGTTCGTTTCTGTGCCATACAAGTTGTCCGCTCGAGTCACGGTGAAATGATTGCGCCATAGAGGGCAATAATAATAGTTCTGGATAAGCCAATCCTCCGCTCGATACAGTTTGTGCAAAAACTCTTGACTGTTGTTACTTTCCTGCATAAACATATCAATAAATGTCAATAGGCTTTGTTTTCCACGTTCAGGCAAGCAGAGACTATACACATTACTGCAAAGGAGCCATTCGTAATATTGAAATGTCAGGTCGTCACCAAAAACGTAACAGTCATAGGAGATATCAATAGCAATGTCTTGAGACTGTCCTTGAATACATACCTGCCAAACAACCCCTTTTTGAGATAACTCATCGAGCAAAGGCTGTAACTCGCTCATATGACTGTCTATCACTTCAATTACCACCGGACGAGTCGGCAGTTTCATGTCGTGATTGAACAAGTGAAACCCCTTATCTTGATGGCAATCCATCACGCTATTCGCCGCTCTTTTTTGGCTACCAAGCGTAAAACGTCGACTATGATGAACAATCCAGGCTCTTTCTTGAGCGGATAATGCCCCTGCATGATGATGAAACTGTAAAACAGTACATCCGCTGCGATCGATTTTTTGTGGCTGAGTAGGTTGGGATTCGCAATAGAGCAGTTCTGCCACGTGCATAGGCGCTTGAGGTTGGGCATCACTACACCAAAATTCTACTCGTTCAATATGGGCACCAAAACCAAAATAGTGGTTATTGCGAACTAAACTCCAATATTGTTTTTCCAAACTTTCGACTCGATATACCCCACACCCAATTGGTTTTGAAGCCTGGTAATCAAAAATTGCACTGTGTGAGTCGGCTAACAAATGCAGGAAAACTGGGTCAGATTGACGCATAGAGAAAATGACCCACTGCTTATCTATGTCAATAGCCTCTACATGACGAAATAGAATTTGATATGGATGTGGCGTACTAAGGCGCATTTCTATATTTTTTTTTACAAGTTCCGGTGTCAGCACTTCTCCATTGTGCATCATTATGTCATTACGGATGCGGAGACGGATTTGCTTGTCACTGTAATGAAACTGGTGAGCGATATGAGGCACGATCTCATTCTGAATAGGGTTATATCGAACTAAGGTATCGAAGACGCTTTCGACCAATAAAATAGAACGAGCGGACTGCGCCAAATGAGGGTGCCATTCAGGCAGCACATAAGGGACTAAATACATTAAAGTATTCTGCTTCTTTAATTCCTGCTGCGCGTCCCCTAACCAGAGAGGTAAGTGATCTTGAAACAGACGTACTTCGCCAAATTGAGTGGCTAGTCGAAATGCCTGATCCATTCTGCCAGAGCGAGCCATGCGCTCTAACTGAGCCAGCAGTGAGGTCTCAAAACTTTTTAATAGCGTCAATTTCGAGCGATGACCACGGCCCTGACCCGAAGCCCAAAGGATAAGCCCAAAGTTTTCAAATAAAGCCATTAGCTTACTCACGTACCTTTCTGAACAGGCCAGAATTTCAGCAAGGGAGACAATATCAACATCATAAGTTTCATTGCGAGAAAAATGTTTCTCGAGTTGCTTTAAACGCTGCAGATGACTCGTAGATAACAACTGAGAAGCTACCATGTCAACCTCAAAATCATGTTCATTAGATACAACGGATCCCTCTGAAATATGGCGACTTAACTTAAAGTTGTCCTCTTATAATGCCACGGGACGTGATTAATAAAGGTGGGTAATCTGACCGACTAGGAATCCCACCAAGAAAACTATCCCAGGCAAGATCGGACGGCTTTGGCTTTGGCTTTGTATTACCGTCATCGTTTGTTCTGGTTCCAGTAAGTAGTGTTTGGCGTTTAAAGTATAGAATGTGTAGTCTAATGGATTCATTGTTTTACTCACTAATAATGGCTCATGTGTTCATTATCAGCGAACAAACCCGAAATAATAACGCTCTCTTTACTATAAACAGTTCACCTTTTAATTAATGAAGTACAGCTCTATTTTTGCTAACTGCCACCAAACAAAATAATTCAACAAGCATGTCGAGGCAAGTTAATCCCAGTCACATGCAATATTAGCAATCGACTCTACATCTTCATCAAAGTAAACGTAAGCAGACTTACAACTATCTTCCATAAGTTAAAGTCGCTTTGACACGTCGACTCAACAAAGCGTAACTTTTCGCTGGTGCTGAGAAAGAGTAAATGTAACGTCTGCGCAGCGGTACGCTAGATTGTAGTGTCCTAATATCGTTCTATTTATAAATCATACAATCCTTATCTACATCATGATCACTATCATCGTCAATGTCGAGCCTGAAAAAACACCCCAATTGCAGCCATTGAATGCTTCATCTTCAGGTATATGTTATCTATAAAAACGCTTAACGCTACCCTAAAGACAAATCACCGTTCCTAGGGATAAAGCAAAAATACGACCGCACAGCCTGCTAGCGGTTTGCCAACAAACTGTGCTCTATCTTCTTACTCGGCTTCTGCCGCTTCAACAGCTAACAAGTCTGCCATGTCATTACCTTTATCACCTGAATGAGCTTGACCTTAAACACCTCTACGTATTTCTGTGAACGCAATTCGTCGATTTGTTGCCATAGATGACGGTTCTTAACTGGCTTCTTATCTGACTTACGCCAACCTTTATCCTTCCAGTTATCTAACCAACCGTTATAACCCTTCACACAAAAGTCACTGTCTGAGTAGATGACATCGCCATCCTGCGCATACTCTAGACCTTCGATTAAGGCCATTAGCTCTAATTTTGCATTGGTGGTACTGCGTCTGATAGTGATGCTATCTTGATACTCTAGTTCACCGTGCTCATTAAAGGCTGCAATACCAATCCCACCCTGTGTGCATCCGTGTTGATTGTTTGGTGCTGCGCCATCTACGTAAATTGCAAAACTCATTTAATTTCTCTCTCTAATTGAAAAGGGAGCCTTCGAGGGCTCCCTGTTGATGTGGTCAGTATGTTTTCTGCTACTTGGATTATTCTTGGCTCTCTCGCAGTGCTAGACGCTGTTCCATCCATTCTTCGATTTCACTCTCCAGCCACGCTACTGCTCTTCCTCCCAATGGAATGGTTTTAGGAAAGACTTCTTCATCCATAAACTTGTAGATAGTTGAACGGCTTAACCCTGTTGCTGCGATTACGTCTTTTAGTCTTAAGAATCTCATTGGGAATGCTCCTGTATTTTGTATATACCCATGAGATAAGCCACCGCTGTAAAAAAGTGCGGTGAGGTTAACCCTCGCTAGAGCCAAAACAGTAATGCTCTTCTTGCCATGCCTCAGCTAGACGGCTCATGCGGTGAAATACATTGTTCTTTACTACGCTACTTTTGCTCTTGCAGCGCGTCCCTAAGCCGTAGTTACCTCGGTCGTTAAATAATACCAATGAACGCTCTTTGCCTTCGTAGTGGCTCTGTACAGCCTCTTGCCATGCCTCTTTAAGGTGGTTGGCTAATTGATTACGTTTATCCCAACAGATAGCGGAGCCAAAGTACTGGTTGTAATCAAGCAAGAGTATGACTTGGTAATTGTGTGAGGGGGATTTATCGGCTCGCTTACGCCACGAGTAATAGAGTGAGTCTGTATTAAGTTTCTTTTTAAGCTGGTGGATGTAGTCATTGATGATGGTTAAATCGGTGTCTGGGTGGTCTTTAGGAAGGTATAGCCCCAAATGCATGACTAACGTGAACTCAAACTGCTCTAGTGCCTGTTCAAAGAGGTTGGTCATACTCGTAAGGGCGGATTCATACAGCCCGTGCTCACTGTAGATCACTGGATAATCGTTAAAGGTGGTGGAATGGGTTATTGCTGGTGTATGGGGAGTGGGGGGCATGAGACAGTGATCCGCACCAGAAGTTTT
>NZ_AJZM02000100.1 GCF_000272405.2 Vibrio tasmaniensis 1F-187
CAACGTATTTTAGGACGAGACATTAAATCAAAATAATTTCAGTTGTTTGCGTCTAGAATATGCGAAAATTTATAGCTGAATTTTCGGTGTAGCACCGTTGTTGAATTGTCTATTCAAGCTTTAAAAAATCCGATATTATACTGGTCATAAAACTAAAGGTGGTATTATATGACAAATGTATTTAAACAAGCAGCTGAAGAACTGTTGAGTCGTCGCGTTGCTGGCACCAAAGCACCAAGATTGGACGAACAGTACCGTCCGAATAACTTGGAAGATGCGCTAAAGATCCAATCTTCAATGATCGATTTGAAAAGCGATAAAGTCGGCGGTTGGAAGTGCTTACTTCCTCTGGCTGAAGACAAGTTTGTTGTTGCGCCAATCTTCTCGGGCAGCGTTCAACAAGGCGAAGTTTGTGAACTGTTTGCAGACAACGATGTAGTGCGTGTTGAGCCTGAAATTGCATTTACTCTTGCTAAGAGTCTGCCTGCAAACCAAGAAGGCTACAGCGAAGAGCAAATCAACGAAGCAATTGGTTCTTGCCACATGGCACTTGAGTTAATGCAATCTCGTTTTGCGGATGACAGCGGCGCTGAGTTCTATGAAAAACTGGCCGATGGCCTAGTAAACCAAGGTCTGTTCATTGGCCCTGAGATTGATCGCGAAAAAGCGTTCACTTCTGCAGAGATCAGTATTGAAGTGACTCAAGGCGAGCAAATTCAAGCATTCGACGGTAAGCACCCGAATACACTGCCACCAAGCCCAATTTACTGGCTGATTAACTACATGACACGTCGTGGTGTTGATTTCCAAGCGGGTGAAGCTATTATCACGGGCTCTTACTGCGGTATCGTGGAAATGGAATTCGATAAGCCAACGACCTTCCACTACGAAGGCATTGGCGAATACCAAGTGACGTTCCAACAAAAACGCTAACTTAGCAAAAGCGTTAAGTAAGCAAAAAGTTAGCTTCTGCGCATACGCTATCTGTTCTCAAAAGGCTATTTACTGGTGAGTAAATAGCCTTTTCTATTATGTGATGTTCAATGGCGTGCTTATTACTTTTCATTAAATTGGGCGTTTAGACGTCTAGACGTTGACAACCTCTAAGTGTGACATTAGTCTGCTCATCTTCCTGTTCTATTGCGTTGATGTTCCATGTCCAATTCAAAAAATTCTAATGCGGTAATTGCCCCTTCGGCAGTTGCGCTTATCCCTCTTATCGTGTTCCTATCGTTGTTTATTGGCGTAGGTACGTACTTGTCGCTGCAAGGCGTCGATTTTGCTTTCTATCAGCTTCCAGCTCCAATTGCAGCTTTGCCTGCTGTGATGTTAGCGTTGTTGCTAAGCAAAGATAAATTGAACCGCGCTATCGAACAATTCTTAGGTGGAGTAGGTCACAAAGACATTATCGCAATGTGTATGATCTACCTATTGGCGGGTGCTTTTGCGGCTGTGGCTAAAGCGTCTGGTGGCGTGGACGCAACGGTAAACCTAGGTCTATCGGCGATTCCGACAAGCATGATCCTACCGGGTATCTTCCTAATTTCAGCTTTCATTGCGACCGCAATGGGCACATCTATGGGTACTATCGCTGCGGTAGCCCCTGTTGCGCTAGGCATTGCTGACTCAGCTGGCATGAGCATTCCTCTAACCGCAGGCGTGGTGCTAAGTGGCGCTATGTTTGGTGACAACCTTTCAATCATCTCTGATACCACGATTGCCGCGACACGTTCGCAAGGCTGTGAGATGAGAGACAAGTTTAAAGAGAACATCCGTATTGCTCTGCCTGCTGCTCTTATCGCGATCGTTATCTTTGCTTTCAATAGCACGGCAACTCAGGTACCTGAAACAGGTCCAATTGAGTGGCTCAAAGTTCTGCCGTACATCACTATTCTGATTCTTGCGGTATCGGGTATGAATGTATTCGTCGTGCTGACGATTGGTATCTTACTGGCGGGTGGCGTGAGTTTAGGTTCTATTGAGAACTACGGTATGACGGATTACGCTAAAGATATCTATGCAGGCTTCGGCAACATGCAAGAGATCTTCTTACTGTCGATGCTGATTGGTGGTTTGAGTGAGCTAATGCGTCGTCAAGGTGGATTGGCGTTCCTGACTAATCTAGTGAGCGGTTTGATTCGTGCGTTTGGTTCTTCCCACTCTAAGCAAGCGAATGGCCGTGCGAGTGAGCTAGGTATTGCTGGCTTGGTATCTATGGTGAACCTATGTACGGCAAACAACACGGTAGCGATTATTGTGTCTGGTAGCGTGGCTCGTCAATTGGCGGAAGAAAACAATGTATCTCCACGTCGCTCTGCAAGCCTGTTGGATATCTTCTCTTGTGTGATTCAAGGTGTGTTGCCTTACGGTGCTCAGGTATTGCTATTAGGTTCTGTGTTCAACCTATCGCCTTTGGAAATCGTGTCTAACTCATACTACTGTTTTGCACTTGCAATCGTGGCTGTAGTCGCTGTGTTTAACAAACACCCAGCGCGCCAAGTGGCTAACGCTTAATAGCAACTGACCAAACTTAGTTATCACTGATTTTGATAGTAAAGGCTCCTGACTAGGAGTCTTTATTATATATGGCGAATGAATTACCATGAGTTCAAGTTATCATCGATACTTATTGAGCTATCGACGCTATATACTCTGTTATTAAAATGGAACTTTGATGCTCGCAATTCCCCTGCCATTTGTTGCTGCTCTGTTGTTATTTATCACGGCTGTTTTGCTTCGATATCGTTACCCACAAACAAGCCAAAAAACGTTTTGGTTTATTATGTTGTGTGCGTTGATGATTACTGTCGTTGGGCTACGTTGGACGTTTGATATTGCACTGTTCCGTTTCTTACAACCGGTTCTAGGGGCAAGTGTACCGGTGGCTGCATGGCTCTGCTTTGCGGGAGTTCATCGAAGTGAACCTTTGTCTCTTTTGCATTGCTTAGGCCCAGTGGTTGTTCTGGTTGGCTCCTTTTCTTATTCGTATATTTGGGATGGAACGATTGATCTATTGTTGATCTCGTTGTACCTCGGCTATGGCTGCTTGTTGTTGAAGTCATCGTTTAACTTTCCAGAGCACATCAGGCTGAGTGATGTATCGAATGTTTTGTATGCAGAGCGTACGGCTGGTATAGCCTTACTGTTTTCAGCTCTCGTGGATAGCATTATCTCGTATGATATTTTGCTACTCAACGCACAACACACAGACTTGATCTTATCTATTAGCTACTTAGTTCTTATTCCTGCGATTGTTGGGACTGTGATTGTTGTCAGCACCAGTACGTCTCCGATTCAGGAACAAAACCAACAGCAGAGTGAACTGACAACACCAAGCTATTCTCCTGAAGACATTGATGTATCTGCGGGATCGTCGAGAAGCTTAAAAGTCGATGAAGAAGTCCCGCAAATCGTCGCTAAGTTTGATGCATTAATGAAGGATCATCAGGTGTTCAAGGATCCTGATTTGTCCCTCAATCGAGTGGCGAGAAAGCTAGGTATCCCAGCTCGAAAAATATCGTCTGCGGTTAACCAAACTCATAATGAGAATATTTCGAAGGTGATCAATGCCTATCGAATTGAGCACGCTAAGACTCTCCTGAAGCAAAGTGATGAAGCGATAACTGACATCTTCCTTAGTTCAGGCTTTCAGACCAAGTCCAATTTCAATCGAGAGTTTTCAAGGATAACTAGGCAAACTCCGAGTGAGTACCGAAGTTCGCCACAAGTGTTAGATTAAGTGTGTTTGCTTTATGTTTATCAGTTCAGAAAGCTAATGATGTCGTTTAAGATCAATTGATGTAGCTGGTCGCGTGATGTACCAACGCCATCTTTACAAATAATGCCATCGCCTGGGACTTCTTCTTCAAGCATCGGTATTGCCCCAGGTTTACAGCTTTGAATGAAGCTGAAATGGGTGGCGCTTTCATAGACCTTATAGCGTCTTAAATTAAGAGGCATGTGCTCAGCAATGTAGCCAGACTCTAATGCCTGGGGTAAGTCGCCAATATCAATTCCTGCAGCCAATATTAAGGTTGGCACTGTAATGTTATTTAAGCTTTGTAGCGAAAAGCTACGAGCAAGCCCCAAATCAAGGCTGACAACGCGCTGAATTCTAGGGTCTGATAGGTCTTTTTCATTTGGTTCAGCTGGTTGGGCTTGTGATAGTCCTAATTCATCAGACAGTCCACAGGTACGCGGGTTAGAGTATATAAGACACTCGGCTTCAAAGGTCGCTCTATCTATTTTCGCTCCTGCCAATTGCATCACTGTCCAGCCTCCTAAAGAGTGCCCGATTGAGGTAACATTTTCAGCGTTAGCAAATTGCTTCCACGGGATTTCGGATAACAAGTAGTCCAGAATGCGTGACATATCTTGTGGTCTCTCCCACCATTTCGCTGCTTGCTTCGGGGATTGGTCGAAAGAAGTGGTTCCCGGATGGTCAGTGGCCGCTACGATGTAGCCACGACTCGCAAGTTCGGTTGCCAACCAGTTTTGGTTTCGCCAGTTTCCTCGGTAGCCGTGTGATAGCAGTACAACTGGAAAAGTGCCGGATTGAATCTCTCCATCTTTGATGACTTGCGTGCCGATGAAGGCTGGGTTATCGCCAATCAAGGTTGTGTCTGATACATCTTGTGTGGGATACCAAATGGTAGTGTTTAGCGGGCGATTAGGATCGTCAGCTAAGGTGACTTGAGTGAATCCGACACCGGAAGCGATGGATGAAGTGCAAAGGAAAAGTAGGGATGTGAACAGTAAATGTATCCATTTCATGGTTTAACTCCAATTGAGGTGATTGGAGCCAATATGCGCTAAAGCCAGTGAGGGTGAGACCTTAAACACGATCGAGTACGTCCTAAATCGTGTTTAAGTGCCAACTTAGCTATTTTGGATGTCCCTAATTCAGTTTCTTAGTCACATACTCTTTGTTTCTGACCATCAGCCACATCAAGCCGCCTAGGATTCCCACCGATAATTGGATAAAGCCTAGGTTTTCAATTAGCGAATCTGGTCGGATTGAAACCAACACCATGCCAAGCGAGCCACAAATCATGCTAAAGAACTGAATCAATGCGACGGCAGAGCCCGTGTCATGATCTTGCTGGTTCAGCATTAAGTTGGTACCCGGTACTCGCATGATGATAACCATCAGCGTCGCTGGTGCTGCGATAAACATAAAGAACCAAGGGGACAAGTCGCCGATGGTTAGGGTAAAGATTCCTGCTATCGCCAATAAAGCAAAACATCCAGAGATGACCTTTTGAACTGATATTCTGTAGGACAACTTCATATAAATTGTTGGGCCAAATGAGGCGCACAATGCATTGAATGCGAACGCGTAACTAAACTGTTGTTCGGTCAATCCAAAGTGATCGATGTAGATATAAGAACCCGCCGCAAGAAAGCCCATCAATGCCATCGGTATGATAGAGAAAATGACCAGCAGCTTGAGGAACGAGCGGTTTTTCATGACCACGCCCATTCTTCCCCATGAGCGGAACATAGAACCTTGGTATTTGGTTTCGAGTGTTTCTCGATAGCAGCAAGCTAAAACTGACGCAAATGCACCAAAAATGGCGAGGGTGACGAACATCATTCGCCAAGACGCAATTTTC
Organism: Vibrio tasmaniensis 1F-187; assembly: GCF_000272405.2. Taxonomy (GTDB): domain Bacteria; phylum Pseudomonadota; class Gammaproteobacteria; order Enterobacterales; family Vibrionaceae; genus Vibrio; species Vibrio tasmaniensis_A. The sequence goes on from NZ_AJZM02000100.1 coordinate 5,616, forward strand.
AGTAAGAAGGCACCAAATACAGGCGCAACCATTGGCGCGATGATCACCAGTGACATGATAGTCGCCATGATCTTTTCACGTTCTCGGCCGTCATAAAGGTCTTTCACAATGGCGGTTGCGATAACGGTGATGGCACTGCCCGCAAAGGCTTGGGATATACGGGCACCAATCAACTGCTCAATGCTGTTGGTCATGGCACATAATACGCTCGCCACCATATAGCTTGCGATGCCAATGAGTAGAATCGGCTTACGTCCAAACTTTTCGCTGAGCGGTCCCCAGAACAACAGGCCAACCGCATAGGTCACGAAGTAGCTGCTCAGGGTTAGGTTGACCATCGATTGGTCGGTATTGAACACCTCAACCATTTGCGGAAGGGCTGGCAAATACAGGTCGATGGTCAATGGAGGAAACGCACTGATGATGACGAGGAAAAATAGCATACCGGTCTTACCCAGTATTGGTTGTGGTTTCTTCAAGGTATTTCCCCGCTATCCAATAAAGGGCTTTTAATGGATGTGATGTTGGCTTTCAGAAGGTTTAAGACACGCTAGACATGAAGGATGGATTCGCTCAAGAACTTGGCGGAAAATCTCTAATGGTTTGTCTTGGTACTTATTGTATTACAAAATATTATCACTCTTATAGTGAACGAGTTCAACCTGTTAGTGACTAGGTTAGATTGCAATGATGATCGATAGATTGTAGTGCGGATAGATAGTTTGTAATGCTCATCGAAAGCTTGTAGTAGCTGTGAGTTAGCTGGTTATCTTTTCTTTGGGCGCTTTTCTACCAAGCCGTTGCGTTCTAGGCCGCGTCTAACACTACTGCATAGCTTACCAAAACGGCGTAATTCTTCGAAGTTAGGGCCTTGGCCGATTGAAATACTGTGTTCCCAGTACATCAATTCACTGTCGACCATCTCCAGTAGTTTCTTAGAACAACCGGCGCAGTTTCCTTTTGGGCCACAGATAAACGTCTCCGACTCGTAAAGAGGGAGTTCGTTTTTCACTTCTTCAATTAGATTGAGCATTGCCGAGTTTAAATCTGGCTTTTTGTTTGTGAGTGGTTTCAAGCTTAGTGCTTGCGAAGCGATCACGGAAGACGTAGTTGTGTTGGATTGTATATTCCAAGCAGCTGATGACATATCAAAGGCCTCAAGGAAAGAAGAAGAGGCGCATGCTACTCGTCTCAAAAAAGTGGACCTTGATGTAGTGCAATAAGCGTGGAGAATTATCCGAAAGGGGTAGGAGAAAGAGGGAGGCAGAGTCACAAATGGCTTGTGACTCTGGTTTATCTCCTAGGCTCAACGCAGAAAATAGGCTTAACGCAGAAAGTAGTCTTAACGCTTAGAATTCGGCGTCGAACTGGAACTCCATCCACTCTTTGGTGACTGGGTGGTGTAGTGCTAGCCTTTCTGCGTGTAGGTGCAGTCGGTCGGCTTTGTTGCCATATAAGCCGTCACCAACGATAGGCATGTTAAGCCCTTCTTCATGTGAACAGTGAACACGTAATTGGTGTGTGCGGCCCGTTTTCGGGTGCAGATAAACCTTTGTTGTGTCTTGGCTTCGCTCAATCACTTCCCATTTCGTTTCAGCAGGCTTGCCGTGTTCGAAGCAGACAATCTGACGAGGACGATCGTATAAATCTCCACGTAGTGGTAAGCGAACATAACCTTCATCTTGCTCTAAAACGCCTTCTATCATTGCCACGTAACGCTTCTCAACTTCACGAGTAATGAACTGCTTCTGTAGGCTTTTGTTCGCACGTCGTGTAAGCGCAAATATTAGAATGCCAGAGGTCGCCATATCCAAGCGGTGGATAACAAATGGCCCTTCAACATCGGGATGCATTTCTTGAACACGAGTGTAGGCCGAATCTTTTATGGTTTTACCCGGTACGGATAGAAAACCTGCTGGTTTGTGTACCACAACGATGTGATCGTCTTGGAACAGGATATCGAGGTCTTTGCCTTCTGCTGGGTTCTCTAGCAATGGGTTGGGATCGACTTCCAAGCCTTTCATCATATGGCCTAAAATCGGTACACACTTACTTTGGCAAGACGCGTAGTATTTCTTGTGCTTACGGATTTCCGATTTCGGTGAACGACCCCACCAAAATTCAGCCAATGCCAGCGGTGTGTAACCGTTCAAATACGCGTATTGCAGCAGCTTGGGAGCGGCACATTCGCCAGAACCCGCTGGTGGTATCTTGTTTGGTGTGTCTTCAAAGATCTGGTTGAGATCCTCAATGTTTCCTTCCGCATTTTGGAAAGCGTATTGTGAAAACAGTTTGTGCTGAAGCTGATGAGAAAGGTGCGCTCTTTGCTCTTTGAGTTCAGCTAATTGATTAGTGAACACATCAACTTTGATTTGTAACTCGTTTAGGCTCTGTTCCCAGTTGAGCTTAAGATATTTCTGCTGATTCTTGTCGGCAACACTGGCTTTGTTTAGCTCGTTATTTAGCTGTTCGAAGGCTTGCTCATCAAGGTTTTCTCTACCTTGTTCACGCTGTTCTTTACGTGTTTTTCGGCCTTCGATAATTAATAAACGCTGAGCTTCAATCGCTTGTTCAGCTTGTGCTTTTTGTTGTGCTAATTGTTCACACAGTTCAAGGTATTCAGCGTTTGCTTGCAGCGCTTTAAATTTCGCATTCACAGCCATCATGTCGGCTGTATCTTGATGGAAAAAGCTGTCGCTGCTCAACATGTCGAATACGGGTGGCACAAAGTGAGGCAGTAGGTTTTGGTCGGCGATTTTTCCGGAGAAAGCAGAGAAGTAACCAAGCTCACCTTCTGGGCTTCTCACCAACAACACACCAAACATTTTGCCGCGACCAGCGTCAGAATCTAAGCCGAAGTCATGTTGCCAGTCGGTTTGTGTTTCTAGATATTGTTGAAGCTGATGGGAGGCGATTTCACACAGTGGGTGCGGTTCGTAGTAGAACGGGAATGTGAAACGCTCAGGCAACGAATATGACTCGATCGGCTGTTGAAAACGAGTGAAGCAATGCTCAGGTGTGTGGCTGTTTTCTGAGTCGTGCGTTGATTTAGATGAGTGCATAGTCGTATTAATACTTATATCGTGGTGATAAAGGGTTGTGGGTCTACTGTGTGAGAGTCTAAAAACTGATGCGCTAAAAACAAAAGTGAAGAAACACAGTACAAGGCGGCGATTCTACTCTTTATCGAAATACGCCTCAAATAAGAATCGCTCAATGACTGGGTACAAAGGTTGTTATTAGATATACAAACCTCAAGAGTTGCGCTTGATGTTTATAAATTGATGAGTGGCCTCTCGTTTTTAATCATAGAAGACAATTTAACAAACCAAGGGTGGTAGCCTTGCCGCCCTCTTATGAAAACTAAGGTAACGTTATGATTCCACTCAACACTTCGATTGTATCCGGTGTCGCTATTTCAGAGATCAACGGACAAATGAAAATGCTATTAATGAAGCGTGTTAAAGGTGAGTTTTGGTGCCACGTCGCAGGCTCGATTGAAGCAGGTGAAACAGGCTGGCAAGCTATCGTGCGCGAGTTTGAAGAAGAGACCCAAATTAAGGTGGAAGCTCTGTATAACGCGCAGTTTCTGGAGCAGTTTTACGAGGCGCATGTAAATGTGATTCAGCTAATCCCTGTGTTTGCAGTGCTATGCTCGCCCAACCAAGCGATTGAACTGAATGATGAACACACCGAGTACCGCTGGTGCAATTTAGAAGAGGCAAAAGCGTTAGCGCCGTTTCCTAATCAACATGCGGTCTACGATCATATCTGGTCGTATTTTGTCGACAAACCAGTAAACCCACTTTACCGAGTGAAATTGAGCTAATACTGGCTGTTTAGATCTAGGACTTACCAAGGTAAGGGGTTAAAAAGGCGCTCACTTGTGCTTGGCATAGCCCTACATCCACTTTCACGCCGTGCGATTCAAGTATCGCCACACCACGACCATTATTGCGAGGGTCTGGGTCTAGCATCGCCACTACTACGTGTTTTATACCTGCTTTAACCAATGTACTTGCGCAAGCGGGTGTTCTGCCAACAAATGAACATGGCTCTAAAGTTACGTAAGCGGTAACGCCTTCCATTTCTCCATCCGTTTCGCAGTCATAGCCATTCAGTGCTTCAACCTCGGCGTGGTTTCCACCGACCTTTTGCGTATATCCAACAGACACCACCTTATCGTTTTTCACCAAAATACAACCCACAGGCGGGTTTGGTTGGCAATCGGGTAGGGCTTGGCGCGAAGCTTTGAGTGCTTGCAGCATGTATTGTTGGTTCATGGTCGTTACTCAGTATGACGAGAGAGCGTAGCAGCTAGTCGCCACGCGCGGTTGATGAGCTGGTTAGTCACTAACTTACTAAGCTAATAAATTATTAAGCGAAGCAAGTGGGGGCATGTTCGATCTGATTGGGCTTTTAGTCAATGGTTTTAGTACAGAGGCAAAGTTTGATTCGACATAGGTTAACCATGCTAACTACGGTGTCATAAGGTAGAGTTGATGTTGTCTACGCAATAGAGCTCAATTATTGAATCACCACGATAATTAATTTAATAGGCTAGCCATAAATTCGCTGACCGGCTCTGACAATAAATCTTGTGGGTGGTCACCGCCAAAGGTAGCTAGCCCGCTTTTTCCTTCGATTATGCCAGACTTAATAATTACTTTTGTTTTAACATCAACAACTGTAATTTTTACGCTTACTTTATCTGGCTTTGCTGACCATTCAGTCGCGCGATCTTCCCAGTGTAATATGGTAGGAAAAATTAAGTAGTCGAACTCATTGCTTTTCGCATATTCAAGGACAAAATTGTAATCAGCTGCTTGGTTAGCGATTGCGACGTTGTTTAGTTTTGTGAATAACTCTGATTGAAGAGCTTTACTCACCATTAGTCCTGAGCCTGAATAATAGTGCTTCCCATATTCCCCATTCTTTGAGCGGCCGATTAAAACTGAATCACTTGTTTCAAATTTAGCTGTCGAGTTTACATCCGTAACCTGAAGTTTATGTGTATCAGCACACCCAATGATAACTAAGCTTATAAGTATCAGTAACGCACGTAAAATCGACATAATAGCTACCTTATATGGATGTGAGCTAATATTAACCATAGTTTATATTAAACATATTAATGTATAAAATTTGCGACTAATTAGTACGAGCGACAAAGGACCCTTTGAGACTCAAACAACCAATAGTTAACTTCGGCCAATGAGTTAACCAGTTTTTGGACTGAACTCGTTGATCAAACACGTCTCTGCTGCGATTGGGATTCGGTGTGATCTTTAAATCAAACAAACTCTCTAAACCAAAAGCCGAAATGCACTCGATTTCCCCTGTCGGGCTTTGCTTGACGGCGACTGTGGTTTCTTTCTCTGGCCAGTAACGCATCGCATCCAATGAGCCTTGGTAAGGTTCATCCCCATTTCTGGTGTGCATGTTGGCTTGATTGCGAACTTGCCAATTCAATTCAGGTAAGCGTTGTTTAAGCTGAGCCTCGTATCGAAGATCCGATTCGTAGGAGGTATCAATGGTATCAAAGTAGATCACATCAATATCATTGAGAGGCGTCGGGGAGTCAAAGTCATGCAAGTGATCCCAAACGAGGTTTCTCACAAAGCCCGCAGCAACATAGCACTGCGGCAAATCCAGCTGAGCGACACAGTCTAAAACCTGCATTCGTAAGGGATCTTGCTTGATCAACGTGACGATACTGTTGGCTAGCGGATGTATCATTATGATGTCGGAACATCGGTGACTTGGTAATGACGTGTCACGTTCTTGGAGGTTTCACTCCATTCAGACGTTTTTACTCGCTGTTGGTGCGCTTCGAATGCTTCTCGGCTAGTGAATTCTTCATACACTTCAAAGCGATTAGGTTGAAGCGTGCTCTGACTGACTCGAAACGCAATACAACCAGGTTCTTCCAGTGTCAGTTCTTTGTGTACAACCAAGGCTTGTGTGACGGCTTTTAGGTCGTTGTCTGGCACTAGAATATGCCCTTGCAGAATTACTTTACTCATAATTACGTCCATTTAATTACGCCTATTTAATTTTGTCCATTACGGCTTTTTTCTATCAAAAGCTCTATCCGTTACAAACATAATCCCATTTTGATGTTGTGACGTATAGGCTAATGTGGCGACTATTTGTTCACAGTGAATGTACATTTAGTTACGCTGTAACTTTATGGGTGGGGTGAGTAATAAAAGATAAGATGCTGGAACTAAATCTGTGTTAGTCCGGTATATGAAATACGTATCACTGAACTGTATTGATACTGAAATGAATTTGTCATCTGAGAGAACTAATCTAAATTTCGAACAACGGCTTAAGAGATTGAATTGAGCCATAGTTGATAACTAGGTCATACTTTGATGTAAATGGTACTCGAAACTCTATATATTTTGTGACTTGTATCATTGATCTGGACATCAAACACCGTTAGATTCGAATGGTTGGCAATAAAAATAGCTCATGAAGAGCAGTTAAAGAAAAGGAAATATCCCTTATGAAAAAAATGAGAAGAGCACAGCTTCATCGCGTTCGTATCCAATACTGGAAAGACACGTCAAAAGAAGCATCAAAGAAATAAGCTTTAAATCGTAAAGCTTAAAAGCTTGATAAAATGTAAAACGCTACAAACCGATTTCATTAGCACTCTCAAGGACCTTCATCTGGTCGGCGACTAAAGAAATTACCCCCCAAAGAGCTGGGAGGCATTAACAGTAATGCAATTCAATGTCAGCTCATTAATACCTCCTAGTTTATCTTTACCCGCTCAGCACTCTGAAGCAAAACCAAAACCAACCACCAATCCGTACCTTTGCCTCTATCACGAAAACCGTTGTTAGAATTCAAAGCACCTAACAATAAAACAGCGGCCAATAAAAAAGCTCCCGATTTCTCAGAAGCTTTGATTTAGATTTAGATTTTGATATCTGATTTGGTTACCCGTTGAGGGCTCAGAATAAGTGACTCTATCGTTGGAACAGCGTCTTCAAGCTCACATCGTCCGTTCTATTTAGCTTTAGGCTCAGCAGATAGCCGCCAACACCAATCAGCACATAAATACCCAAAGACAAAACCGGCGCTTCTGCAATCGCACTGAATGGGTTGCTCGCCGTTAGTACCTTTATTGGTAGTGATGCGATGAGAGAGAAGAAGTCATTGATGCCATAGAATCCAAATACGGCGACCGAGAGTAACTTAATCGCATAGCTTGAGATAAAAATGACAAGCAGTGGAGAATTCACTAACTGCGAAATTGCCAGGGTAACGGTTGCTAGTGGCAATAAAACCAGTGCAACTAACATCATTCGCCCAAAGAATACCAACCAATTGCTCAGCACATAAAACAGTGATTGCTGCTCTACTATCAATGCCAATTGTTGTTCGCTTGAGACGTTCAATATCCAGAATAGGAAGTCAGCGAATAGAACTAATAGCGCGCAGATAGCCGGAATAACCACTAGACCGAAGCCTAGCTTAACGCCGTGAGTCATGGCATTGGATACTGGCATACTTCTCCAAAACATCGAGCTTCCTTCTTGGCGCTCTTTACGCAGTGTTTTAGGGATGTAAAGCGTCGAAAGTATGAGTGAAATAAGGCCAGCACCAAAGTAGATCACTGAGTTGAGGTCTTGTGCGAACTCTCTGTGTATGTCGCTTACGTCACCATTCACTTCCATTTGGAAGAAAAACTCATGCTGCGCTGCGCCATTGAAAAACAAACTAACGAACAGCAAGAAACCACATAACGCGATAAATAGAGGTAATCGAGTGTTAATTTTGTGCTCGATCAGTTCTTTTTCTAGCATATAAAAAGTTGGGTGCATTATGCCTTCTCCGTCTGTGTTGCAAGGAATAGGTCTGCGAGACCAACGTTGTAGATGTTACCCAATGATTCAACTTGCGCTTTATATTGGCCTTCCAATAACCACTTAGTGGTTCCTAGCCCAGGCTGTGAGGTCAGAGGATTGAGTTTCTGGATTTCACTTGAGTGGTTGTTTGCGACATCGATAATGAAATAGTCGTTTTCGATGTCTTCCATGCTCTTTTGCAGCACACAGTGGCCTTGTTTTAGAATCAATACATCCGTTAATAGGTGTTCAATCTCTGAAACCTCATGGCTGGCAATGATCATCGCGCGTTCGCCGTCATGGAACCACTCTAGGAGGTGGCGATAAAAAGTATCGCGGTAGAGCAGATCTAGACCTAGCGTTGGCTCATCTAAGATCAACACTTGAGTGTCGGTCGCGATGATGATCGCAAGGTGAAGTTGTACCTTCATTCCTTTAGAAAGCTGCTTGATAGTCGAAGTCAGCTTAATGTTGGTGCTACTTAACGTTTGTTCTGCTTTTTGCTTGTTGAAGCTTGGGTGAACGCCTTGTGTGTATCGAAGCAGTTGCTTTACTGTCATCCACTCAGGCAATACGTTCACATCTGAAATGTACGATAAGTGCAACATGAGTTCTGCATGCTGGTGGATAGGGTGATAGCCGTTAACTTCTATCTCACCTTGATAGCTGTGTCCGCCAAGCAGTGATTTGATCAGAGTCGATTTCCCTGCGCCATTGTGGCCTAGCAGACCAAGCACTTGCCCCGGTTTTAACTCAAAGCTGATGTTCTCGACACCCACTTGATTTGAATAGGTTTTGGTTACGTTTTTCACTGAAAGTAAAGTACTCATGACTTGTCCTTTATATGTTGTTCTAGCTGTTTCACGAGTTCTTCGACACTCATATCAATGATGCCTAGCGTCTCAGCGATGGCTGGGATCTGTGTGTTGATGAATGATTGATGTGCGGACTCTTTCAATTTTTGAAGTGCCCCTTCTGCGACATACATACCTTGGCCGCGTTTTTTCTCTACCAAGCCTTCATCCACCAGTAACTGGTAGCTTTTCATGACAGTAAGGTGGTTGATCTTGAGATCGGCGGCAACCGCACGCACAGAGGGCAGTGCTTGTTGCTCTAACCAAACACCTTGAAGAATTTGGTCACTGATCTTTGCCGCTAGCTGCCTAAAGATCGGTTGGTCGTCTTTCCATTCGGTCATAATTAAAACTGCATGGTGATATACATGTGTATAACACTAAACTTTTTATTCAGATTGGCAAGGTTTTTATAAAAATGAAGAGTATATTTTTATGTTTGAGAGAAATGTATTGGGTTATGAGAACGCTTGAAGCCTACTTCCTTGTGGGCTCTCAAGTCGTTGTATGATCAATGGCAATTAAACAAGAAAAGGGAGGTCATCAATATTTAAATGAGGTGGTAGATAATTACTCCTCCGAGTGACTAGGTCTACTGTACAGATAACCTTGATGTAGGTTGTAGCCTAACTGACATAAGATATATTGCTGCCTGCGCGTCTCGACACCTTCATAAATCATCGTGATGTTTGATAAGCGTCCAATCTCCGATATATTAAGCAATACTCCTTGATGATAATCTCCTGACTCAATGTCTTTAACAAAACAACGATCCAGTTTTAGGTAGGTCGGAGAGATAGCACTAATTATTTCAATGTTGTTGTTACCTGTACCAAAGTCGTCTAGCGCGATGGTGATTCCAAGATCTTTGATCATTTTGATGTTGTCGATGACCTCATAGCCATAGCCAATGTTTGAATACTCTGTTATTTCTACGACAAACTCATTCGCTTCCATCGTGACTAAATGCTCTTTGAGCTTTGTAAAGTTAGATCCCACCAACGCACTCGGGCACACATTGACACCGTAGATATCATGGCTATTGTCTAACTTCGCTTTTTTTACTGTTTCAATGATTAAAATAGTATGAAAGGTCAACAAATTAGTACGTCTCATGGTGTTGATGAAACTCAGAACGCCTACGTTACGCACTCTAGACAATAACTCGTAATATAAAACGCTATTGTCGTCAGTGTTGATTATGGGCTCTTCCTCGAAGGATATGTGTCGCCAACGAAGCAGGTAAATGCCAAAGCCAAGAATATATGAGCGATAAAGTAGCGTGGCGATCACCAGAGAAAAAATGACCCACAGAAGCACAATATCATCACTGTAGAAAGTGATGGTTGCACCGGTTGGAAGTGGGGCTTGATAAATCGGCTGACTGTTTTCGCCTAGGTTTAATATGTAGTGACCATTTTTTTGTATGGAAACTGAATCAACCAAAAGAGGGAGTAATGAGTTCTTATATCTAGCTTCAATAGACCATTTAGAAATACGCGCAATGAGTTCGATGTCCTCTTTGGGGTCTGAGAAGCGTGAATAAGCAAAATCTAGGCTATCGTCAAAGTTTTCAATTTGGTCTAGTTCAACCATTTTTGATTGTGTTTTGGATATGTAGCATGAACCATAAGGCGTTGTCATCAAAACAGAATCCAGGTTAAGTGAGTGCCTCAATGCGTACACTGCAACTTCGCTATCACAGCCATAGTTCATTACTTCCTCTACTATTTGCTTTGCGTTTTTACTGTATTCATCTGCAATTTTCGTTGTATAAAGGATTTGGAAGAAGTAGACAACGAACAAAAAAAATGAAGAAACGGTACAAACGGCTATAAAGCCTCTGATCAACTCTTTTTGGTAAGTGTTGAGCATCAGCTTCAACATCTCGATATGGCTGAGCTTGAATTGGTTGATGTTGTATTTTGGTGTTATACGGTTGGTTGTACTTTTATCTAGGTCGATAAAATAACCAACCTTATAAAGGTTCGAGATAAGTTCACTATTATTGTTAATTTTGGCTTTCTTACACAGATTCCTATACTTTTTTCTTATCGAAGCAATAATGTTCTTTAAAGCGTACAAGCTGAACTCTTCATCGAAGTGTAATTTAAATGACTTTTCAACATCTCTAGCAGATTGAGGGTTTGATATCGATGAATGCTCAATAAGATATTTAAAAACAAAACTTTCTTTACTATTAAGACTTTCCTCTGATATCTTATTAC